>CAJXLC010000014.1 GCA_913055645.1 uncultured Pseudomonadota bacterium | reverse complement strand
CTACAATATCGTGGCCGTTATTTCTTATCCGGCTCTGTGGCCGCATGGATTATGGACTGATTTTATCGGTGCTGGATTTATCGACCACAAGGTATGGGGCTTGATGCTGCTGGCTATCATCCTGTTTGGTCCCGGCAAGCTGTCGATAGATGCAGCGATATCCCGATGGGTATTGCCGCATTTTTGCAGCTGGGGGAAATAGCCGTTGCGTTCCCTGTTGTCATTGTTGATGCTATGACCTCGCTAAATCGTGGAGGGGGGGGGCAGATGCTTTCTTGAGAAGTCTTGGTAATAACTTCAGTTTCAACGCCCCTCGTTTCCCCTATACTTTTTTTAATCTGCATGTGAATTCTGCATAAAGCTTAAGAATGTTACATAGACTATAATGTCATGGTGATGTGTGTCACGGATGCCCATCAACTGCCATATATCCTGTGGCAGGCAACAACTTTGGAGGTTCGCATGGCTAATGTAGATATAAAATGGTTAGAAGAAAATATTTTTTCTCGCACTTTATCCAATCATGAACAAGATATATTACTTGAGATGATTGATGTAAAAAGCTATACACAGAGTGACAAACTCATTACCGAAGGCGATGCATCTCAAGGTCTATTTTTGTTATATTCAGGCACAGTTAGTCTACAATATGAAAAACATGGTCAAGCTGTACGCATAGCCAAGTTGGAAGCTGGCGCACAGATGGGAGATATGGCATTTTTTAATCATGATCTTGCCAGCGCCACTGTTAAAGCACTTGAAACATGTGAAGTTTATATCATACCAGAAAAAAGTATGGATTGCCTCATGCAGAAGCATAAAGAGCTTAGCCATGACTTGATGTTAAACACCATTCGCAACCTAGGTTCTGCATTAAAAAATATGAATGGCTTTAACGCCTTTGCACAGCAGTATATTCAAGGCGGCACACGTTAAACCATAAAGACTTTGGAACAATCGCCAAAAGTCATGTATGATTGCAACCTTTGTAACTTGCTTGTTGAATCATTCGCTTTGTTGCTGGAGGCATCATGACACCACATCATTGGCAAGCTGAACCATGGTGGCTGGCTATTCAAAATGCTCTAAAACCCAAGCTTCTGCTTACCATGTCGCTCAGTATCTTGGGCGCAGTGGTAATTCTCGGCCTATTATTCATGCCTAGTGAACATGATACCTTTTCTGGCATTCTCATGTCTTTTATCGGCGTATTAGGTAGCTTATTTTGGTTCTTGTTTGGTTTAACCGCCATGGCACATCAGCTTCATCAAAATTTACAATCAGAGGCTATGCCCAACAGCATGGAGGCATTTCGTTTTGCTTGGGGGAAAACCCGTGCATTGATGCTTTTACCCGCATGGGGAACTGCCTTGCTGCTAGTCTTGTTACTTGGTGAAATGCTACTTTTATCACTCGCAAACATCCCCGCTTTGGGTTTGATTTGGTTATCACTTCTGGCAGTGCCTCTTTTGCTTCTCAACAGTATGATCGCCGTAGCTCTGCTGTTAGCCCTATTCAATATTGCTGCACGAGTCGTGTTGGTTAGTGAGGATGTTCAACATCTAAAAGAAGATTTGTGGCATTTAATAAAACAACGCCTGCCAACCTTATTGCTTTATAACTTAGGTGGTGTGCTGGTTAGCTGTGTCATTGCAGTTGTGGTTCTTTCTCCATTATGGCTAGGGGCACAAGTTACATTAAGTTTGGTCGATTATACTGCCAACGAAGCATTCTTACGTATCGTCGATGCTATTGGCTTTTGGGGCAGCATTGCCCATCTACTGGCTTTAATCATGCTGGGCTTATTATTGGCTGCTATCGCCAGTGTTCCATGCATTGTGATTACCCACATGACACTACTCGTTCATCAAGAGTTGATGATAGATACTGAAAGTGATACTGCAGTCAGTGAAAACGATAAAGAAAATGTTGATTCGCAATAAATAGTTATGCTTTTTGACAATACTCAATATCCCATCACCATGCGCCAACTTATGAGCCACTTCATAAGTCCTTATAGGAGTTAATGTTGGCACAGGATTTTGCAAATCGAACTTATTCAGCCGCTACGCAGCCACCTGCGCGCAAAAAACGCCGCGCTTCTGGCTCACAGAATATCGTGCATCATACGCAACGCTTGTTGAGAAAATTGTTTTCTATAAAAGCGGTGTACATCCCCATTTTATCAGCTCTTGTTTTGCTATTGGTGATAACAACCATATCGAGCTTGAGCGTCGATGCAAGCGTACAACTTACACACGAAGAATGGTTAAAGACTGAAAGAAATAACGTGTTAAACCATGCCAAAATTCAAAAGAAGGTTATTGTGAAATCAGGCGACTCTGCCATTTCATCATTAAGCACTTTGGGATTCAACTTTAACGATATTGTCGCCATGCAAGCTGCTGCAAAAAATATCCATCCACTCAAACGTATTCAAGCAGGGCATACCTTTAGCCGTCATGATATAGATGGCATCATTCATGTGTACTATGATATTGATGCAAGCCAAAAATTGCACCTAAAGCATAGCGAACAAGGCTGGCAAGCAAGTTTGGAACAAAACACCACATCACATCGCCAAGTTTATGTTCAAGCAACCATTTCAGATAGCTTGTTTGTCGCAGCATCCAAAGCTGGGCTGGATGATCGAACCACAATGAATTTGGTTGATGTGTTTGCCTGGGATATTGATTTTGCGCGTGATTTGCGCAAAGGCGACTCATTTCAAGTGTTGTATCAAGAAGAATACAATGATGCAGGAAAAGTCATTGGCACTACTATTTTAAATGCCGTATTTACCAACCAAGGGCGTAGTTACCATGCTATTCGTTATCAACTCAAAAACGGCAAAGATGGTTACTACTCACTGGATGGGAAAAGCTTACGCAAGTCATACTTGAAAGCCCCAGTAAAATATTCCCGAATATCATCACGTTTTAGAACAGCCCGCAAACACCCCATATTGGGTTATACACGCGCCCATAAAGGTGTGGATTATGCAGCAAGAACCGGCACACCTATTCATGCACTCGGCGATGGGCGCATTACCTTTGCTGGTTGGAAAGGCGGCTATGGGCGTTTGGTTCAAATTCGCCATACCAATCGCAATCACAGTACGCGTTATGGGCATATGAGTAAGTTTGGTCGGGGCATTCATAAAGGTGTGCGCGTCAAACAAGGGCAAATCATTGGTTATGTCGGCATGTCAGGTCTGGCAACTGGGCCTCATCTGCACTTTGAATTTCGTGTCCGTGGACGTGCCGTGAACCCACTACATGTAAAACACACACCTGCAAAACCTGTGCCCAAAGCTGAAATGGCTAGCTTCAAGAAGCATGCTAACGCGCTACAAGACAACCTAAAACTTTCTGCACAGCAATCCGAATGGGGTTAACCATGAATACTGAATTATGGCTAGAACAAGCCAAAACCGTTCTTGATATTGAAATTCAAGGCCTACAGGCACAAAAACAAACATTAAATCATGATTTTATCGCTGCTGCGGATTGTATTTTAAATCTAAAAGGTCGTTTGGTCGTCGTTGGCATGGGGAAATCAGGCATTATTGCGCGAAAAATTGCCGCAACCTTTGCATCCACAGGCACACCTGCTTTTTTCGTCCATGCCGCAGAAGCCCAACATGGTGACTTGGGCATGATTACCAGTGATGATGCTGTGTTGGCATTATCACATAGCGGTGAAACCGATGAAGTCTGCGGCTTACTGCCCACCATCAAACGTTTGGGTGCATCCGTGATTGCCATGACGGGAAACCCAACATCTACACTGGCAAAGTTTGCAGATATGGTGTTAGAAGTCCCTGTTCGTGAAGAGGCTTGCCCTATGAATTTAGCCCCTACTGCATCAACAACCGCAACATTGGCACTGGGTGATGCTTTAGCAGTGGTGATATTGAAACAACGTGGTTTTAAAGAAGAAGATTTTGCGCGCGTGCATCCCGCAGGAAGCTTGGGGCGCAAATTAATGACGGTTGCTGATGTCATGCATGCTGGTGATGAACTGCCTATGGTAGATATATCTGCCAGCTTAAAAGAAGCTATCGTAGAGATGTCTCAACATCGTTTAGGTGTGACAGGTGTTCAAGAAAATGAGAAACTGATTGCTTGTATCACCGATGGTGATTTGCGCCGTATTTTACAGTCGGGTGATGTTGATTTAGAGGCTTCTGTTAAAACCTTAGCGCACCCCAAACCAAGAAGTATAGCGCCAAACCATCTAGCAAGTGAAGCTGTGCACATCATGGAAAAATACAAACTCACAACATTGTTTGTGGTGACGGACAATGATGAGTTGCAAGGCATTGTACATTTACATGACCTTTTACAGGCAGGTGTCGCATGAGCCATAGTTATCAATCATTCCCTATGAATTTAGCAAAAGATATTCGCATGCTTATTTTGGATGTGGATGGTGTATTAACGGCAGGGCAAATTTTCCTCACGGATGAATGTGAACAAATCAAAGCATTTAATGTGCGCGATGGTCATGGCATCAAACTATTGCAACGTATGGGTATAGAAGTGGCTATTTTAACAGGCCGCACATCCAAAGTTGTTGAACATCGCGCCCAAGAACTGGGTATCAAATATCTTATTCAAGGCAGTTTACGAAAAGCCGATGGTATTGCGGTACTGTGCAAAAAAGCAGGGATTCAAGCATCTGACTGTGCATACATGGGTGACGATGTGATTGATTTACCAGCCATGGATGTATGCCGCTTTAGCATGGCACCTGCCGATGCCCATCAGGGTGTTCAATCCAAGGTAGACTGGGTCTCTGGTTATGCCGGCGGCAATGGTGCCGTGCGCCAAGCCTGTGAAGGGTTTATTGTTGCCAACCATGCTTGGGATGACATCATGCAGACACCGTATGGCGTATCAGCACAAGAAAGCGGTTGGTAAATAGTTGATGCGTGCATGGCACTGGCGTTACCTAAAGTGGGGTTGTTTGCTCATATCTATTGGCAGCGTGATTATTGCTGCGGGTTTGATGTGGTCACATAGCAATACTGTCGCACTACCAGAAGAAACTACTGACACAGGTGAGGCGGCATCCACACGCGTCGAAAAGCCATTGATTGTTGAGCGTAAAGGTGAACGCATTATTTGGCGATTAAAAGCTGAGTCTGCCAAACAACATGAAAACACCATGTTACTTACAACCCCCGTTCTAGAACTATTTACAGAAACCAATGAAGTCATCACAGTGCATGGTGATAAAGCATGGTTTGAGCCGCTCAAACGGAATATTCACTTTAAAGGTAATGTCAGCGTAACATACCGTGATTGGCTATTGCTTACGAATGCATTGTATTTTGACAGTACGCGTGATGAAGTTATTGTACCCAATGCATTTACAGCCAAAGGTCAGCATACAACATTCAAAGGGCGCGGTTTAAAAGCAGAACGCAAAAGCCAAATGTTGTATATTGCACATGATGTATGGGTAAAAGATTCGCATCCAAAGCGCTTAGGAGGCTTACAATGAAGTTCTTACTAACCTTATGGCTATGCCTGATGGTGAATATCGCATGGGCTGAAGATGCTGTCATCATTGAATCTGAACAAATGATCGTGAACCACTTGCGTAGCCAAGCACAATTCAAAGGTGGCGTACATTTGGTGCGTGGAAACTTCGACTTACGCTGTGACCGCCTACTTGCCTATTATCAAAACAATGAATTGCAACGTGCCGAAGCATTTGGGCGCGTACGCATGCAACAAGGGCATAAACGCGGTGCATCCAAGCAAGCAAAATACAATAAAAAAGATAATATTTTAACACTTATTGGTAAAGCCAGCGTAGAAGATTCCGATGGTGTTATTCGTGGTGAAAAAATTATTCATAATATAAAAACAGAGCATACACAAGTCATGCAAGGTAATGGCGAACGCGTACGTATGCGTATCGAATCAGAAGACTCTGTAGGTAAAAAGCCATGACTCAAAGTGTCCATCACCTTTCAGCCGAACACTTATGCAAGCGTTATGGCGGAAAAACTGTGGTTCATTCAATAAGTCTGGATGTGTATTCAGGTGAGTGTATTGGTGTTCTTGGACCCAATGGCGCAGGTAAAACTACCAGTTTTTACATGGTCTGTGGGCTTGTGCCTGCTGATGAAGGTCGTGTCACTATCGACAATGAAGATGTTACTTCATTGCCCATGCACTTGCGCGCCCGCCGAGGTATTGGCTATTTACCCCAAGAGGCAAGTATTTTTCGCAAGTTAACCGTTCGCGAAAATCTATTGGCTATTTTTGAAACATTAGACCTCCCTCGCATTCAAATCGAAGAAGAACTTGAGAATTTACTCATCGACTTAGGCATTGAAGGTGTCCAACATCAAAAAGCCTATACCCTTTCGGGTGGTCAACGCAGACGCACGGAAATTGCTCGCGCCTTGGTTACCAAACCACGTTTTTTATTGTTGGATGAACCTTTTGCTGGTGTAGACCCCATCGCTGTTGAAGATATTCAAAGCATCATCGCTGAATTGCGTGATAAAGGTATTGGCATTTTAATCACCGACCATAATGTGCGTGATACCTTATCGATTTGTGACCGCGCTTATTTGATGAGTGCTGGCGAAATTTTAGTGCAAGGCACTGCAGATGAAATTATTGAACACCCTGATGCACGACGTTTGTATTTGGGTGAAAGTTTTAGCATGTAATGGGTGATTCTATCAAACAAAAACAAATCATCATTGCGATGACTGGGGCATCGGGCGCTGCCTATGGCTTGCGTCTCATCCAAAAACTACTAACTGCTGATATATGCTTGCATGTGCTACTCTCAGATGCTGCACGCATTGTCTTAAAACAAGAATGTGATTTACGCTTACCGGAATCCGCCAGTGAAACTGCTACGGCTTTGGCTCAACATTTGGGTTGTGATACAAACAATCTACGTTGTTATGATAAATACGACTGGTTTTCACCTGCGGCATCTGGCTCAAGCAACATTCAGCAGATGGTCGTCATTCCATGCTCCATGGGCACACTTGCTGGCATTGCCAATGGTATGTCAGAGCAATTGATTGAACGCGCTGCCGATGTGATGATTAAAGAGCGTAAACAACTCATTCTCATGCCGCGCGAAACACCACTGTCAGCCATTCATCTAGAACATATGTTAAAACTATCACGCTTGGGTGTGGATTTGATTCCAGCCATGCCTGGGTTTTACCATCGTCCCGAAAGCATTTCAGATTTGGTTGATTTCATGGTATCACGTGTTTTAGACCATTTACATGTAGCGAATATGGAGGCGAAACGATGGGGCGAATAATTGTTTTCTGTCTTTCATTAAGCATCTTGTCTGGCTGCACCGTGATTGCAGCAGCCGGTGGTGCAGCTGTAGATGGAGCGGTATATCTTTTCTCACCAGAGAAGAAAAGTTTGCCATTTTCAATGCGTAAAATTCTTATTGCTACACAAAAAACATTGGATGGCATGGATTTATCAGCCACCCTGATTGAACCTGTAGATAGTGGCTACATCTTAGAGTTTTCCAACAATAAGCTTACAGGCAGCATGAAACTCATAAGTGAAACAACCCGCCTAACAACAGTTTCAGGGCGCGCATACAAAGGCATGAGCAGACAAAAATCTGTAGAGGATGCTATTTTTGAAGGCATTCAAACAAGCGCATTGGGCGTAAAAAACAATGACCGCTTTAATTTCAAAAAGTATCACTATATTCGTGCCAAAGCATCCGTCACAGCACCCAAAGTCGGATGGTTTGTGCCAGGAACAAAACTCGATGTATCACCATCAAAAACAACTGGCTGGTTAAGAATTAAAATGCCATCTGGTAAACGAGCTTTTTTAAAAGGCCACATGAATAAATAAGACTTAAAGGGGAAATCTATATGGCATCAAACCAAGTATTAGACGATATTTCAGAAAAAATTGCGAGTGGACTACGTTTGTTGGGTGGGGCAAAGCAAGAGGCTGAATCACAGGTGCGCTCCATTGTAGAAGGTGCATTGCAGCAGCTCGATGTCGTCACAGATGAACGTATGCTGGTGCAAGAAGCGATGCTGAAAAAATCCCAACAGGATATGCAAGACTTAGTCGAACGCATTAAAACATTGGAAGAGCATATGAAAGATTTGGAATCAAAAGCTTAACCATGTTAGCCAGACTTGCTTCAGCATCACTGCGCGGTTTGGATGCAGAAGCAGTGGATGTCGAAGTTGATTTATCACGCGGTTTGCCTTGTTGGAATATGGTTGGTTTGCCAGATGCATCGGTTCGAGAAGCACGTGACCGCGTACGCTCAGCCTTACTTAATTCACACTATGAATTTCCTTTAAGTCATATTACCGTCAACTTAGCACCCGCAGACAAGCGCAAAGATGGCTCGCATTTCGATTTGCCTGTTGCAATTGGATTATTATGGGCATCGGGGCAAATTCCAGAAGTCCAACAGCCTCCATTTATATTGGGTGAGCTGGCATTGGACGGTCGGCTTAACCCAATTTCTGGTGTACTACCATTGACAATTTTTGCTCGTCAAAAAGGTTTTGAGACAATCATTGTCCCACACAGCAATGCTGAAGAAGCCTCTATTGTTGATGGCATCCAAATACTTGCAGCAACATCATTATTACAAGTTGCGGAGCACCTATCAGGACAAACACAACTCACCCCTTACACAGCAAGTACGGCGCCACTATCAAATAAAAAGACAGCCCCATTACCTGATATGGCTGATATTCGAGGTCAACACCAAGCCAGACGTGCATTAGAAATTGCCGCCGCAGGCAACCATCATTTACTTATGAGTGGACCGCCAGGCGTGGGCAAAAGCATGTTAGCTGCGCGTTTACCAAGTATTCTACCAGCATTAAGTATGTCAGAGCGTTTACAGGTAGCGCGTATTTATAGTGTGGCAGGTGAAGCTGGTCGTTCACCTGTATCTTCAACACCGCCTTTTCGCACCCCCCATCATTCAGCCTCTGATGTCGCTCTGATTGGTGGCGGCAGCACACCCAAACCTGGTGAAGTTTCTAAATCTCACTGTGGCGTGTTATTTCTTGATGAATTACCCGAATACAAACGTCAGGTATTGGAGGTATTGCGTCAACCTTTAGAAAACGGTGAGGTTTGTATTGCACGTGCTGCTGATACCTTATCCTTTCCTGCAAAATTCCAATTATTGGCAGCCATGAACCCTTGCCCATGCGGTTATTTAGGGCATCCAACACACCCTTGCCGCTGTAATGATGCTCAAGTCAGGCGTTACAAAGACCGCATTTCCGGTCCACTACTGGATCGCTTTGATTTGCGTATTCATGTGCCGCCCGTAGAAAAAGAAGCTTTGATGAGTATGCAAATAGGCGAGTCTTCACATATTGTAGCTCAACGCGTACAAGATGCGCGGAGCATTCAGTATCATCGTCAGGGTGAAGGCGTTGTAAACGCACGCTTACAGCCCACTGAACTAGAAAAGTTTGCCAAGCCCGACCAAGCAGGTGCCAAGTTGCTCGATACGGCCATGACACGCTTTGCACTTTCAGCTCGCTCATACCATCGCATTCTTAAAGTCGCGCGAACCATTGCTGATTTGGCACAAGAAGATGCCATTTCAAGCCTACATATTGCAGAAGCATTGCAATACCGTGGTGATAAAGTTTAAGTCATGCAATATGAAACTATGAACAGATTGAATGATGTATTGTGTCCCCCCAGAGTTCCAAAGAACTCGGAATACGGTTCGCAGAAAAAGGTGGCACTAACAATGATGAGAGGTACAACATGCAGATGAAAATAGAATCACAACCAAAGCTATTTGGACTGTTAATGCTGCTTTCTGGTTTTGCCGGTATTTCCTACGAAATTCTCTACGGACGTATTCTCGGGAATATGATCGGCGATCAATTCGCTGTTTCCGCAGCCATTTTAATGACTTTTCTGCTCGGTATTGGCTTCGGTTCGGCGTATGCACATCGTTTATGGCGTTGGCTTTGGGCGATTGAAGCGGGTATCGGAATTTACGGACTACTGATTGCCTTTTCCCAACCGTGGGTCAATAGTTTTATTTACGCTGGCTCTTCGCTGTTTGCCGATAATCTAAGCGGCAGCATTCTTGTTTGCGTTTTACTGCTAGCGACTCCAGCTTTTCTTATCGGTTGCAGCGTGCCGTTATTTGCTGGCTACTTCAGTCATAACCGCAATCAAACTCAACAAAACGAACACGAAAAGCACTCATTTTCTTGGGTGTATATGATATATAATCTCGGTGCTGCACTAACAGCATTGCTTATTGAATTCTATTTCATTCGCACTTTCGGCATTCGCGGCACAGTAACCCTATTTGCTATCGTCAATACATTGATTGCCATCGGTCTACGGTTCCGTTTCGAACATTTACGCCATATGAATACAGAAAATCATGCAAAGGGTTTTAACATCCGTTGTATTTTCCAAACTATCGACATCGGTCGTTGGCTACCGCTCATACTGGCAAGTGTCGCCTCGGCTATTTTTCAATTGTTCATGGTTAAATATTCTGAATTAATATTCGGTCCATTCCGCGAATCATTTGCGCTAGTGTTGTCGCTAATTCTGCTCGGTATCACCCTCGGTTCGTGGCTGGTCAAACGCTTTTCACTCAGCTTCACCACCGTCATGTGGCTAAACCTAGCGGGGCTACTGTGGCTGATGTGTACAGCAGGCGCGGCAATTTATGTGTATGCTGCGCTGTATGGGCTGGTCAGCAAGCATTTCTGGCTGATTATTTTGCTCAAGTGGATAATGCTCAGCGTCCTAATGCTGCTACCTGCCATCAGCTTCGGTGCAACCATTCCCGCCCTTCTCAATCAGAAGCAGGAAGTCAGTCGCGAATCTGGTTCACTGCTGTTTATTTCCTCGTTGGCCAATGTACTCGGCTTTCTGCTGATGGTCTTTTTATTGCATCGTTTTCTTGATTACGGCGTACAACTACTGATTATCGGCATTATTTCAGCAATGGCATTGGTCGTGTATCAAAAGGGACGATTCAAACATTTGATTCCCGCCTGCATGGTGGTTGCCGCATTGATTGGCTTTCAGCAATTCAAGTGGGACGAAGATTTGTTATTCCTCAGCTACACCAAATTCCGCAATGTCGAAAAACTTCGGGATGCACGTGATAATTTCAGTTTTCCGGATCGTTACAAAGGTTATCAGGATGTATTTTCCATCAACTGGCTGAAAGGAAGACCCTATTTTTTCATCAATGGCTACATCAGTATTGCTCTGGACAATCCTTCCGAAAAAATCGTCGGCGCCATGGGTTCGCTATTTTCACCGCGACTAGATGACGCGTTGATACTTGGCTTGGGTAGCGGCGCGACTTCTTCTTCCGTCGGGCTATTTTTCGAGCATAGCGATGTTGTCGAAATCAACCCGGTCGTGCGCGAGAATCTGTTTCGTATGCAGCAGTGGAATTTTGACATCGAGCAGAATCCGAAAGTCAATATCGTTGTCGATGATGCGATTCATTATGTGAAAGCCGGCGATAAGAAATATTCGATGATTCTGAATACTGTTACCACGCCACTGTATTTCAGTTCATCCAAGCTCTATACCCGTGATTTCTTCGATGCTATCGGTAAACGCCTGACGCCTGACGGCGTTTACATCACATGGATGGATTCGCGCATCGGCGATGTCGGTGCCGACATTATTTTGCGCACCCTACAAAAGAGCTTTAAACACTGCGCGATTCTGTATATCAAATCCGCCTATTTCCTACTTGTTGCCTCCAACGAACCATTACACGTTCAGCAGGCGGAAACTGTTACACAAAACTCAAAATTTTCCGAAGATATGCTAAAAAGATACGGCGTCATGGCCGACTGGCTGCCCTATCAGTTGATGATGTCAGATGTATTTCCTATTATTGACGACCCGGACGGACCAATCAACACAGCTGATTACCCAGCACTGGAATTTGAAATGGCTCGCCTGCATGATAGCGGCATTCCGAAGTTCAAACAGCGTTTGAGAAATAGTTTTAACATCAAAGACATCCATCAGACACTGGGTAAAACAGGCGAAGCTTTTCCTGCTGATTTTATTTTCCAAGCATTAAATCGTCTGCATAACACAAGTATTACTCGCAGATGGAAAAAACTGGTCGAACCGACACCCGATTATGCAAACAAGAAGAAACTAGCTGTTTTGCACAAACGTCAGACCAAGGCCAAAATCATGCCAACAGCAAAACACTATCATGCTGTTGGCACACAATTGATGCGCCTCAAACGCTATCAAGAGGCCACCATCATCTTTGCCAAGGTTCTAAAAATGAATCCGGAATATCCTAATGCCAATTACAATCTAGGTAGCTCTTTGGAACAATTGGGCAAAGATACCGAGGCACTGCAAGCCTTCTACAGGGAAAAAACCGTAAATCCAAAAGATGTGGATACCGATTACCGCATCGGTAGACTACAATTACGCGCTGGACAACCGCAAAAGGCATTGGATGCGATAAATAGCTATATTAAAAACACACAAGTAAAAAGCGGCAAAGCCTATTTCTACCGCGCACTGGCGCATCAGGCACTAGGACACAGCGCCCAAGTCAAAGCCGATATGCAACGCGCCCTTGAATTGCAAGCCAAAGAAAAGCCCCTACTCGACCGCATTCGCATGACCAAGATACAGTAGAAAAACATCTGGTTGCTTTCAATCTTTCGAGGGAACATCTATTTTTTGCAGATGTAGATTTTGAGCAATTAGCTGTTTAACACAATCTCATCAGGTTTTGCATGACTTAAAAATGCTTGGTTGGACATCGTCAAACCATACGCCCCAGCCAAGCCAAACACTGCAATATCACCAACATCAGCAGCTTCAATGAAAATATCATTGGCAAGCTTATCCGCTCCCGTGCAAAGAGGGCCGCCAAAATAAACCTTTTCAGTACGCACCTTTTCTTGATAGGTATAAAGCCTTGCTTTATTCATCCAAACGATTGCCATCGGGTGATTAATTCCTAATGCAGCAGGGCGACGAAAATGATTGATGCCACCTGCACAAATCACTTGTTTTTTTCCGCGTGATTCTTTGATGTCGAGAATTTCTGTACAGAAAAAACCTGAATCTGCCGCTAAATAACGTCCTAATTCCAAAACAAAATGCCGACCATCAAAATGATATTTCGCAATCATGTTGCGCAGACCATCTGCCCAAGCTTGTGGGTTGAAATCATGTCCTTCTTCTAAGTAGTCAACGCCAAAGCCACCACCAAAATCAATAATATCACATCGAACATTGGCATAATTGGTTTCAATTTTTTGTGTTAATTGAAATACCAACTCACAATTCTTAAGCAAATCATCAACATTCAATACACCTGACGCTGCATACACATGTAAACCGCGAAAGTTTAGATGTTCCAATTCTAAAATCTGCGGCAATACTTCATCGAGTTTTTCTTCATCAACACCAAATTTCTTTGAGCCACCTGAAAAGGTGGTCTGCGCTTCGTGAATATCAAAGTCAGCATTAATCCGTAACAGCACATCTTGGAATTTATTATACTCGATACAAATCTTATGCAGGCGATGCGCCTCGGTCAGCGATTCAATATGAACCGTTCGAATGCCTTGTTGCACACACCAACGCAATTCCTCAGGTGATTTCCCAGGCCCTGTATAAATCAGCTGATTGGGTGAGAAGCCAGCCTCTACAGCCTTTTTCGCCTCACCCAAACTGGCAATCTCAATGCCTTCCACACCTGAATCTTTTGCTGTTTGCAAAAATGCAGCATGAGGATTCGCCTTCATGGCATAAAATATTTCAACACCTGCTGGCATGATAGCAGTGAGATTTGCAACCTTCTCAGCCATGGGTTTGGTGTTATAAATATAACAATTTAATGTATTGCCTGTTGCCGCCAACTCGCAAATTTTATCTTCAATCTGTTCAGGAACTTTCATTATTTATACCCTGACCTTTTTCAAACGTGCTGCCAATTCAGCCGCTTTTTCTACACCATCCACCAACGCTAAGCGCACAAAACCTGAGCCCGCATTTTCACCATGAGAATCTTCAGCACCCAAATAAGAGCCTGGCAATAATGTCACTGCTTGCTGCTCATACGCAGCGATGGCAAAAGCCTCATCATTTTCAACGGGCAACCAAACAAAAAATGAGCCCGCAGGTATATCGCCTTGCCCCCAAACATCAAAGAATGCTTTCAAGCTATCACGGTAAATTTGTAAATGCCGCGCAACATGCTCTTCATCTGACCAAGCCGCTGCAGCAACATGTTGCAATGGTAAGGGTGTTGCCGCACCTGTATAACTACGTAACTTGGCAAAACGAGCAATCAAATCAGCATCACCAGCAATCAAGCCAGAACGTAACCCCGGCAATGCCGAGCGTTTGGATAATGAGTTCATCACCAGACAACGTGCATAATCAACACGCCCCAAGTCTTGCGCTACTTCAAGCAGTCCAAGCGGTTTATCTTGCCAATAAATCTCTGAATAACATTCATCCGCAACAATATAAAAATCATGCTTATCTGCCAATGCAAGTAAACGTGCATAATAATCACGGTCCGCAATCCAACCTGTCGGGTTGGATGGTGAACAGACATACACAAAAGCAGTATTTTCCCATGTGTCTACGCTGATTTCATCCAATATAGGCGTAAAATCATGCTCTGCCAAACATGGCAATAAATATGGCCCTGCGCCAGCGGTTACCGCTGCGCCATAATAAATCTGATACATCGGATTGGGCATCATAACATAAGGCTTTTTCTCTGCATCAGGGTTCACCAGTGCATGAGCAATGGCAAACAAAGCTTCACGTGTGCCATTGGCAGTCAAAACCTGTGTGGCAGGATTCATATCTCTTAAGCCATACCGTTGTTTCAACCAATCAGCAATCGCTTGTGGTAATGGCGCATTGCCACGTGTTGCCGGATATTTTGAAAAGCCTGATATATTGGCATTTAATGTATCTTGTACAAATTCAGGCAATGGCAAGCGAGGCTCACCTGCACCTGCATCGATATGTGCCAATGCTGAATTGGGCACCGATGCAGAAAAAAGCTTTTTCAAGCGTTCAAATGGGTATGCCCCAAGCTTTCCCAAACGAACTTGTGTGGATTTATCCATCATTCCTTCGCTGTATTTTGCAATGATAGTTTTTTCCATGCTCCCAAACGACCCGCCGCATCAATCGCACGCAGCCGATAAACATAATCATGCCCAGCCACTTCCAAACTAATCATTTTTTGCAAGACCTTGGTATTATTTCTTGCTAGTGGCGGCTCTTCATAATAACGAAACCATGTTGAAGGACACTTACAATAGGGGTCCATTTCAGCCCTATCCATCTGATAGCCCACACCACCTTGACCACCAGCTAATTGGATTTCGAGCTTTTTACTAGGATCTGCATCTACAATATTTAAAGTCGCAATTTCAGGAGGTCCTACATCTACAATGGCTTGTGTCGGCTCTTTTCGACCACAACCGGCTACGACAAGAATGGTTAAACACAATAATAAACACTTACGCATATTCAGACTCCAATTTCTTTTTCCATAATTCACATTGCAAACGCACCTGATTCGGCGCTGTTCCACCCACATGATCACGTGCGGCAACACAGGCCTCAACCGATAGAGCCTGCACCATATCAACACCCAAACGCGCATCAATATCTAAGCAAGCTGCTTCTGGCATTTGATGCAACTCAATACCCTCACGAATACAATATGCTACAGATTTACCCACAATTTCATGCGCATCACGAAAGGGCACATTCGCTCGTACCAATGCATCTGCTAAATCAGTTGCTGTGGCAAAACCTGATGATGCTGCCTTGTGCAATTCTTCTTTATGTACAGTCATATCAGGCAACATATCAGCAAATACGCGCAAACAACCTTCAAGATTATCGAAAGCATCAAAGATGGCTTCTTTGTCTTCCTGCATATCTTTATTGTACGCCAAAGGCAGTGATTTCATCGTTGTAAGAATCGACATTAAACCACCGATAATACGCCCCGCCTTTCCACGCACCAATTCAGGCATATCTGGGTTTTTCTTCTGAGGCATAATAGATGAGCCTGTGCAAAATGCATCAGGAAGCTCAATAAATGAAAACTGCGCACTCATCCATAAAATCAATTCTTCAGAGAAGCGTGATAAATGCACTGAACAAATCGAAGCACTCGCCAATAATTCCATAATAAAATCACGGTCTGACACCGAATCCAGTGAATTGCCAGTTGGTGCATCAAAGCCCAGTTCATTCGCAGTAAAGGCTCGGTCTATATCAAATGTTGTACCTGCCAATGCTGCCGAACCAAGGGGACATTGATTCATGCGATTACGCGCATCCATAAAGCGCGCTGCATCACGTTCAAACATTTCTACATACGCCAGCAAATGATGCCCAAGGGTGACTGGTTGCGCCGTCTGCAAATGGGTAAAACCTGGCATAATGGTATCAGCATGCTCTTCCGCCAACCTCACAAGTACCGATTGCAAAGAGCGAATACGAGTAAGCAACTCATCGGTACGTTTACGTAAATACAAACGTGTATCGGTGGCTACCTGATCATTGCGCGAGCGTGCGGTATGTAATCGTTTACCCGCATCACCAATCTTATCGGTTAGGCGTTTCTCAATGTTCATATGCACATCTTCTAACGCAATGGTAAACTCAAACGTTCCAGCTTCAATTTCAGCTTCAACATCATCCAAACCTTCTAAAATGGCTGCAAGGTCATCCTCTGAAAGAATATTCTGTTGGGTTAACATCTTCGCATGGGCACGAGAGCCCGCAATATCTTCGGCATACATGCGTGCATCCACATGCGTGGAGGCATTAAAGGCTTCTACAAAAGCATTGGTTGGGGCATCAAAACGGCCGCCCCACGGTTTATCAGACATCAGCTTCTCCCATTCACAAACATACAGATACGGCGCGGACTATAACCGCTTATAAGCTATTGAGTAAGAAAATAGTAGGTTTACCATTTCGTTACTCATTCGTTGGGTGTTCACAGCGCGAGCTTCGTCGCTATTCATCGTTAAATAAGCAGCTTTGTGCATAAGTAGGGTGCAAAAAACTATGTAAGCGTTATGCTGCGCCATCATTTTTTGTTTTTTAACAGTGAATATGTAAATTAATGAGCAGAAGAACCTACTCTAGGCTCACCCTGCATAAGGAGACATCATCATGGCTTTAAACGTCTATTATGATAAAGATGCTGATCTTTCGATCATCAAAAGTAAAAAAGTTGCCATTATTGGATATGGTTCACAAGGGCATGCACACGCAACCAACCTCAATGATTCAGGTGTTGATGTTGTAGTTGGTCTTCGCGCTGGCTCTTCATCCATCGCAAAAGCTGAAGCACACGGATTAAAAGTAAGCAATGTTGCCGATGCCGTTGCATCTGCTGATGTGGTGATGATTCTTACCCCTGACGAGTTCCAATCTGTATTGTACAAAGAAGAAATCGAACCAAACATCAAACAGGGCGCTACATTGGCATTCGCACATGGGTTTGCGATTCATTACAATCAAGTAACACCACGTTCCGACTTAAACGTGGTGATGATTGCACCCAAAGCACCTGGACACACCGTTCGCTCTGAATTTGTACGTGGTGGTGGTATTCCTGATTTAATCGCAGTTCATCAAGATGCAACTGGCGATGCGAAAGCAGTTTCCCTGTCGTATGCATCTGCTATCGGTGGCGGTCGCACTGGTATCATCGAAACAACCTTTAAAGATGAAACAGAAACCGATTTGTTCGGTGAACAAGCTGTACTTTGTGGTGGTGCTGTTGAATTGGTCAAAGCTGGCTTTGAAACACTCACTGAAGCGGGTTATGCCCCAGAAATGGCATATTTTGAATGTATGCATGAGCTAAAATTGATTGTTGATTTGATGTATGAAGGCGGCATTGCCAACATGAACTACTCCATCTCAAACAATGCTGAATATGGCGAGTATGTAACTGGTCCGCGCGTCATCAACGATGAATCACGCAAAGCCATGAAAGAAGCATTGAACAACATTCAATCCGGTGAGTATGCTAAACAATTTATCCTTGAGGGTGCGACAAACTATGCCTCAATGACTGCTGCACGCCGTAATAATGCTGCGCATCCAATCGAGCAAACTGGTGAGAAACTTCGCGCTATGATGCCTTGGATTAAGAAAATCGTAGATAAATCTAAGAACTAAGGCTTTTTTTACTGCTCGAATCTTAGGGGGCTATCATAAGGTAGCCCCTTTTTTTATGGCTACACGATGTTCACTCGTCCAGTTGCTTTAAATGCTCTTGCTGCTGTTGTTCAACAACTTTTATGTGTTGTTTCATGGCATTGCTCTGCTGAATCATATTGCTACCAGTGAGCTCCCTCGCTGTTTCATCACCTGCATCTTTTGCTTGTTCACAAGCAACCAACAAAAAAGCTATGGATACCATACATAATAACCTTCCCATATTTATCCCTCCGACTTAAACATCTCTAAATGAAGCTTTTGCACTTGCCCCATCCACATCGTATGTTCGCTATGATCTTTTAAATCATCACCTGTATTGGCATGAACAAACACAGTTAAATCGTTTCGATTGAGCATCAGCCACGGAATGACTATGGCAAAGGCTTCTGATGCAAGCGTAATCTGACAACTCCACATGGGATGCGGTCCCACAGGTTGTTTATGCTTATGCCCAACAGGCACACCAAACTTTTTGCCTATCTCATCACAAAGCTTAGATGCTTGTTCATAAGTCGTTTCGTCATAATAAATATGCGCGTGGTAAGATATTATTTCAGACAATCAATGCACTCCAACTTTCTACATCTATTTTTCTAGCAGAACCAAAACCGCCCACCCATTGAATATGTGATGGGGTGATGTGAAAGAGAGTGAAGTCTGCAAAAGAGAATAATTGTTCTGCATCAGGGATATGTTCTATGTATGCCGCTTTTGACACCTTTAGTAATTCATTAGACACAGACTCAATCTTTCCTTGTATGCTTAACCTTGGCAGTGCCAACGGGGATCGCCCCTCTGTTTCAGACGTACATATCATAAAACCCACATGATGATCGTTAGCAATGTTTTTTGTATGCCTCGCGAGTGTAGAGAGGTGTAAAATAATGCTGCCTTGATACACCGCAAAGGGTGCCATAGATGTTTCAGGGCTATGCTCCCCTTGTGTAGCAAGAAACCCAATGCGGCATTGCTGCAACAGTTGCAATACTTCTTCTTGCCAGTGATTACCCATTACATTTTATACTGACGCTGCAAATCGCGTTTAATATCTTTCTCTTTCTTATCTTGGCGTTTATCATAATCTTTTTTGCCTCGTGCAAGACCTACTTGCAACTTGGCATAACCACGCTCATTAAAATACATTTTTAAAGGCACAAGCGTTAAACCTTTTTCTTTGAGTTTGCCAACCAGCTTCATTTGTTCTTTTTTATGCATCAGCAATTGGCGTGAACGCGCTGGATCTGAGGGGTTATTCATATAGGCAGGTTTATATGGACTAATATGGCAGCCAATCAACAGCAATTTATCTGCGCGAATCAGGCAATGTGCTTCCGCCAAATTCGCCAGCCCCGAACGAATAGATTTCACCTCTGGGCCAGTCAAAACCATGCCCACCTCATAGGTATCTAAGATATGATATTCATGCCGCGCGCGGCGATTCAAAATAGCCATACCGCAATGCTATATTTTGCTTTGCTTCACGTCAGTTAAAATGATTCGCAAAAGAAAATGAACTCCTGAGAAATTACTGATTAACACTATTTGACACGATTGGTCATCTTGAGCGAAGTCGAAATAAGTTCTCTCCATTTCGCTCAAGATAACACCTTTAACCAGCACTTCCTTAGGAGCGAATCAATCCTCGCTACCTACATTCACGGACAGCTTTAGAGCCTGACCATCACAATCAACATTCACAGTGGAACCAACACTTGCCTCTCCAGATACGAGCAATCGTGCCAAGGGTGTTTCCATGACCTGTTGAATAAAGCGTTTCATAGGTCTTGCACCATATACAGGGTCATAACCCTCTTGTGCCAAATACCTCATAGCATCGTCACTTAACTGTAAATCAACCTGTTGACTAGCTAAACGCTGCTGCAACTGACTTACGAACAATGATGCGATTTTTTCAACCTCTTGCAAAGAAAGCGGCTTAAATAACACAATATCATCGACCCGATTTAAAAATTCAGGTCGGAAATTTGAGCGCAACCCAGCCATCACCTGTTCACGGCACGCTTGCGTAATTTCTCCGTGTTCAGACACACTCGCCAACAAAGCATCACTACCCATATTGCTGGTCATCATCACTACAGTTTCTTTGAAGCTTACCGTGCGTCCTTGGCTATCGGTTAAGCGCCCATCATCAAGAAGTTGCAATAATATATTAAATACATCGGGATGTGCTTTTTCAATTTCATCAAAAAGAAGCACGCAATAAGGCTTACGACGCACAGCTTCTGTTAATTGTCCGCCTTCTTCAAAACCAACATAGCCTGGAGGTGCGCCAACTAGTCGTGAAACCGAATGTTTTTCCATATATTCGGACATATCAATACGCACCAACGCATCTTCGGAATCAAACAATTGATTCGCCAAAGTTCGAGCTAACTCTGTCTTGCCCACACCTGTTGGACCTAAAAAGATAAACGAACCAATCGGGCGGTTGGGGTCTTTAATACCAGCTCTTGCCCGCAACACAGCATCGGCAACCGATTCCACAGCCTCATCTTGCCCAATCACGCGCGCATGCAAAGCATCACCCAAGCGCAAAAGTTTCTCACGTTCGCCTTCCATTAAACGGGTCACTGGAATACCTGTCCAGCGTGCTACAACTTGTGCGATTTCTTCTTCTGTTACCTCTTCTTGCACCATAGAGCTTGCGGAAGACTCTATACCTTCAGCATCTGCCAATTCTTTTTCCAAAGCTGGCAAGGTGCCATGTCTTAACTCTGCTACCTTATTCAAATCATAAGCGCGCTCTGCCGCTTCAATATCCAAACGAACCTGCTCAATTTTTTCACGCAAGGACTGCACTTGCCCCAATGATGTCTTTTCTGCATCCCATTGGGCTTGCATTGCATCACGTTGCTCCTTCAAATCGGCAAGCTCATGCTGCAATACTTTTAAGCGCTCTTTACTTGCTTTATCTTTCTCTTTCTTTAACGCCGTTTCTTCAATTTCCAAGCGCATAGTTTTACGACCAACTTCATCCAACTCTGCGGGTACAGAGTCAATTTCCGTACGAATCGAAGCACACGCTTCATCCAATAAATCAATGGCTTTATCAGGCAAGAAACGATCTGAAATATATCTATCTGATAATGTCGCCGCAGCCACAATCGCCGCATCTTGAATGCGTACAGCATGATGCAATTCAAAACGCTCTTTAAGTCCGCGCAAAATAGAAATACTATCTTCTACATTGGGCGCATCGACAACCACAGGCTGAAAACGACGTTCCAAAGCCGCATCTTTTTCTATATATTGGCGATATTCATTCAGCGTGGTCGCGCCAATGCAATGCAACTCTCCACGTGCCAACATCGGTTTAAGCATATTACCCGCATCGGATGAACCTTCAGTCTTACCCGCACCCACAATGGTATGCAGCTCATCAATAAACAGAATAATGCGCCCTTCCGCTTCTTTAATTTCTTTAAGTACGGCTTTTAAACGTTCTTCAAATTCACCACGGTACTTCGCTCCAGCCATCAATGATGTCATATCCAATGAAAAGATTGTGCGCTGTTTTAACCCTTCAGGCACATCACCCGATAAAATACGCTGTGCCAAGCCTTCGGCAATGGCAGTTTTACCCACCCCAGGCTCACCAATCAATACAGGGTTGTTTTTGGTTTTACGTGATAAAATACGAATAACGCCTCGAATTTCCGCATCACGCCCAATCACAGGGTCAAGCTTGCCTGCTCGCGCCATATCAACCAAATCAGAGCCATACTTGGATAAAGCCTCATAACTTGCTTCTGGGTCTTCACTGGTAACCCTTTGCTGTCCACGCACTGCTTCCAAAACCTGCATAAAACGCTCGCGCGTCACAGCCAGTTCTTTGAAAATCTTGCCAGCATCTGTGCTATCCGCTTCCGCAATCAAGCCCAATAGCACATGTTCAACCGATACATACTCATCCTTAAGCGCGCGCATTTCGTCTTCAGCTTTGGCAAACAATTGTTGTAATCGCTGTGTGATATATACTTTATCTGCTTCTGATGTACCACCTGACACTTTCACGCGTTTGGCTAGCGCCTGTTGCAATTTGGCTTGTAATAAATCAACCGAAATATCCAGCTTTTCCATAAGCCGCGAAGCCAAGCCATATTGTTGAGAAAGCAATTCCACCAACACATGCTCACCATCAACTTCCTGATGCCCTAAACGTGCTGCCAATGTTTGCGCTGATGCCAATGCTTCGCGCACTTTTTGTGTCATACGATTGATATCCATAGCGTTTTACCTCTCTGCCCTATTCTTATAGGGTCATAGTGGCTCCTTATTCAAGTGCTATTCTGTTGCTTCAACGACAATCACCGATACTTTCGCTCCCCATAAAGGATTTGAATTGGTTATTTCCACAAGTAAGTCATCGGTATCTTTCAAATTTTTGAATGTGGCATGAAACTCATGATTATTGATATGGTAACTTCGTTTCTTTTTCATCAACATTTCAACATCATCTTCTTTTGATACGCGTAAAACAGCAAAGGTCAATGGCCCCAATGAATCAGATACCAATGTAACTTCATAAACCCCAGCCCGGTTGGGAATATCAAAGAATTCGCGAAGATGCTGGTATGGCGCAAGATTGACCTCACGATAATATAAATAATCTTCTTTATGCTCACCTGCCGCCATCGCAGGCATTGCCAACAATGTGAATAATAAAAAGATCCATAAACGCATCATTCTTCCTTAAACGCCACATCATATTTGTCACACAAATAACGCATTTTATCTTTGGCTCTATCTCCAAAACCCAACCAGCGACCTGCACGTGTTTTGATATAATCATGGCGCTCCAAAGCAATAAGAAGCAATTTTTCTTCAAATAATGCCACTTCCT
This sequence comes from uncultured Pseudomonadota bacterium, assembly GCA_913055645.1. GTDB lineage: Bacteria > Pseudomonadota > Zetaproteobacteria > Mariprofundales > Mariprofundaceae. The sequence continues at coordinate 24,118 of CAJXLC010000014.1, read as the reverse complement.
TTTCACCCTTGATGCCGCTATCAGGCAATGCTTTCATCCATTGGTCCAACAAATCTTCAGATGCTCCCGCTAGTTCTGCCACCAAAGAGGGCAAAGCCTCGATGCGATTTCCATCACATAACACAACCGAACGCTCAATAACATTTTCCAGCTCCCGAACATTGCCAGGCCAACGGTAGTGCTGCATTTGCGCCATTGCAGCATCACTAAATCCTTCAATATTTTTTCCGCATAACGCTGATTTCTGTAATAAAATATGCTCTGCCAATAAAGGTAAATCATCCAAATGTTCTACCAGTGCTGGCACAGTCATCTCCACCACATGGATGCGATAATATAAATCATCTCTAAATTCACCTTGCTGCACCAAGGCTTCCAAGTCCATCTTACTGGAGCATAGCAAGCGTACATCTGAATGAATCATGGATTCTCCACCCAAGCGTGAGAATTCTCCATGCTCTAATACGCGCAATAATTTAGCTTGCACTGATAATGGCATGCCTGCCACTTCGTCAAGGAATAATGTGCCGCCATTGGCACCTTCAAACCAACCTAGCTTACGTTTGCCAGCACCTGCAAAAGCGCCCTTTTCATGACCAAACAACTCTGATTCTAGGTGTTCCACATTCATCGAAGCACAATTAATAGCGATAAATGGTTTATCAGCACGTGGACTTTGCGCGTGTAGACAACGTGCTACAAGCTCTTTTCCCACCCCTGTTTCACCACGAATAAGTACCGTTGATGGCATGGGAGCTACCTGTTCAATCAAGCTACGTAAATCTTGTATTACATCGGAATCGCCCAAAATATCTGAGCCCATACGCGAATCCAAGGCGCGTTGTAATTCCTGCTCACGAATCGCCTGATTGCGCACCTCCATAGCACGGTCAATCGTATCCTTCACTTCATCTGGATCAAAAGGCTTACCAAAAAAACCCAACGCACCATCTTTTTTAGCGCGCACCGTCAAATCATGTTGGTCATGCCCCGTAATCACCACCACAGGTGTATCAGGGCTTTCCAGAGTTAATTTTGCCAAGTATGCCATGCCAATTTCTGGATTATCGGGCTCTGGAGGCAAAGCCAAATCCAATACTACCAAATCCACACGGTTTTCAGCCAATGTCTTTTCAGCCCCTTCAATATCACCGGCTTCCAACACAAAGTAATCGGATTTCAGCAATAAACGCAGATTTAACCGATTAATATCATTATCATCTACAACTAGAATGGTACGTTGTGTTGCCATCACTGACCTCCAATTTTAGTTTCAGGCATATCTTTGCATAGCGGCAAGGTGACATGGAATGTGCAACCCTTACCCTCACCATCGCTATGAGCGGAAATTACCCCCCCATGAGCCTCTATAATACGTTGACTCAAGTAAAGCCCTATACCCAGCCCATCATCTTTACTGGTTGCAAACATACGAAACAAGCGATGCTCTATAAAACTTGCGCTCATACCATAGCCATAATCGCGCACATCAATTTGCAAATAATCATCATTTAATCGTGCCGATATATCCAATTCGCCTTGTTTATTCATTGCCTGCACAGCATTGTCAAAAAGGTTATCAAACACACCTTGCAACAACTGCATATCCGCCAATACAAGAGGTAATGTGGGAAAATCCACATTTACATGCACTGATTCAGGCCAAAGTCGCTCATCAATATGTTGCCGAAGCAAGGATGTGACATCGCATATTTTTAATTTTGGATGAATCGGTGCATTGGGGTCTGCCATGCGCTGCATCACTGTTTGCATTCGCCCAACAACCTTGCGAATAGAAGCCACCAAGGCTTCCAACTCGTCGTCTTCTAATTTTCCTGCTTCCAAATGGTGTGCCAAAAAAGCCAAATCATGCAAGCGATTTTTCATATCATGGGAATGCAATTGCCCTGTCACCCGACTAATCGAATCAAGACGCGCCAATTGTGATTGCTGATGAGATAAACGTGCATGCTCCAAACTCATGGCAGCAAATCGTGCCAAACGTTTCAAACTCTGATATTCATCATGGTCAGTCGCCCAACCATCTAAGCGCGGACTTAAATGCAACCATACCATTTTATCACGGCGACTAATCGGCAACACCAATTCATAATCAGGACAACTCATGCCCGTAACAGGCGGTAACACCGCTGATGTAGGATAACAAAATACTGCCCCGTGACCTTTTTCATCACGCTCATCCAAAACCACAGTGCTGCGGTGACAAATCGTGGCAATACGCTCCAACAAAGCATGCTCCACATGCTCTTGGGGAAGCTCTGCCAAATCGCCAGCACCCAATTGCTGTATGGTTTCAAGAGTATCCAATTGTCGATGAAAAAGAAGTTGATCAACCCAGTGTTGTAGGCGCTGCACAATAGGTGAGAAAAATACTGCTGCTGCCAAACCTGCCAATGCCATTGCCCACATCGACGCTGCCCTACCTGTTAAGCCATAAATCAGTGCTTCCGCCAACATCAACACCACGACAAACAGCGACAAAGCAGCAAGACTGGCTAAAAAATATGCCGCCGAATGTAGTAATCGCCGCAATGAAAAAAACATTTTGCGGCGTAAGAGTGGATGATCAACCGTTGGAATCAGTCAACTCCAATACTTCCCACTGTGATGCAAAAGCAGTCATAGTATCACGTAATGCTTGTATCTCATCGCCTGACAATGGGGTCAAAGGTAGACGTAAAGCGCCATCCATCCAGCCCATTAATTCACATGCTGCTTTCACAGGAATGGGGTTACTTTGCACAAACATCGCATCACTCAAATGCTGCAAGGCAAAGTGCGCTTTACGTGCCATCTCCAAATCACCTGCTTCCATACTGATGGTGAGTGCCTTCATGGTTTTCGGTGCGATATTCGAAACCACAGAAATCACACCGTGACCACCCAAAGCCATAAAAGGCAATACAGTTGTATCATCGCCCGAATAAAACTCAAAGCCATCTCTGCATGCCATCATGGTGCAAGTAAACTGTGATAAATCCGCCGTTGCATCTTTGATGCCTACAACATTATTACACTGCGATAATCTAGCCACTGTTTCAGACGACAAATTTGAATTGGTGCGCCCTGGCACATTGTATAAAATTTGCGGCAAGCAAACAGCATCAGCAACAGCTTTATAATGCTGATAAATGCCTTCCTGCATGGGCTTGTTATAATAAGGGGAAATCAATAATGCCGCATCGGCACCCAAATCTTTCGCCGCTTGTGTTAAAGCAATCGATTCGGCTGTGTTGTTGCTTCCTGTACCTGCAATCACTGGTACACGCCCAGCCACATGCTGAACCGTCAATGCGATAAGACTTTTATGTTCGTCAAAAGATAACGTTGCTGCTTCACCTGTAGTTCCAGCAGGAATCAAACCATCTATACCTGCTTCAATTTGCCGATCCAAGTGCGCACAATAAGCATCTTTATCAATGCAGCTGCGTCCATCTTCACCTATTTTAAAAGGCGTAACCAACGCCGTCATCACACCATGAAACATACGAACCTCTTTACCCAATATATAACAACAAGCGAACTATAACCCTAAGATAGCATGCGTCACGAATGTTTAATCTCCAACCTCATAATCTACCACTGTACGACTTACTGTCGCAGCCTTCAGCAAAGGTATCACAGTTTGATGTTCCGGGTGTTTTTGATAGGCAGTTAAAGCCTCACGATTTTCCAACTCTGAATACATCACAACATCCGCAGACTGTTCGCTATCGCTAAAATCAATGCCCACTTCAAGCTTTAACAGACCCGGTATTTTCCCCACCAAGGCTTCCAAATTATCTTTAATAATTTCAGCATCCGCCTTATTTCTTAGCTTCCACATCACAATATGTTTAATCATGTTTCACCTCTTAAGTAACAAAATAATAGCGTTTATCATTTTGTTACTCAATCGTTGGGTCTTTGCAACGCGACTCGAGTGGCTTTTCAACACTTGCTTGAATCTCTGGTTTCTTGCCACCCAGCCAACCACGTATTTTCCCAAACACCAGCTTGATGCCGCGCCACAACTTCGGTAACAACCAAATTAATAATACAATAAATACCAACATCAACACAACAAATAAGGTTGGGTGGTTCAATGAAGTCCACAATCCTGCAAACACAGCTACATCCTCGGAGATGGATAAGCCCCAATTTGAAAAAGGCTCTGGCGATGTATTCACGATTGCACGTGTTCCTGCTTTGGTCGCATGTGTGGCTGCTGTCAGACTACCTCCCAAAATGCCCGCAGCGACAGCAACGGCTGGGTCAACATTGCCAACTGCCCCCGCTGCCAGCATCGCACCTGCAGGAATACGAACAAAGGTATGAAGTACATCCCAACCAGTGTCTACGCCAGGTATTTTATCTGCAAAAAATTCTACGACATACATCGTTCCTGCCGCAAACAAAACCAAGGGGTTTTGCAATACTTCCAAACCAGGTGGCAAATCCATGTTTCCAGTCACACCCATCATGCCCAACATAAAAATTGCTGCGTAAAGGTTTAGCCCACTCGCCCAGGCCGCCCCCATACTTAAAGAAAGTACTGCTGCTATTTGATCCAACTGTTCCATGTTTACTCTCCAACATTCACAATAAAAATTACCTACGCAGCAAACTAGCCTACATATCTTTTATCTGCCAACTGTGCAAAATACGCAACACCATGCAAAGATTACCCCTTTTGGAGGCGTGATGCCATTTAACAGCAATGATTTATATGATAAACACTTGGAGAACATCCAGGTTGCGGCACCTATTTTTAAAGATTTTGGCGGACGTAAAAAATTCTATGGTGAGATACGTACAGTCAAAGCCTTTGAAGACAACACGTATATCAAAGCGGCTTTTGAAGAAGATGGTACAGGAAAGGTGCTTGTTGTGGATGGTGCTGGCTCACTTCGCTGTGCCATAATGGGCGATCAAGTTGCCGCGTTGGGCAAGAAAAATGGATGGGAAGGCATTATCATTTTTGGCTGTATTCGTGATTCTGTGGATGTTGGAAAGCTTGCATTTGGCGTCAAAGCTTTGGCAACCATTCCGCGCAAAACAATCAAGCGCCAGCAAGGGGTTCGGGATATTCCTGTACACTTTGCTGATGTCCATTTTATATCTGGGCATTATGTTTACAGTGATGAAGATGGCATTCTTATCTCAGATAAGCCATTGATATAAGTTTCATTTTCTAGCCAACTTTGGCAGTCTTGCCGCCATCTTAAGACGACAGGAGTTTTATGTAATATGAGCATCACTTGTTTTATAAAACTATGCGTTGTTGCAGCAGTATTTTCACTTGCTGGTTATTATGCCATGCCTTTCCTTCCTATGGATGGCTCTCCTGAGCCTTCAATCTTTGCAACAGGCCTACTTATTGGCACATTGTTTGGTGGTCTATTGGTTGCTTTGAATCCTTTAACAAAGGGCAAGAAAAGTAATGCTAATGTTCTTTATGTTGGAAATATTCCGTTCAATGCCCGTGAAGATGAGGTTCAACGTTTGTTCGAAGCTTATGGCACAGTTAAAGCTGTGCGTTTGGTGACAGGCGGTCCTAACAAACGTCCAAAAGGTTATGGTTTTGTTGAAATGGACAAGGCTGGTGCTATTGAAGCATTAACACTCAATGGCTCAGAATTTGGTGGCAGGAAACTGCGTGTAAACGCAGCGAAAAACAAAGCAACGCATTAAATGATATCATCACCCTGATTGTGCAAACAACAGGGTGATGATACTTTCAACCACCTGAAAGTTTCGCCTTAAACCCTTCTTTATCTAACAACTGCAAAAGTTTTTCTCTATGGTCTCCCTGAATTTCAATGTTTCCATCTTTCACCGCCCCACCAGTACCAAGCTGGGATTTAAGTTTTTTCTGCAAGGCTTTTAGTTCAGTATTATTAAGAGGCAAACCCACAATCACGCAAACATTTTTTCCCGCGCGCCCCTTGCTTTCTCTACGTATTCTTACGCCTTGTTTGGCAGGATTTTTAATCGCGATTCCCGAAGCTTTTTGTGATGCTTTCTTTTTGCTCCGCTTGGGTGATTGCATCGTTTTTCCAATCTGCCCATCTTCCGTAGAATAAACCAACCGTTTGCCTTGACTCATTGTATTGCTCCTTGCTGCTATGAAGTATGCGCATAATATCGAATTACGTCCAATAAACTCACGCTTACGCCCTTTACGTGCTTAGGGAAATTTTGTTTATTTTTATAGTGAAATTAAATATTTCATGCTTTAACTTGCCGCCTTCCTGTGAGCAAGGCATTATTCGCCTTCGCTACACCTTTTGGGGGTCACATGGCTGGTAAGAAAAAACAAGATAATACGGCTGGAATTACACACGAAGGGCGCTTTTATAGTGCCGAGCGTCTGCATGCCATGCATGATATGATGCTTTATATTCGCCGTTTTGAAGAAAAAGCTGGGCAAATGTACGGCTTAAAGAAAATTGGTGGCTTCTGTCATTTATGCAATGGTCAGGAAGCAGTTTGTGTTGGTATGAGAGAGGCTGCTGATTCAAAAGATTATATGATGACCAGTTATCGTGATCATGGGCATATTTTGGCAAGTGGTACAGAGCCTACGGCTGTGATGGCAGAATTATTAGGGCGCGCTGGCGGCGTTGTAGGCGGCAAGGGCGGCTCCATGCACATGTTTGATGTCAAAAACAACTTTGCTGGCGGCAATGGTATTGTTGGCGAGCAAGTTCCTATTGGCATTGGTTTTGGTTTTGCAAGTCAATACCGCGATGACAAACGTGTATCCATTACCATTATGGGTGATGGCGGTGTCAATCAGGGCGCTGTTTATGAGTCGTTCAACATGGCTGCATTATGGAAACTTCCTGTCGTATTTGTGATTGAAAACAATCAATACGCTATGGGTACATCCTTGAGTCGCGCATCTGCTGAAACGCATCTCTATAAACGTGGCATTTCATTTAAGGTGCCTGGTATTCAGGTCGATGGCATGGATGTTTTAGAAGTCGAACGCAAAATGGGCGAGGCTTTGGAGCATGCACGCTCTGGCAAAGGTCCAATGATTGTTGAAATGATGACTTACCGTTATCGCGGACATTCCATGTCTGACCCTGCAACATACCGTACCCGTGATGAAGTGGATGAATGGCGTTCAGGTCGCGACCCTATTGTACGTTTGCAAAATCAAATGATTGAAGCGGGCTTGGCAACAGAAGCCGACTTTAAACAAAAAGATAGAGATATTAAAAAAGACGTTGGTGCAATGGCCAAGGCAGCAGAAGCACAGCCCGAGCCTGATCTTTCTGTACTCTGGGATGATGTTATTACTGATGAAATTCCCAACGCATACCCATATCCAAGGCAGGTAGGCTAATATGTCTAAAATAACATACCGTGAAGCACTAAATCAGGCAATGTGCAACGAAATGGAACGTGATGAGCGCGTATTTCTGATGGGTGAAGAAGTCGCTGAATACAATGGTGCATACAAAGTATCACAAGGTATGCTGGATAAATTTGGGCCTAGGCGTGTGATTGATACGCCCATTACCGAACTTGGATTTACTGGTTTGGGTGTGGGTGCTGCCATGGCTGGCTTACGACCCATTATTGAATTTATGACTTGGAACTTTGCTGTTTTAGCAACCGACCAAATCGTTAATGCTGCAGCAAAAATGAAATATATGACGGCTGGACAATACAGCTGCCCCATGGTCTTACGTGGTGCAGGTGGCGCTGCCGCTAGGGTAAGCTCACAGCATTCCCAAGCTTTTGAAAACTGGTACGCCAATATTCCAGGGCTTAAAGTGGTTATGCCATCCAATCCTGCTGATGCAAAAGGTTTATTGGCAGCATCCATTCGTGATAATGATACGGTTATTTTTATCGAAAATGAAATTAACTATGGTGATATTGGTGAAGTGCCTGAAGGTGAATATATCATTCCTTTAGGCAAGGCTGATATTAAACGTGTCGGTAAAGATATTACCCTTGTTGCCCACTCGCGCATGACAGGTTATGCACTGGCTGCAGCTGAAGAGTTAGCAAAAATGGGTATTGATGCTGAAGTGGTTGACCCACGCACCATTCGTCCACTGGACGAAGCGACTATTCTTGCATCAGTCGCTAAAACTAACCGCGCAGTTGTGATTGAAGAAGGCTGGCGTTTTGCTGGTATTGGCGCGGAGATTTCTGCCCGTATCATGGAAAAAGGCTTTGATGATTTGGATGCGCCTGTTGCACGCGTGACCGGCAAAGATGTGCCCATGCCTTATGCTGCGAATCTAGAAAGCTATGCTTTGCCATCTGTCGCAGAGATTGTGGAAGCTGCACGTGTTACTTGCAACCGTGCTTAATCAACATCATGATGAACATGCTACGAAGAATATGAACCATAGACTACGTGGCTCACGCTACTAAAAGAGGTAAACCATGCCGATTGATGTATTTATGACCCAATTATCGCCTACGATGACCGAAGGCAAGATTGCTCGCTGGCTGAAAAAAGAAGGCGATGAACTTGTTTCTGGTGAAGTCTTGGTGGAAATTGAAACCGACAAAGCCACCATGGAAGTTGAAGTCATTGAAGAAGGTACACTGCACAAGATTATTGCCGCAGAAGGTACTTTGATTCCTGTAGGTACTGCTATTGCAGTCATCGCCGAAGATGGTGAAGAGGTTCCAGCCGATTATATGCCTGAAAGCACTGGTGAAGCACCTGTATTGGAAACCACTGCAACGGCAGATATTCCAGCAAGCCCAGAACCCGTCGCTCAAGCTATCGCTACAACACCGGCACCAGACCCTGTTACGGCACAAACAGTCGAAGTGGATATGGCAGAAGTTGTGCGTGCTGCCAACGATAAACGCATCAAGGCATCACCCTTGGCACGTCGTTTGGCAAAACAAAAAGGCATCAACATCGCCGCAATTACAGGCACGGGTCCGAAAGGTCGTATTGTCAAAGCGGATATTGAAAAAGCCTCCAAACGTGGCATTAATTTGGGTGGACAATCATTCACACCTGTTGCACTACGCCCATTACCAACAGGACCCATGCCTTACCATGCCGATGAGTATGATGCGATTGAAAATAGCATGATGCGCAAAGCTATATCACGCCGTTTGACCGAATCCAAGCAACAAGTTCCTCACTTCTATTTAAGCATGGATGTGCAAATGGATAGGTTGATGGATTTGCGTGCGCAACTTAATGAATCTGCCGATGGCGCATTCAAATTAAGTGTAAATGATTTTATCGTAAAGGCTGTTGCCAAGGCTTTGGTCGATGTTCCTGCTGCCAATGCATCATGGACAGATAGCCATACTTACCAACATAAACATGCGCATATTTCTATTGCTGTAGCCATTGAAGGCGGCTTGATTACACCCGTTGTGCGTTTTTCAGAACAAAAATCAATTGTTGAAATTTCCAATGAAATTAAAGAGTTGGCAGGTAAGGCACGTGAAGGCGCATTAAAGCCTGAAGAGTACACAGGTGGTACATTCTCCATTTCCAACCTTGGCATGTATGGCATCAAACAATTCAATGCTATTGTCAATCCACCTGAAGGCGCGATTTTAGCAGTTGGTGGCACAGAAGAACGTGCTGTCGCAGAAAATGGGCAAGTCGTTGTGAAAAAAATGATGACGTTAACCCTTTCTTGTGATCACCGTGTGGTAGATGGCGCTGTCGGTGCAGAGTATTTGAACGCACTGAAAAAACACATTGAATGCCCAGCATCTGTACTTATTTAATGAAACGAATATAAGCCCGAATCAAGAGGAACGATTATGCCCATTGATGTATTTATGACCCAATTATCACCAACCATGACCGAAGGCAAAATTGCCCGCTGGCTTAAAAAAGAAGGTGATGAACTTGTTTCTGGTGAAGTCTTGGTGGAAATTGAAACCGACAAAGCCACGATGGAAGTTGAAGTCGTTGAAGAAGGCACGCTACATAAAATCATTGCTGCTGAGGGCGATTTAATCCCGGTTGGTGCTGCGATTGCAGTCATCGCCGAAGATGATGAAGAAGTCCCTGATGATTATATGCCAGAAGGCATTGCCGAGCCTAGCGCAAGCACAGAGGCTGCTCCAGAAGCTGCGCCCGTGGTCGCATCGGCTGATGTTGTTGAAAATATCGTGGCAGCAAGTGCTGCTCCAACATCGGATGATGAACATGAATTGAATTTAAAACCTGCTGGCGTATTCAATGCCGATGGTGAATATGATGTGGTCGTGATTGGAGCAGGGCCTGGTGGTTATGTTGCGGCGATTCGTGCTGCACAACTGGGTTTCAAGGTTGCCTGCATCGAATCCACACATTTGGGCGGCATTTGCCTGAATTGGGGCTGCATCCCGACCAAAGCATTGTTACGCACAGCCGAGATTATTAACGTCATTCAACACAGTGGCGATGAGTTGGGCTTGGGCATAAGTGAAACCAAACCAGACTTGGTCAAGGCAGTAGCGCGCTCACGTAAAATTTCAGCCAAATTAAATGGTGGTATTGGTTTCTTATTCAAGAAAAACAAAATTGAGCATATCGAAGGATTCGCAACATTTGAAGCCGATAACAAACTCATGGTCAAAGATGCCGATGGCAACAGCAAGCAAGTGACTGCCAAACATGTGATTGTTGCAACTGGTGCGCGAGCGCGTGCATTTCCAGGCATGGATGTGGATAATAAAGTTATCATTACCTACAAACAGGCATTGGCACCAACGTCATTACCCAAGAAATTGGTGGTCATTGGCTCTGGTGCAATCGGCATGGAATTCGCGTATTTTTATAACGCCATGGGTTCAGAAGTAACCGTAATTGAAGCTGCGCCGCAGATCTTACCCTTAGAGGATGCTGAAATTTCCAAAGTGGTGGATCGTTCCTTTAAAAAGAACGGCATTAAGATTATTACAGGTGCGATGGTCTCTTCGGCGAAAAATGTCGATGGTAAAGCTGTGGTTGAATACACAGTCAAAGACAAAACACAAAGCATTGAAGGTGATGTTTGCCTCGTGGCTGTGGGCGTTATTGGCAATACCGACACGATTGGTGCTGAAAACACCGCCATGAAGGTTGAGCGCAATCAAATTGAAGTTGATGACTACTACCGCACCGATCATCAAGGTGTGTATGCCATTGGTGATGTGGTTGGCGCGCCTGCTTTGGCACATGTGGCAAGTCATGAAGGCATTGTATGTGTGGAAGCCATCCATGGTGACAATCCACATCCTGTAGATTATGGCAATGTACCAGGTTGCACTTACTGCCAGCCGCAAGTGGGTTCATGTGGTAAAACCGAACAACAATGCAAAGATGAAGGTCTTAATATCAAAGTTGGACGCATGGCATACGGCACCAATGGTAAAGCTATGGGCTTGGCAGAAACCGAAGGCATGGTGAAAACCATTTTTGATGCTGAAACAGGCGAGTTGCTTGGTGCGCATATCGTTGGGGCAGAAGCCACCGAGTTAATCGTTTCTTTGCAGTTGGCACGCACATTGGAAACAACTGAAGAAGAACTTGCGCATCATATGTTCCCGCATCCCACATTATCAGAGATGCTTCACGAATCAGTCCTCGATTCGGATGATAAAGCGATACACATCTAATCTAAAGGCTCCTTCGGGAGCCTTTTTTTATGTGCTTACTATTTGACTTTATGTAAATATCGACCACATTTAAAACACTATGGATGACAAACCCTCCCCCGTACTAACCAAGCTTGGTTTTCTTTCAGAAGCACGGCGTTTTGCGTGGTACCCACCCTTTTGGATGATGCACCCTAAAATTATCGAACATTCCAAGCACTGGAACCATGTTCGCATCAAACTTCCGCTAACATGGGCATCAAAAAATGCCGCAGGTAATATGTTTGGAGGCTCTCAAGCCAATCTTGCTGACCCTATTCCTGCGATTGCATGCGTGAAAAATTTTCCTGGCTATCGTGTAGCAACCAAACATTTGGAACTGGAATTCTTGCGCGTAGGCAACTCCGATTTAATACTACACTTTGATTTGAGTGATGAACAAGTCACCACCATCAAACAAGAACTTCTCGAACATCAACGCTCAACGCCTTGCTTTGACATGCACTATGTACGCGAAGATGGAAAGGTTTGCACAACCATCCGTAATACTATTGCTATTCGTCCTTTGGATTATGTAGGGCGACATGAAAACTCTTGAATACAAAATGATACCATTCATCATTTTGTATTCATTCGTTGAGTTTTCACAGCGCGACATATGTCGCTCTTGAGTATCGCGTGATACACAAAACACAAATGGGCAGGAGGTTGTGTTGAAACTATTGCATGTAAGTATGATTATATCCGACTTAGAGAAATCAGCGCATTTTTACGAAGATATATTGGGCTTAGAGCGTGATATACGCCCCAACTTGGGTTTTGAGGGGTTGTTTTATAAGCTTGGAAACAATCAACAATTGCACTTGATGCGTGTGCATAATCCTTACGAAGAAAGTGTCAAACCAGCACATGGTGGGCGCGACTTTCATATCGCCTTGGCAGTGAATGATTTACAACAAACCTGTGATAAAATGCTACAAGCAAATATCACCTACACATTAAGTAAGTCAGGACGCGCTGCATTATTCTGCCACGATCCTGATGGCAATGCGGTAGAATTATGTGAAGTTAAACATTAACTGTAGGATTACTTTAAAGTAAACAACGGATCAACACTTTGCTGCCACTCATGATGATATTGATATAACCAAATATCAGCCCGTGTTTTCTCAGAGACAACCGCTTCTTGCAATGGTCGCAAATACATTGTTTCATTTTCACCCTGTGCATTGCATGCGTTTATGCGCTCAAGCCCTGCTTGCGATATACCCAACATGATTTTGCACAAATCTAACACTTTCATATCTCGAAACTTCGTATTAAATGCTGTTTTGGTCACATTTTCACGCAATTCAAGCAATTCATCACGTTGCCAGTCTTTCACCACATCCCATATTTCATCTTCTGCCTGTGCATCATAAAGCAGCCCTTTCCACAAGGCTGGCAATGCACAAATCCATGCCGTATCACCTGCGGCTGCACCGCGCATTTCAATATAGTGTTTGAGTCGAACATCTGGGAATACGGTAGATGTATGCAGCTCCCAATCATCTATAGTGGGCAACTCACCCATCAATTGCGGCAACTTGCCATCTAAAAATGCTCGAAAGCTCTCGCCTGCACAATCAATATATTTGCCATCACGCATGACAAAGTACATCGGCACATCCAATACCCACTCAGTCCATGCTTCAAAACCGAAATCATCTTCAAACACACAAGCTGGAATACCCGTCCTCTCGGCATCAGTATCCAACCAAGCCGCCCCACGGTTGGATAAATAAGGGCTAGGCTCACCATGCTCAAATGGACTGGCTGCATAAAGAGCCGTCACCAAAGGCTGCAAACAAAAACCAATGCGCAACTTACGCACCATGTCTTCTTCCGATTCAAAATCGAGATTGGCTTGAATCGTTGAAGTGCGCGACATCATATCCAAACCTTTGCTGCCAACCTTGGGCATATAGTCACGCATCACCGCATAACGTGCCTTGGGCATCCAATTCATATCTTCACGCGCCCATTTGGGTTGAAAGCCCATGCAAAGAAAATCAATATTTAAGGCCTCATTAATCATAGCCAATTCTTCAAAATGTTTTGATGTCTCTATATAAGTATCATGAATAGTGAACAGCGGCGCACCTGAAAGCTCGAACTGCCCGCCTGGTTCTAGCGTAATCGAAGCTCCCTGCTTACTAAGTGCAATAGGCAAATTATTTTCATAAATAGCTTGCCAGCCAAACTGCATCAATCCTTGCAAAACTTGTGCAATGCCTGACGGGCCATCAAAGGATAAAGATTTTAATGAATCTTTATAAAAACCAAATTTTTCATGTTCTGTGCCAATGCGCCAATCGGAACGAGGTTTACAACCCTGACTAAACGTATGAACTAATTGTTCAAAACATAACGATTTCTGCATGTCCGCAAAATTAACCTTAAAACACCCAAGGCACAACCAACGCTTTTTTTTATTCTATCACCCTTCGAGCATGACCATACTCATAAGATTCCTCCGCAAGGTCGGAATGACATACTCACGCCCTTGTCATCCCGAGCGAAGCCGAGGGATCTTTTTAATCTTATCATTACCACTGCGCACTCAAATCATTCCAATCTGGGTTCATTGATTCAACAAGATTGTTTTTCTTTTCCCTGCGCCACCGCTTAAGCTGTTTTTCTCTTGCAATTGCCGCATGCACATCAGTTGCCGATTCAACGTAAACCAGCTTTCCAACCTGATACTTATCCGTAAACCCTTCAACCATATGTTGCTGATGCTCATATATGCGACGATGCAAGTTATTCGTCATGCCAATATACATCACTCTATGATTCCAGTTCGTTAGAATATAAACGTAATATTGACGATTACCCAATAGAAACTCCCGCCTGACCATTATTATTTAAAACTGTAGACTACAAGATTTCTCCACTTCGGTCGGAATGACATCCCAACACTCCTATACCACTGTCATCCCGAGCGAAGCCGAGGGATCTTACAAATATCCACTGTCGCAAAATGACACACTGCAAGTGTATCATCTTGACCCACCACCCAAAGCTTGCCACAGTTCGCATCGTTCGCTGGATTAAATGACTCTTGGGTCACTTATTGAGAGCAACGCTTTTCAACATGGTTCTACGGAGCCAAATACATAATAACGAGGTTTTACACATGAAGAAGACTCTTCTTTCTGCTGCTGCTTTCGCTGTTGTTGCGGTTTCTGCTGTTTCTATCGCACCTACAACATCTGAAGCTGTTCCAGCATTCGCACGTCAAACTGGTGCTGCTTGCTTGAGCTGCCATTTCCAATCATTCCCAACACTAGCTGCTTTCGGTCGCGCTTTTAAAGAAGGTGCATTCACTGATGTTGGTGAAGAAGCATTGGTTGAAGATGACAATCTTTCTATCCCATCAGTTTTGAACATCACAGCGATGTTCCGTCCTCAGTTCCACAATGTAAAAACTACCACTGGTGCTATTACTACCACAACAAAATCAATCGCAACTACTGCTGACCAAGTGTTGATGATTGCTGGTCGTATCGGTTCTAATACTGGTGCATTTATTGAATATGATGGTACAACTGGTGGTCCTTTCTCTAACCAACAATTGTTACACTCTGTAGACGTTGGTAACGGTAAAGTTATCTTGTCTTATTACAACACTGGTTTTGGTGAAGACGCTGGTCTTCAGTTGATGAGTGTTTGGGGTCAACATAGTGGCTTGTTAAACGGTGGTGATGTGTCTATCAATGGCGCAATGGCGACTACTAATGCAGCAGGCCCATATAATACAGTAGGTGTTTCTGCTTCATACGCTAATGATATGGGTGCAATCACTATCGGTGGTATCAACAATAATGCCACGCTAGGTACTAACTGGAACTTGGCTCCTATGGTTCGCGGTCAAGGCTTCTTCGATCTTGGTGGTGCTGAATTAGGTATTGGTGCTATCGTTGTAAGTGGTACTACTAGTCCAACTATTGCTGGTGTTAAACAGGTTGCTAAACGTTATGGTTTGAGCGCACAGCTTCAAGGTGAAGCTGGTGATATGTCTTATGGTATCTATGCTGATGTTGCTTCTGCGAAATCTTCATCTGCTACAGAAATCAACGTATATAATCCGCTAAGCACTACAAACAACCGTACAGGTTACTCTTTGCGTGCAACTGTTGAGCCTGTTAGCAACATTATTGCAATGATTGGTTTTGGTAGTGACAAAATTGGTGCTGTTAAGACTACTACATTTGTAACAGGTCTTGGGTATTCATTGTATCAGAATGCTCGTATTAACTTGACTTACGGTTCAGCTAAAACATCTACTGGTGTCCCTGCTGCGGATACAAAAGTTACAGATTTAGCCTTGGGCTTTGAATTCTTGATGTAAGATATCCTTATATAAGGTATTCTTGAGAAAGGGAGGCTTCGGCCTCCCTTTTTTTATTCCTAATATATCATATATCATTTCAATCTTGTGCAAGAATCTTGAGCGTGCTATAGGCGTAAAATATCCCTTGACTGCGCTCAGGATGACAAGGGTGTTAGCATGTCATTCCGACCTTGCGAGCAATCTTATGAGTGAAACATACGTAAAATATCCCTCGGCTATGCTCAGGATGACAGAGATATAGGCATTATTTATCGTTTCAAACGATAATATTGTGATTTTTGGGTTTTCCAGAATTGGCGGTATTCATCCGCACTGACTTCGCCATCTTTATTTTCATCCATCAAGGCAAAACGGGCTTCAGCACGCTCTTGCACCATAAGCAAATACTCTTCAAGTGATACGCTTTCCGTGGCATCCGTATCCAGTTCCATAAAACGGTCAACAATTTTATCTGTTGCCGTTAATGGCTCATTTCCAACCTTCTCATCTGCCCATGCCCAACTACTGCATGCAAGCGTTGTAATCATCATCAATGGTATCGTGACTGTGCGCATGGGAACTCCTGTGGCATCATTCCGCGATAGCATATCCAATTTTGGACATACAGGCGAGGGGCAAGGTGAAAACATATCTCGATTTAATGCAATATGTACTTGATTGCGGCACAAAAAAAAGTGATCGCACAGGCACAGGCACAACATCTGTATTTGGTTATCAAATGCGTTTTGATTTACAACAAGGATTTCCGCTTGTCACCACCAAGAAAACGCACCTTAAATCTATTATCCATGAATTATTATGGTTTTTAAAAGGTGATACCAATACCGCTTACTTGCGTGAACATGGTGTGACAATTTGGGATGAGTGGGCAACCGAAGATGGCGAACTTGGGCCTGTATATGGCCATCAATGGCGCAACTGGCCAACACCCAATGGCGGCACAGTCGATCAAATATCCGAGCTTATTAGCCAAATAAAATCCAAGCCAAACTCCCGCAGACTTATTGTATCGGCATGGAATGTGGCAGATTTGCCCAATGAATCCATTGCACCACAAGAAAACGTAAAAAACCATAAAATGGCGCTACCGCCATGCCATGCTTTTTTCCAATTTTACGTTGCCGATGGCAAACTATCTTGCCAGCTCTATCAACGCTCAGCCGATATATTTCTAGGCGTGCCATTTAATATCGCATCCTATGCCTTACTGACCATGATGATTGCACAAGTTTGTGACTTAGAAGCGGGTGAATTTATTCATACCTTGGGCGATGCACATTTATATAATAACCATAAAGAACAAGTAAACACACAGCTAGCGCGTGAGCCATACTCACTACCTCACATGACACTCAATCCTGAGATTAAAAATATCTTTGATTTCAGCTATGATGATTTCACCTTAGAGGGTTATGAATCCCACCCAGGCATTCGCGCCCCTATTGCCGTTTAAAGAAATAGCGCCTGCTTAGCTGTATGAATCTTCCCTATCCTAGCTGCGCCGAAACGTCAGCCATCAAAAGGATAAAGCGCAGTAACACGCGCCCTTTTGTTGGCTGTAAGTGTAGGGAAAAGCAGATAATCAGGGTGCCTTTCTTTGATTCGTTTCTTTTGCAGAAAAGAAATGAATATACTCATGGCTAAAAAGGACAACATTCAACATGAAACTATCACTCATCTGGGCAATGGATAACAACCGTTTAATTGGCAATCACGATGCCCTACCATGGAAACTACCTGCCGATATGCAATGGTTTCGTAAACACACCATGAACAAACCCATTCTTATGGGAAGAAAAACCTTTGAATCTATTGGCAAGCCTTTGCCCAAACGCACTAATATCATATTAAGCCGACAAAAAGATCTAAAGATTGAAGGCTGCACCGTTGTACAATCACTGGATGAAGCCAAGGCTGCCGTGCCTGATGCGGACGAACTTATGGTGATTGGTGGTGCTGAAATTTATACGCTACTTTTACCACAAGCTGATAAGTTATACATTACCCATATTGAAG
This sequence comes from uncultured Pseudomonadota bacterium, assembly GCA_913055645.1. Taxonomy (GTDB): domain Bacteria; phylum Pseudomonadota; class Zetaproteobacteria; order Mariprofundales; family Mariprofundaceae. The sequence continues at coordinate 6,126 of CAJXLC010000014.1, read as the reverse complement.
AAAGCTTTGAAGGTGATGCTTGGTTTCCTACATATGATTTAAAACTTTGGCATCGTACGCAACATGAAAGCCATCAAGCCGATGAAAAAAATGCTTACGACTATCATTTTGAAGTTTGGCAACGAAATCCATAGCAAAAGTAGCCATTTATCACTATTTATGATGGAATTCGTATATGAATTTAGCAATTCGCACACGTATTAAGGTTTGTGGCATTACCCGTTTAGAGGATGCACTTGCAGCATCAGCTTTGGGTGTGGATGCGGTCGGCTTTGTCTTTTATAAAAAATCACCGCGTTATATAGAGCCGATGAAAGCTGCTGCAATTATTCGAGCCTTGCCACCCTTTGTATCTGCTGTAGGACTTTTTGTGAACCCTGAACAATCATTCATTGATGAGGTATTAAGCTGCTGTCCTCTAGGTGTTGTGCAACTGCATGGTGATGAAAGCCCTGAGTTTTGTCAGGCACAAGCCAGACGGGTGGTTAAAGCGATTGCGGTAAACTCCGCAGAAGATTTACAACGAGCTAAACAATATACATGCCCCATTTTATTGGATACCAAAGCGCCCAAAGGCGTTTATGGTGGTACAGGTCAGAGTTTTGACTGGTCATTACTACATGATTTTAGGCATAAGCAACCATTAATCTTGGCTGGCGGCTTAACCATTGCCAATGTGAAAAATGCACTTTCTCATCGCCAATGGTTTGCACTGGATGTATCTTCGGGGGTCGAAACTGCGCCTGGCATTAAAGATGATGCTAAGATGCATGATTTTGTAACTGCTGTGCAAACAGTCGACAAAGATATGGCAAATAAGGGAATATAGAGCGCATGACGAACCATTCTTCATACAATTTTACATACGATTTAAACATCACCCATGCCCCTGATGCAGGCGGTCACTTTGAGGCTAATGGTACATTGTTTGGTGGTTGTTTTGCCGCAGAAACACTGATGCAACCCCTACAAGAAATTGAACATGCCTTTATCGAAGCATGGGCAGACCCTGAATTTCATACTGAACGCTTGGATTTACTAAAAAACTATGCCGGTCGTGCAACACCGCTTTATCATGCCAAACATCTCACTGATGAAGTTGGTGGTGCGCAAATTTATTTAAAGCGTGAAGATTTAAATCACACTGGCGCACATAAAATAAACAATACCATTGGTCAGGCTTTATTGGCGCGTCGTATGGGCAAAAAGAAAGTCATTGCGGAAACAGGTGCAGGGCAACATGGCGTTGCCACTGCCACCGTTGCAGCGATGTTTAATATGCAATGCGATATTTATATGGGGCGCGAAGATATTCGCCGTCAAGCTCCGAATGTTTTTCGCATGAAACTCTTAGGCGCTAATGTTGTGCCTGTCGATTCAGGTACGGCAACACTTAAAGATGCCGTTAATGAAGCATTGCGCGTTTGGGTGGCTAATTGTGAAGATACCTATTACATCTTTGGCACAGCCGCAGGACCACATCCATTCCCATTGATGGTGCGCCAGTTTCATACGGTGATTGGACAAGAAGCACGCGCCCAATGCTTGGAGCAAGCAGGCAAACTACCTGATGTTGCCGTGGCTTGTGTTGGCGGCGGCTCCAATGCCATTGGTTTACTGCAACCCTTACAAGATGATGATATTCGGCTTGTCGCTGTTGAAGCCGCCGGTCATGGACTTGAATCGGGTGAGCATGCAGCCGCTTTGGCACAAGGCAAACCAGGCATTATTCATGGCAGTTTAAGTTATTTACTGGAAGATAAAGAAGGGCAAGTGCAAGGCACGCACAGTATTTCTGCAGGTTTGGATTATCCAGGTGTTGGGCCAGAGCTTGCAGCTATGATGGAAGCTGGACGCTTGGAGCTTGATAGCGCAACCGATGATGATGCTTTGCAAGCATTTCAAGTTTTAACCAAAGCTGAAGGCATTATTCCAGCTTTGGAATCCAGTCATGCATTGGCAGCGGGCATGCGTATTGCAGCAAATATACAACCCAATCAAATCGTATTGATTAACTTATCTGGGCGTGGGGATAAAGATTTAAACACTGTAATGGATAAATTGGGCTTTGAAGATGACACCCAAGGGGGAGCCTCATGAGCTGCATTCCCGAAGTTTTTAAACGCTGTAAAGCAGAAAATCGCGCTGCCTTGATTGGTTATTTAACTGCCGGTGACCCCGATATAAACACCTCAAAAGACCTATTGCTTACACTTGCAAAACAAGTCGATATTCTCGAAATCGGCATGCCTTTTTCAGATCCCATGGCAGATGGGCCTGTTATTCAAGCTGCAAGCGAACGCGCTTTAGCTTCAGGTACACATATTTCTGATGTCTTTAAGCTTGCTCAAACTGTGCGCGAAGCCAATCCTGATATTGGCATTGTACTCATGGGTTATGCCAATACACCCTTTGTCTTGGGCTTTGATAATTTTTCCAAACAGGCTGTTGCAGCAGGTGTTGATGCCGTATTATTGGTCGATATTCCCCCAGAGGAGGGGGACATATGCGATGCTACCTTCAAACAATATGGGCTTGATCGTATTCTTCTTTTATCCCCCACTTCAACAGATGAGCGCATAAAACTTGCAAATAAGCACGCAAGCGGCTTTATTTACTATGTATCGCTAAATGGGATTACAGGTGCTAATATAGGTGAAATGGCTTCGATTAGACAAAAAGTTGACAATATTCGTACACACACAGATTTACCCATCTGTGTCGGTTTTGGTGTAAAAACCCCACAACAAGCCTCCGAAGTCGCTGCATTTTCTGATGGCGTGGTTGTTGGCAGCCATTTTGTAGGGCAGATTCCTACCTATGCAAAGAAATATAAGACAATGCAATCAGCTATCAATCATGCTGCACAAGCTATGAAAACGGCGATTCAAGCGTGAAAATAAGAGTTTTAGGCTGTTATGGAGGCCAACTTCTTGGCTTTCATCTAAGCTCATTTTTGGTGAATGACTCCATTCTTTTGGATGCGGGTTCGCCTACTGTTGCGCTCACATTAGAAGAGCAACGTCATATTCGTCATGTGTTTATTTCACACACACATTTGGATCATATTCAAGATATTGCATTTCTTGCAGACAACCGTTCATTGAAGCGTATGGGTGGTGTTGATGAAAATCGCCACATTACCATTCATAGTCTACAAGATAATTTAGATACCATAAAAACACACTTTCTAAATGATGTCGTATGGCCAGATTTCACGCAAATACCTTCCGTTAAAGACCCCATTTTAACGCTATCCGCCATCGAACCTTTAAAAAGCATCACAGTTGATCGTGTCACCATTACACCCATACCGATGAACCACCCCGTACCATGCACTGGTTTTTTATTGGATCAAGGTGGCAAACAGTTTATTTATTCTGCTGATACAGGCATAACCGACACACTATGGGAAGTCGCCAACGCGCAACCTAATTTGCGTGGGCTTATTATTGATTGTTCTTTCCCGAATGCCTATCAAAACTTGGCGGAAATCAGTGGCCATTTAACACCCAAACAAATGGCTAGCGAATTGAAAAAGCTTCGTGCACTCGGTGAAATACCTATTTATTTGTTCCATATGAAGCCAGAAACCCTAAATGTTATGACTGCTGAAGTTGAAGCTGAAGATATTCCCCACTTGCGTATGTTAACGCAGGTGGATGAACTTTTATTATAAGGATTGACCATGAACTGGATTACACGCTTAATTGAAAGCCCAAAAACAATTTTGTCATCCAAGCCCGACAAGAGTGCCCCTGAAGGCATGTGGATTAAATGCCCTGGCTGTTCGGAAACCTTATATAACAAAGAGCTTTCCCGCTCGCAAATGGTATGCCCTCGTTGCGACCAGCACTTGCGCATTAGTGCTGAAGAACGCGCGAACACCCTGTTTGATAAAGATAGCTGTGAAGAATTTGATGGTGAGCTTCGCTCTATAGACCCAGTTGAATTTAAAGATTTAAAACGTTACAAAGATCGCCTAAAAGATGCCAACAAAAAAGTCGGTAAGCAAGATGCCATGCGCAACTATATTGGTGATATTTGTGGGCAAACAGTCTCGGCATCCATCTTTGAATTCAAATACATGGGTGGCAGCATGGGCTCTGTGGTTGGCGAGAAAATCGTGCGCGGTATGGAGCGCGCAGTAGAACGTAAATGCCCTTATTTATTGGTCACTTCATCAGGTGGCGCTCGCATGCAAGAAAGCCTGTTGTCACTCATGCAAATGGCAAAAACATCCTCTGCCGCAAACCGCTTGAATGAAGCTAAGCTACCATTTGTTTGCTTACTTACCGATCCAACTATGGGCGGTGTTTCCGCATCTGTGGCATGGCTTGGTGATGTCATTATTGCCGAGCCTGATGCGTTGATTGGCTTTGCTGGACCTCGCGTAATCCAAGAAACTGTAGGTGAGAAACTTCCAGAAGGCTTTCAACGCTCTGATTTCTTGCTTGAACATGGTCTGATTGATGATGTGGTCGACCGCCGTGAATTGCGTGATTATTTGAAAGTATTATTCGAACATCTTATGCACCGCGCATACCGTCCCGCCTGCTAAACCGCCTTCTATCAAGCTTAAACCCACGCATTGAAACCGCAAAATATTGATGATTGGCTGAATCAACTTGGTCAGCCCTCTGCTGACCGTGATTACAAGCCTGGATATGAGCGTATGCTGGCATTGCTCAAACCTTTGCATTGCAAGCGACCATCATTACGCATTCGCATTGCTGGCACCAATGGCAAGGGCTCCACAGCTTTTATGTTGGCCGCAGGCCTACAAGCAGCAGGTCTAAAGGTCGGCTTATATACTTCGCCACATATATTGCATTTCAATGAACGTATTCGTGTCAATGGGCGACCCATAACAGATACTGATTTATGGCAGCACTTAGAAAAAATCATGCCTATAGCTTTGGCAGTGGGGGCATCCTACTTTGAAGTCGCGACTGCTTTGGCTCTGTACCATTTCAGCCAAAACAATGTCGATGTAGAAATACTCGAGGCAGGCGTTGGGGCAAGACTTGATGCAACCACCGCTGTTCCTGCAGATATGGCACTGCTTACCCCAATTGGCTTGGATCATGAATCGTGGTTGGGCGATAACATTTCCAGCGTTGCCGAAGAAAAAGCTTATGCTTTACATGCTTGTCGTTGGGGTATTTCAGCACCACAAGTATCTGAAGTTCGTAATATTTTATTACAGCATCACGAGAGCTTACAATTTTCAGAAGTGTTTGATCTTCCATGTCTAATGGCAGGAAAGCATCAGCAAACCAATGCAGCTCTGGCATATATGGCTCTGAATACATTATGTGCGCATGATGTTATTCACGCAGATAAAAACACTCTAAAACAGGCTGTCAGCCAAGCCGTTGCACCTGGTCGTTTGCAACACATCCAATACCAACAATCACACATTTGGCTTGATGCCGCACACAATCGCCATGCCATCGAGGCTTTATTGCCCAGTTTGCCCGATTTAGCCAATCCATTTGATGCAATCTTGGTTTATACCCGTGATGATAGAAGCTTAAGCAATGAGTTAGAACTATTGCATCCCTTCACCAAAAAACTTATCGACCAGACCACCATAGCTTCGCCAGAACAAGCATTACAGCATATTTTAGAAGAACAACCCGAAGCACAGATATTACTACTAGGCTCCTTTATAAGTGTTGCCGCAGCACTGACATGGCTAAAGCAACAACAGCCCTAATAACACGACTTCTGTGCATTCAATGCCAGCACCCAAACAATCGCCATTCATTCCCTTAACATGGTATTTTAGAAAACAGTCCCACGCATAAATGATTACGATTGCTAACCACAAGTGTGTGCCCAGAAAAAGGCTTAGAAACATCAAACAAGTCAGCCAAATATATGCCTGATAAGATATATCTACACCTGCCAGAAGCGCTCCAAAGCCTTCTGTTAAAGCAGGCAAGCGATACCAAAAGAGCACACCTAATCTCGCCCAAACAGGAATTAGCAACAAACCCCACCAAGCTTCCAAATCAATCAGTAACTTTAATAAAACAAGTTTACTTGCAACCAAAAAGACCAAACCAAGCACACCAAAAGTTCCGATGTGTGGATCTTTTAATACGGCAATAAAACGTT
>CAJXLC010000013.1 GCA_913055645.1 uncultured Pseudomonadota bacterium | reverse complement strand
CCAATGTCTCTGTCAGTATCGCTTCAGGAACTGCAAAACCGGTTTATCAATCAGCAGCAGTCACATCGGTTATTACTGCTGAACAGATAAAATCAATGGGAGCAACAGAACTGTCACAAGTATTAGAAACAGTGCCGGGTCTGCATGTGAGTATTCAAACAGTGACTAATGACCCTGTTTATTCTATGAGAGGGATTGCTAATGGTGTTAATAATCAAGTCTTAGTTTTAATGGATGGAACTCGCTATTCAGTGCCCTATAAAGGCAGTGGTATGCAGGGGATGGCGTTGCCTGTAGAAGCGATTCAGCAAATTGAAGTCATTCGCGGACCTGGATCGGCATTATATGGTGCTGATGCTTTTGCCGGAGTCATCAATATTGTTACAAAAAAAGCCAAAGATATAGAAGATACAGTTATAGGTATTCGTGGTGGTTCTTGGGATACTCAAAGTATTTGGGGTTTAAATAGTGATCACTGGTTGGGTTGGGATATTGCTACAACTTTGCAATATGCGCATAACAATAATGATGGCGATAGAATTATAAATTCTGATGCTCAAACAGAATTAGATAGAAATTTTGGTAGCAGTGCATCATTAGCCCCCAATGAAATGCAAACTAAACTAGAAAGATGGAATGCTCATTTGAATTTACAACGTAAATATTGGGATGTTAGTTTCTGGGCTTTTAATGAAGCAGATGGCGGTTTAAGGGCTGGGACTGCAGGGGCTTTGGATAAAAAAGGCGAATTAAATACTTGGCTAGAAGCATAAAGAGTATCCATGCCTGATCCGAATCATCTTTTAGCTAATAATTTAGCGTGGGCGCAAGAGCATTTACGCAAAGACCCTGACTTTTTCAATCATTTGGCAGAGTTGAAAAGTCCCAAGTATATGTGGATTGGTTGTTCTGACTCACGCATGCCAGCCAATGAGATGATTGGTGTGGAGGCTGGAAAAGTGTTTGTGCATCGCAATGTTGCTAATCAAGTTCAACATACAGATTTAAACTGCTTATCTGCAGTGCAATATGCCGTCGATGTTTTAGGCGTGGAGCATATTGTTGTTACAGGGCATTACGATTGTGGCGGTGTGCGTGCAGCCATGGAATCACAACATTTTGGTATCGTCGATAACTGGATTCGCGGTATTCGAGATACGTATGTTGATTATGCGAATGAGATGGAAGCTTGTAGTGATAAAGATGAACGACTGGATATGTTATGTGAGTTAAATGTGAAACGTCAGGTGGATAAATTAAGCCATACACGCATCGTTCAAAATGCTTGGGCTGCGGGCAAAGATTTGTCATTACACGGCTGGGTTTATAGTTTGCGAGATGGTCTTTTACACGATCTTGGGGTAAGTAAATCTTGTGCAGATGATGTGGAGCCTATTTACCGTGTTGCCGCCAGCGTAGAGGATTCTCCAAAAGAAGATTAGTTTGTTATGGTTTGTACGCCTTGGTGATACGCGTCCACGCCTCATAGTCTAGTTGTTCACCTCTACTTCTAGGGTCAATGTCTATGGCTGTAAAATCATCAGCAGTGAATGAGCCTTTGAAATTATTTAGAATGGTTTTGCGACGGTGGGCAAAACCCTTGCGTACAGTTTTTTGCAATGATTCAAAACTACATGGTGGGGTCTCGCCGTGCGGGGTAAATAATAACACAACGGAATGAACTTTTGGCGGTGGCGAAAATGCCCCCGGTGGCAATAAGAGTAAACGTTTTACATGATAATGGTGGCGAGCCAATACCGATAAACCACCATATGTTTTGCTGCCCGGCAGTGCCATGATGCGATCCCCCACTTCACGTTGATACATCAAGACCATACCGCCTGAAAGGTTGTGACTGGTAAGTTGGGCGGTCAGGGGGCCGCTGATATTGTAAGGTAGATTGCCAGTAATCCATTCGGGTTGGGCTTGTGCCACAGTTTGTTCTAATACTTGAAGCACATCGCCATGCACCACATTTAACCGAGTGTGTTTCATGGCATGTTTTGCCCAAATGTTTGCAAAACGGTTGTCTTTTTCAATCACGGTTAGTGCGCCAACACGCTCTAATAAGGCATGTGTAATTGCGCCAGGTCCAGGGCCAATCTCAATGGCTGATGCTCCGCAAGGCACAGCATGCGCAATCTTGGCGATGGCACGCTGGTCATTCAAAAAATGTTGCCCGAGTGCTTTGTTGGCTTTGAGTTTGGGGGAAATGTCATCCTGCATAAGCGCAAGGCTAACCATTCGCATTCCGCTAGACTATGTATACTTATAAATCATTGAATATTGAAAAAATGGTTCCTGCAGCTTATTTGCAGGCAAAATGGTGCGGCAAACATTATTGCAACAGGATTTAAGTATGCTTATATAGAGTTTTCCTTGCCTTGTGGTCAGGATTTCTTACACTTCGCGCCCATTTTACGCTTTGTTTTGTGTAAATCTTGAAGGAGGGAACGATGACAAATGCAACACGTTGCTTGATTGCAGGAAACTGGAAAATGAATGGTACCCTTCAAGAATCACTTGATTTTGTTGATGATTTGGGTGCGAACCCTGCACCAGAGCATGTGGAAGTTGCATTGATGCCACCATTTACATTGTTGCATCCATTGGCATTTCCTTTTAGTGAAAAAGATGTGCGTTTGGGTGCTCAGAGCATGTATTGTGAAGTAAGTGGTGCTTTTACAGGTTCGATTTCGCCTTTGATGTTGCGTGATGCTGGCTGTCACTATGTGATTTTGGGTCACTCAGAGCGTCGCGATATTCAACATGAAAGCAATACATTGATTCGTAAAAAATTAGACATGGCTTGGGAACATGGCTTGGAACCAATTTTGTGTATTGGTGAGCACTTGGAAGAGCGCGAAAGTGGCAAAACCAATGAAGTTTTGAAAGAGCAATTAAGCGTATTGGAAGGTGTTGAAGCAGGTGTACCTTTGACTGTAGCTTATGAACCTGTTTGGGCGATTGGTACAGGTAAAACGGCTAGTCCTGAACAAGTAAAAGAAACGCATGCTTTTGTGCATGAAGAGCTTTCGCGTTTGGGGCATGACTGCCGTGTATTGTATGGCGGTAGTGTAAACCCTGGTAATGTATCCGAATTATTGGCTTGCGATGGTGTTGAAGGGGCTTTGGTTGGTGGAGCTAGTTTAAAAGCAGATTCATTTATGGAGCTTATTGAGGCGGCTGCAAAGCTTGCTTAACACATGCTGCAAGGTTGTAGTGTATATTGATTGAATTGTATTGAATTGAAGATTTATAGGAGATAAAAAATGGAAACAGTGTTATTGGCGGTACATGTGATGGTCGCCGTACTGTTGGTTGTAGTTGTATTGATTCAGCGTGGTCAAGGTGCTGATATGGGCGTGTCTTTTGGTGGTGGCGGAGCGCAAACCTTATTTGGTAGTCGTGGTTCAGGCTCATTTTTGGGTAAATTAACAGGTGGCTTGGCAGCAGTTTTTATGACAACAAGTTTAAGCCTAGCATTTTTTACGCAGCAAGAAGCAGGTTCTGTGGTAGAGCGCAATGTTGCACCTATTGAGAGTTTACCTGCATCTGATGGGGCTGCCTCAAAAGCGCCTGCTGGTTTTGACCCTGCGGCATTGAAATCAGATGCGCCTGCTGGAAAATCAGACGCATTACCTGCAGCAGAGTAATATTTATTTGAGATACGAAGCATAGTCGTTCGTTATATGCTTAGAATAAGAAGAGAGCCTGTAAACTTGTGTTTACAGGCTCTTCTTTTTGTATGACTTAAGCTTCCTTATCCGTTTCGAGATCTATTTCCAGAAGCCCGTGAGCGGTTTTGTTTAGGTTTCCGATTTGCACTATTTGCATTGCCTGTATTTGGTCTACGTCGACGCTGATGTGAACTGCGGCGCTGCTTTTGTGCTTGAGCTTCTTTTTGTGCGACCTTGATGTCTTCAGGGTCAGGCTCAAAACCTGCAATAGCAACTTTGCGAATAGCTTTTTTAATCAAGCGTTCAATGCCATGTAACAACTTATCTTCATCGGCGCTTACCAAAGATATGGCTTCACCTGTATTGCCAGCGCGACCAGTGCGTCCAATACGATGCACATAATCTTCGGAAACATTGGGCAACTCATAGTTTACGACATGCGGTAGCTGATCAATATCAAGCCCGCGTGCTGCAATGTCTGTCGCGACGAGTACACGAATATTGCCCGCTTTAAATCCTGCCAAGGCTTTGGTGCGTGCCGTTTGGCTTTTATTACCATGAATCGCAGCTGCTCCAATACCATCACTTTCCAATTGTTTGGTGAGTCGGTTGGCACCATGTTTGGTTTTTGTAAATACCAAGACTTGTTGCCATTCGCCTTCTGAAATGAGTTTGGATAATAAGGCGCGTTTCTTTGCTTTACTGACAGGGTGCACAACTTGTGTCACCTGATGTGAGGTTTCATTGCGTGCGACTTCAACATAGGTCGGTGATTTTAAGAAACCTTGTGCAAGTTTTTTTATTTCTTCTGAAAATGTTGCTGAAAAAAGTAAATTTTGACGTTTTTGTGGTAATAACTTTAATACACGTCGAATATCATGAATAAAACCCATATCCAACATGCGGTCAGCTTCATCAAGTACGAAAAATTCAATCTGTGATAAGTCTACTTCACCTTGGTTGGCTAAATCAAGCAGGCGACCCGGTGTGGCAACCAAAATATCAATGCCACGACGTAACTTTTGGATTTGTGGGTTGATACCCACACCGCCAAACACAACGGTGGAACGTATGGATGTGTACTTCCCATAGGTTACAACGCTTTCAGCAACTTGTGCTGCCAATTCGCGGGTCGGTGTTAAGACCAACGCACGAATGTTTTTCTTGTGACCACGTTCGGGGTGCTTCTTTTGCATAATATTAAGCATGGGCAGGGTAAAACCTGCTGTTTTACCTGTTCCTGTTTGTGCGCCAGCTAAAACATCGTGACCTTCAAGGATGTTCGGGATGGATTGGGCTTGTACAGGGGTTGGGCTGGTATAGCCCTGATCGGCAACAGCGCGAAGAATCTCGGCTGATAACCCTAGTTTTTCAAATGACATGTATATTTATTTCCATTGTGCCTGTAAGAAGTTCACTGAATGTGTAGGGCACATTACTCCAATTCGCTAAACATCAGTGAGTGCTTGTGGCGATAAGGAATCTGAATTCCTTTAGGAACCGCGCAATATGCAAGAATTATTAGGAATCACAAGCTTATTTTATTGTAACTGCTCAGATTGCTTCTGATTTACTCAAGATTAAGGCGAAAAAATGCAGCGTACTTTTTGGACGTAAGCATTTTATAGTTTCCTTTTTAAGACGGGATAAAACATTGAGTTGCAAATTTATAGTAAAGAAGCCGTCATTCCCGCCTTCGCGGGAATCTGAACAGTTACATTTTATTTGCGTGAACGCTTACTTATATATTTAGCCGTTTATCATACCCATTGCCAAATGTTGCAGGCTTTGCACAAGAAAATTTCGTAAAAAGAAAATCACCATGAGTAGAATAATGGGTGATAAATCCATGCCGCCTAAATAGGGAACGTGGCGACGTATGGGAAATAATAGAGGCTCTGATAGCTGGTTAATCATACGCACAATTGGATTATATGGGTCAGGTGAAACCCATGATAATACAGCGCGAGCAATCACGATAATCATGGCTAAGAATAAAATCATATCCAATACACCGGCTAGTGCTTGCAGGAAATAACCCATATAAATCATGCTGCTAACTCCTTGGAACGTTTGCTTGCTGCTGACACACCTTTGCGTACGGCATCGGGTAGTCCACTGTCATACATTTCATCCAATGCTGCTTGTGTTGTACCACCTGGACTGGTGACTTGAGCACGCAAATCAGCAGCGTTACGCCCACTTTCAACCAACATCTTCCCAGAGCCTAATGCAGTTTGAGAAGCCAACTTTGCAGCCAGTTCTTTGGATAGTCCCAAAGATTCACCTGCAGCTTGCATTACCTCTGCGAGTAAAAAGAAATAGGCAGGGCCACTGCCTGATACTGCGGTTACAGCATGCATGTGTTTTTCTTCATCTACCCATGCTGTCTCACCTGATGCTGCAAGTACATATTCAGCGCGTTTCTTGTGGCTTTCATCAGCATCACTAAACAATACCGACATGCCTGCGCCAACCAAGGCAGGCGTATTGGGCATGACCCGTACTAGCCCCATGGTTGTTGAATTTAAGAATCGTTTTAAGCGAGCTGTATCAACGCCTGCTGCAATGCTAATCACAGTTGTGTTTGCAGGAACTTGTTCCTCTATGTCAGCGAGTACAGCATCCATTTGTTGAGGTTTTACTGCGAGTAGCAAGATGTCGGCACTGCTAATAGCAGATGCATTGTTGCTATTTATTGTGACATCATAGCGTTGATGTAAATCATTCAAACGGCTTTCATTGATGTCAGAAACACAAATATGCTGATTGTTGTGCCCTGATTGGGTCAGCCCAGAAATCAAGGCCTCTGCCATATTTCCGCCGCCGATAAATGTGATATTTAAATGTTGCATGGTTTACCTTTTATTCGCTGTTTTGGTTTGCTTCTATGGATTCAAACAAGGCGCTGCCTAAACGCACCATGGTTGCTCCCTCTTGTACCGCAATCTCCCAATCGCCACTCATCCCCATACACAATTCGCTAATTGTGCCATATTTTTGTTGCAAGTCATCCCGTAGTCCACGTAAAAGCCTAAATGCAGGTGCAGGGTCAGTGTTTTTAGCTGCCATACCCATTAAGCCAATGATGTTGAACTGTTTTATGGAGGACACGGCTGCATATAGCTCTGACAACGCTTGTGGCTGTACGCCCTGTTTTTGTGACTCACCTGAAATATTGACCTGGATCAATACAGGCAATGTTCTATCTCCCATATGTTTGGCAACAGCTTGCGCTGTTTCTAAATCAGCAAGTGAATGCCACATACAGGCATATTGCGCGATATACTTCGCTTTATTTTTTTGTAATGGACCAATAAAGTGCCATTGTGCATGGGGGAACTTGATGGCTCGGTCGCGTAGATTTTGAGGTCTTGATTCAGCAAAATCAACCTGCCCAGCATTGAGTAGGGTTTGAACAGCTATATCGGATGTATATTTTGATACAGCCAATAGGCGCGTGTGGCTAGCAGCCAATGTCGAACAAATATCAGACCATCGTTGAATGAACTGACTCACTTGCTTGCTGCTCGACCCATTAAAAATGATAAAATGATATAAAATACGACCGACTGACCCAATAACAACCATACGCTAAAAATCGGGCTTTTGACCAAGGCTAAGGCTGCTAGACCAACCATACATGAGAAGCCTATAATAATCATCACAGCTTGTATTTGTGAGCAGCCCAAATCCATAAGGCGATGATGTAAATGGTCGCGCCCGACATACTCAATCCACTCGCGTGCATTGCGAACATCACCGCGGCTAATGCGTGCAACAGTGGTATGAATCATGTCAAAAATCATGACTGAGAAAATAAGTAATGGTGCGGCATAGGCTTTGATTGCACCATTGGAAGACCAATCTCCCATAACCGCAATGGCAGCCATCATCCAGCCTAAATATGTGCTACCTACATCACCCAAGAAACTCCGTGCAGGTGTTTGGTATCGGGCATTGTCAGGCAAGAAACCAATAGCACCACCAGCTAAAGCCAAGCATAAGAAAAGCATATAGGTTTGTCCCGTATGCCATGCCAATAGTCCCATCAATAGACATGTGGTTGTAGCCAATGAAGAGGCCAGACCGTTGATGCCATCAAGGAAATTAAATGCGTTGGTGATGCCGATAATCCAGAGCGCTGTGACCGCATACTCTAAGCCATATCCCCACCAAATATCGGGTGTGAAATCAACATGTACACCTGCAGCCATCAAGATACCCAATGCTATAAGTTGTCCCAAAAGCTTTATAGATGCCGATAATTCATGAATATCATCCCATAACGATAAACATCCCACAATCAAGGCCGAGATACATACACCTTTGAGTTCAATGGAATAATTGAAGTTCAAAAAGAGTGTGAGGTTGACTGCTAAAATAACCGATAGCCCGCCAATACGTGGGGTTACAATAGCATGCACACGTCTGGCATCAGGTATATCCAACGCACCTACTTTGTGTGCCAATATAATCACGTAAGGCATCAAACCATAAGCTATCAAACATGAAGCCATGGCTAAGAAAAAACCTTGCGTGAATAGACCATGTAATGGCCAAGGAAAGGCGAGCATTAAACCTAAAAATAAGCCAATATTTCGCGTAAGCGTACAATCTAGTATTGCAAACATGCCTTTAATCCTTGTTCGTATTGTATATGTTCATTGTGGCTCATGGTCGGCAATAATGGCAGCGATACGCAATCTTTCCATGCTTGATATGCTCCATCGCAGAGTCCATCTGTAGCAAGGTTGAGAGGTTGCTGGACAGGTTTGCATGCAGCAATGCCATGTTGGCGCAAATGCTGAATACATGTTTCAGCATCATGATGGGTGCGAATAATATAACGAAAAGCATTGCCATTTTCTCGGTTGGTAATGCTTTGTACGTAATTTTGCGGTAAGCGTTCATCCAACCATTGCATGTGTTGTTTGCGTTGAGACATGTCCTGTTGGTAGCATGCTAGCCTAGTTAAAGCCAAGCTTGCATGTATGTCTGACAGCTGATGATGGCCGACATAGGTTTGCGTAAAATCGCTAGCATCAGGATTTGACATGGCGCGTACTTGTGTGCAAACCTTCTGCTCACCCATCACCATGCCGCCATAAGCACCACCCCATGGCTTGGTTGCATAAAATGATACGATAGCAATATCACCAAAACTACCCACAGGTTTTGAATCTAATGTTGCACCAGCAGCTTGGGCAATATCTTCAATCACAGGGCATGGCCAAGTTTCTTTGACCAGTGGTTCAACCATACCGAATGGATGAACTAAAATAACAGCATCCAGTTTGTTAGCGATATCCCAAGCTTTGTCAGCATCAAGGCGTAAATCATGTTTGCAATCCATACAGACAGGGGTGCAACCAGCAGCGCGAACGGCAAACAATAAAGATGCACAGGCATAGGCTGGAATACCGATATGTTTGATAGTCATTTGCATGGATAAAGCTCGAATAGCCAGCATCAGTGCACTGGTTCCAGAATCTACGGCGACAGCATCATGGCATCCGATATGTTGGATAACAGTTTGTTCCAGTAATGTTGCTTGCGCCCCTGATGCAGTATGCCCTGAAGCCATTACTGACTGCACAGCGTCGGAAAAAGGTGCGCCAAAGATGGGGCGAGAATGTGGAATCATGGAGTAAATTAAAGCCTTATGCGTACAGGAATAAAAGCCTCGGCGCAGGATAGCTTGCTTTGCATGCCACGAAAGTGTGCTGTTGCTAAAGCAATATCGACGATATTTAAACGCATATGAGTGCGTTCAAGTTGAGAGGCATGGGCTTCTAAGGCTTGTAATTTTAATTGTAATACATCATGGATGCCCATAAATGCTGTAGGTTCGAAGCCTGTTGAAGATGGCGTTTCGTAATACAACACATTGGGAACGTAACGGGTAACAGAGCGTGCTACTTGTGCCAATACGCGGTGATCTTGATGTGTATCCTCGCCATAATTCACATAGACAGTGTCTGGATCGACTTCTTGCACAACGGCTTCGAGTTTTGCCATTAAATCTTGTGCTTGGTGGGGCAGCATGGTGTCTGAAAAACCGCCCCAATGAATATTATGCACACCTAAAATATTTGAAGCGGCTTGTTGTTCAGCTTTGCGGATTTCACTGGCACCACCGACATCACCATAGGTTGCGACAAAGATATGCACCTCATCACCACGTGCGGCATGCTCTGCTAAGGTTCCGCCACAACCGATTTCAAGGTCATCGGGATGAGGAGCAAGCGCTAAAATTCGTTTTGGGGAAAATTGTTGTGGGTTTGTCATGGTGTTTTGTCTCCCATATTACGAATAATGTCGATGGCTGTGTCGCCACAATGAAATAATACGTCCAATACGCTTAAATGAGAAATAAAATCACCATGTAACTGTGGATATACAGGCGCTTCAACCTGTTGGAAATAGAGTTCTATATTGGCATCTTGAAAGGTGGATGGCTGCAAATAATTGCGCCCTTCACTACCTGATAAATAAGCCGTGCCATGCAAAACTTTACACAATTCAATTAACCGAAGTGTGGGGTCATCGGAGATATCGCCCATTTCTGATGCCAATAATAATGGTGCTTCACATGCCAACATCTTTCCCAATGTGCGAATCATTGCGACATTTAATGCGCACAGATTCTCCCAAGGTTGCTCAAAGATAGCTTTTAATTCTGGCCAGTATTGATCCAAATATGGGGCTTTGGCGTAATTTTGTTCAATGGCGGCGATTTGTTTGCGTGTCCAAGGTTTGCTGGCAATGCCGACTTCTTGGATGGTTTGTGGAAAGCGATAGGTCACAGGTACTGTAAGCCATTGGGCACCTTGGGCTGTTTTGATGCGATTGCGATTTTGCCATTCGTTTTTGTGATATTGCACAGTATCCAAGATGATAAAAGCATCAGAAATCATCCATTTATGAAAAAAACCAGACCATGGTAAATAATTAGGTTGATGAATAGTGATGAGTTTCATTTGATATGTACCAAAAATGGGTTGGCGACCATGCGTAGTCCTTGTTTGATTTGTAAACGAATCACATGTGCTCCTTTAGTAATATATAAGGGAATCCTTTTAACTTGTTCAGCATTCACCTTTAATCGTGTTGTTTGCACGATGTGGCCATCGACAACCCATTCACCTGTAAAGGTGGCATGTGTTTGGGTATCGGGCACGGCGCTGCTTAATGCAGCGACAACATGTAATGGTGGGCGAACAACTTCCTCATCACCTGGTAATAAGCGTAAGCCATTGGCATCTTCCAAATATAAAGCTTTTAAGGCGATATTTTTATCTTTTTGCATACCCCATGCCGCCATATGTCCTTGTCGCATAGCTGTTAAAATATCATGGGATTTGGCAGTGTTACTCCAGACATCCATTGGGAAATTACCCAAATACTCATTTGCCATGCCTTCTTCATGGTAATCACCTGCAGCAACAGCCCACAGAGGTTTCTTATGATAGCCGCGCATATAATCCATCATATAACGGTCCCATAAACCACCTGCAACCGTATTTTGATCGGTATCGCCATACACTGCGGTAAAAGCGTCGGCAGTAGGATCTTTGAAAACTCGCTGACTATAGGGCGGAGTATCCAGTTGAATTCCCATAGGACCTTTTCGAACACCCGACAAGGTGCCTGGATGTGTCCAAATAACGAATAAATTCTGTTTATGCGCCGTATTTATAAAGTCCATATCCGGATCTATCGTAGGCTTCATGAGCCACGAGGTTAAAAATGCAATAAAAGATGCCATCAATAACAATGCCATGCCTCGTTTGCGACGGCGCATGAAAATAATGATTAAAATAAATATGAGCCCGCACCAAAAAGCCAGTGAAATGGTACGATCTCCATAAGCGTGGCGTAAATCATAGCTACTTAAGCCTTCAACCTGTTCGGGCTTTTCGATGCCCAAGGTAATCAAATGGCGTTCGGCATTGTGTAAGGTTAAATTTTTAAAGGGTATGCCAGACCATGTGTAACCTGGCGTTGATTCGGTGCCTGCAAACAGTTGTATTTCTGGGTGTTGGGCGCGTTGGCGATTTAAATCAGAGAAAAAATAATCTAACCCTGTGACATAGAGAGAGGGGTGTTGCATGGCATAACCCAAAATATTGGGCATAGGGTCAATGCCAAAACGAATAGAATAACGGTCATGTTCGGTAAATGCCAAAGCGTCAATACCACGTTTTTTGGCGAGCCCAATCAACATATCCATATCATGCTTGCCATCGGAATGGGTGCTGCGCACATCAATCAGTACGCGTTTTGGTCTATTGATGTGTTGCAGAGAGATTGTTTTTTGCACCTTGGCAGTGTTTTCTTGTGTAGACGCAGAGCTCCGTTGTATTTCTGCGAGTTCTTGCTGTTCAGATGCCTTTAATAACTGCTGTAAGCGCAGCATGTCGACATCGGAAGCGAAGGCATTGAACGCGCCCAGAATCAGGCTGCATAATAATAAACTACGGATGAACATCTTGGTATACCTTCTCCAAACCATGTATCATGGTTTCCACAGAATAAAATTGGGCACGCGCTTTTGCAGCGTTACGTGTTTTATCATGCCACTTCGTCAGCAAGGCATGCGCCACTTTTTCAGGCTCCTCGGCATTCACCACACAGCCCACATCATCATCGACCAATTCACGTAAACCACACACATCTGATACCACGCAAGGCAGTCCCGCAGCAAAAGCTTCGACGACGGCTCTGCCCATACCCTCATTGTGCGATAATAAAGAGAAACAGTGGGCAGATGCGAGGTATGGCAATGGGTTTGTCCAGCCAGCAAAGTGAATATTCTCAGTAAGACCTAATGTATTTGTTAATTGTTCTAATGCATGACGTTCTTCGCCATCACCAATCAATGCAAGTTGAGCATCAGGTTTTTGCTCACAGACTTTTGCCCAAGCTATAACCAAGCGTTCCATGCCTTTGATGGGCACAAGTCTTCCTACAGATACAGCATCCCACTTTATTTCGTGATGATTTTTTCGATGTAGTTGTTGAACCTGTTGTTCGATATGTGCGATATCCACACCGCTGGGAATCACATGCCATTGTTCAGCTATACCAATAGATAAAGTTAAGTGGTCATCGCGTTCGGCTTTGGTTAAGGCGATTAAGGCGCTGGTTTTACGGGCTAAATAACGCTCAATTATGATGAATATTTTAGTTTTTAATGCACCAAAATAACCATGAAAAACATGGCCATGTGGTGTGTGTACGATGGCCTCATGCTTGGCTGCCAAACGTCCTAAAGCGCCAGCTTTGGATGTATGGGTATGAACAATATCGAAGCCCTGTAGTAAGAGTGTTTTAATTTGTTTGTATGCTTGCCAATCATGCTTGCCCATACTTCGTAGCATCGCAGGTAGAATGATAATATTCCCACCTAAGGCTTTAAATGTATCCACATCTTCATTGACCTTGGTTTGTTCTGCTAGCGACATATCAGACTCAAAACTTGGCCCATAAGCGAGGGTAACTTGATGCCCAGCACGACATTGCTCAATTCCTGAAAGAAGCGTATTGACTGCCGAACCACCGCGATCCATGCGCGTGATAAGATGTAAAATTTTCATGTCAGAGCATTCACTGCGGCGGTCAATGCATGATCATGTTTTTGCCATGAAAAATGCTCTTCTGTTTCAGATGCTAATTTTTGCCGTTCTTTAAAGTTTGGTAATGTATCAAGGTAGGCTAATACGGTTTTGGCAAGTGATTCAGGCGTTGCATGATCAGCGATGCGGTTGAGAGGGTGCCAAGGTACCACTTCTGGGTTAGCACCAACAGGCGTGGCAATAACGGGTAATCCAAGCACATTGGCTTCCAAGGTAACCAAACCAAACCCTTCAAGGGAGCGTGTAGGCAGCATAAATACATCAGCAGACCATAGCTTTTGCTGGACTTCCTTTTCAGGCAGAAAGCCACTAAATTTAATAACTTTATGCATATTTAATGTATCGCGCAGTTGTTTTAACGGCTCAAGTAATGCGCCATTACCCAGCACATGCCAGCGCACATCGGGTCTATCAATATGCACAATGGCAGCGGCTTGTACCAATAAATCCACGCCAGTACGAGGTACCAAATTCCGTAGTGTGATGATGGTTGGCAAGGCTACCTCTTCACCCCAATGAGTTTGGCGCATTTTTTCGTGTTGATCCCATGGCAAATCGAATCCATCAATGCCACCAGCGGCAATGTTAATTTGTGAAGCAGGGATATTGAAAAAGTTTTGTAGGCGTTGCTGCATAAAATTACTTAATACCAAGTGTGACTGCGCACTTTGATAGACTGTGGCTTCCAACTTGCGCATGCCAGAAACGACCAAGCGGTGGTAGAAGCTCCAATCAAGGCCATGCCTTGTGGCGTATTCTTCAAAGGCGAATGAGTGGCATACTTGCAGGCGTGGCAATTTGCATCCTGCCTTCATAAGCGCCCACATCACAAATGGTTGCTCCGCAATCACAACATCAAATTCCTGATGCATTTGCCACCAAATATTGGCTTCTTTACGTAGTTGTAGCAGTCCTTTTCTACCTTTATCGCCACTAAAACGAAGGCGATGTTCATCAATGCCATGGACGAGCTTGATAAGAATATCAGCATCGCTTGTAGGCTGTCGCGTTAAGACGCTTACCTTTGCGCCTGCATCATGTAAGGCACGAATATGATGGTGCAACATACGTTCCGCACCGCCAAAGACGGTTTCAGCGGAAACATCACTAACAACCAATATGCGCAAGTTTTTCAACTTCAAAATTGCCACCCCCGTTGCTCCATCCAGTGATTCATCAGCAACAGTCCCCATAGTATATCCGAGCGATCTTCACCATGTTGGTGACGTTGCCATTGCTCTTGCACAAATTCGCGTTGCACCAAACCACCCAAAGGATTGGATTGGGTGAGATTCTCCACATCTTGTGCTAAATCGCTACGTAACCAATGTTTAATGGGTGCCATAAACCCCTGTTTAGGGCGATAAACGATGTTGTGTGGCACGTAATCTGTGGCAATGGATTTGAGTATGACCTTTAAATTTTCTTGCCAAGGCATACCTTTTACCTTTTGCGATGCATCCAAATTTGTCATCAAAGCCAAGAGTCGCGTATCGAGGAAAGGTGCGCGTAATTCCAAGCCATGTGCCATGCTCATGCGGTCACCCATTGCCAATAAATCATCATTTAAATAGGTGAGTACATCATATGACATCGCACCATTGACTGCGCCATAACGTTTTAAAAGGCCTGATAACCCACCATATGTATCAGCCGAATTTTGCCATCTTCGCGCACTTGTTGTCGGCTGGGTTTGGGTGAATATATGCGACCATTCTGATTCAACGGTACGCATCCATTGTTGGTAAGCTTTATCAGGAGTTAAGTTTAAACCTTGCAAGAAGCGCCGTAAACGACCACGCACATTACGGCTGGAATCACTGTCTCCGAGTTTTTCCAAACATGTGAGGGCTAAGTTTCGCGCTGGCATACGACGCAAGCGTTGATGCCATGCCATACCTAAATAGCGCGGATAGCCGCCAAACAATTCATCCCCACCAACACCTGATAATGCCACATCAACATAAGGTTTTGCAGCCTGGTTGATAAGATACATGGGTAATGCGGCGGCATTGGTGACTGGCTGATCGAAAGCGCATGCTAAGTCATGCAATGCATGATGGGCATCAGCATTCACTTCAAGGGTTTGATGCTGGGTACCTAAATGATTAGCGACGGTTTGGGCAAATACACTTTCATCATAATCAGCCGTTCCACCTGCAAAGCGAACGGAAAATGTATGCAGTGATTGACTTGTCTTTTGAGCCAAAATGCCTGCAATCAATGAGGAATCGACACCACCTGATAAAAATACACCCAAAGGTTTGTCAGATACTAAGCGCATGCTAAATGCATCTTCCAACAGTGTTTTGACTTCATTTCGAATCTCATCAGGTGATACATCTAGCGGCTGATCTGCTTCGGGAAGAAAATGATAACGACGAATCGCAACTGCTTCACCAGCACGAGCAATGGCATAGCAGCCAGCAGGCAGTTGAGAGACTTCCTGATACATCGTGTTGGGTGCTTCCACCCGCATGGTTGTTAATATGTTATGTACGGCATGCAAATCTGGTGTGAGTGACCAATCACCTTTTTCAAAGCCTGATAATAAGGATGAAAAACCAATGCGCCCATCTTGCTCGCATACAAACAGAGGTTTTTCGCCAAATGCATCACGTCCAATCAAGCATTGCTTTTCGCGTTTATCCCATAACACAATAGCAAACATGCCTTGCAACATGGCAAACATGGATGCACCAAACCTACGATATAAATGCGGCAATACTTCGGTATCGCTATCGGATTGAAACCGTACACCATCATTTTCGAGTTGTTTGCGAAGTGCTTGGTAGTTATAAATACAACCATTGAAAACAATGACAATATCATCGATGCACATGGGTTGATGACCGCGAGCATCGGCACCAATAATTGCAAGCCTATGGTGTTTAGCAGCAAAACCTTCGCAATTATATTCACCTGAATCATCAGGGCCACGCATCGCGACAGCCTGTGCCATGCGTGTTAGTTCGCTATTAGATTTTTGCTTGCCTAAGATGGCAACAAAGCCGCACATGATTTACACCTCAGAAAATGTTGATTGTTTTTCTTCCAAGCTCTCCCAACGAGCATAAGCATCGAGCAGTGCATCGTCCAATGCTGATAAACGTATTTGATCTTTTTGATAGGCTTCGGCATTGTCGGTGAAATAGTCAGGATTGCAAAAGCGTTCTTCAATATCAGATTTTTCAGACTCCATATTCTCAATATTTAAAGGTAAATCATCTAGCTCTTTTTGCTCTTTATAGGAAAGTTTTTTTAATATTTTTGGTATTTTTACATCTTTTTCTTGTTTTTTAGTATTTTTTTCAATTATACTGGCTTTTTCATCATCTAAACGACGTTGCTTCCAAGCTTGATAATCTGAATAGCCACCTTCAATAGGAATGATTTCGCCATTACCTTCAAAGGCTAAAACTCGCGAGGCAACCCTATCCATAAATGCGCGATCATGACTAACCACAATCACAGTGCCATCATATTTTGCTAGTGCTTGCTCTAGTACAGTCAGTGTACCAATATCCAAATCGTTGGTTGGTTCATCGAGAATCAAAACATTAGCAGGTTCGAGCAATAATTTTGCCAGCAATAATCGCCCGCGCTCGCCGCCTGATAATGCTGCAACACGCGCATTTAAGCGCTCTTTGTCAAAGAGAAAATCCTGCATGTAGGTGACAATATGACGCGGTTCATGCCCGCCTACATGCACATACTGCCCACCTTGTGGTGCCAAGACATCTTTAAGTTTGGTGGCCTCATCCAAATCACGCATTTGTGTTAGGAATGCAGGTGCCAAACGCACACCATGACGAATACGACCATTATCTGGGGTGATTTCGCCCAATAATATTTTTAATAACGTGGTCTTGCCAATGCCATTGGGGCCAATAAGCCCAACCCGCTCACCTGCCATGATTTTATGCTCAAACTTTTTGGCAATGATGATTTCTTCACCGTCAGGGCGTGTGAAGCGATGGGATAGCTCCACAGCTTCCATAAGCATCTTTCCTGATTTTACACCACATGCCACGCGCAAATCGACATCGCCGCCGCGCATGCGACGTGCTGCCCGTTGTTTTCGCAAATCTTCTAAAGCCCGCACGCGCCCTTCATTACGACGGCGACGGGCTGGAATGCCACGGCGAATCCAACGTTCCTCACCAGCAAGCATGGTATCAAACTTGCGATTTTGACTTTCCTCAATAGCGAGCATTTCTGCTTTTTTCTCCAAATATTCGGCATAGGAATAAGGGAAGTGGGTTAAGTGCCCTCTATCCAGTTCAATAATCTCCTCTGCTACGGCATCTAGGAAATACCTATCATGGGTAATAAATAATACCGAACCAGGAAAATCGGCAACAAAATCCTCCAGCCATTCGATGGATGCGACATCCAAGTGGTTGGTCGGCTCATCAAGTAATAAAATATCAGGATTGGAAACCACAGCTCTAGCCAATGCAACACGACGTAACCAGCCGCCGGATAACTCGCCAACATCACGTTGAGGCTGCAAACTTAGCTTTGAAATAGCCTTTTCAATGCGCGCATGTAGCTGCCATGCTCCAGCATGTTCTAGCTCAGTTTGTAATGAAGAAACGTGTTTGAGAGCTGCATCGGAGGCATCATGCTGTAATGTTTGCAAAGCAATTTGATAGTCTTCAAGCAATGTTGCCACAGAACCTAGTCCATCTGCCACCACATGAAATACTGTTTGACCTTCATCAAAATGAGGTGATTGTGGCAAATAGGCAACCTTGGCACTATTGCGTAACGTGATGCTCCCGCTATCACTATCAACCAAGCCTGTCATGATTTTAAGCAGTGTTGATTTGCCCTCACCATTGCGACCAATTAAGCCAATGCGCGCACCCTTACCAATATTGAGGCTTACATCATCGAGCAAGACTTGGGAGCCAAAGCTTTTATCAAGGTGGTTTAAGGTCATCATAGGCATGGGCAAATACTAACCTTGATAGGACATATACTTCTACCTATCACTTTTTTATTGTAGGTTTGGCTAATGTTTTCTAGGCAGCAAAAAATATGTGTTAAGGTGTGTGATTGGTTATGTAAAGCCAGTTTGTTTGGTATGTTCTTTTTGTATGCTGCTTATGGGCATGCTGAAGCATTGGCAGATGTTCAGGTGGATATAAGTCAGCCTGTTATTTATTGTGATGTCTCTACTGATATGGGTGTTGATAGGTTGAAACGTGCTCTTAACGAAGGCAGTTTAATGACTTATGTTTGGGAAATTATCATTGAAGAAAAACGTGATTACTGGCTAAATAAAGACATTGGTAGTGTGCAATTTAACCGTCAGGTTGTGCCAGACTTACTTTCCCGGCAATGGTTATTAAAAGACAGCAATAGCGGTATTACCAGTGCAACACTATCGGCTCGCAAGGCGGTTTCTTTTTTAGCCAGTTTGAAACACTTTCCTGTTATTGATAAAAGCCTATTGCAGCCTGGTGCAAGTTATACGATTAGAGTGAAACTGTATATTGAAGAAGGCGAAGTAACTGAGCATTGGTGGGATGTCGTGACCAAGCTTGGAAAAACTGTTGCTATAGGAAACTTTACCCTGCCATGAGTTTGTGGGTGAAAATTCTACCACTGCTGCTGTCTACAGCACTTTGGGCTTTGATTGTATGGTTATGGCCAAGTCATACGAACGCCGATTTGCAGGTGGTAGCATGGGCTAATATTAGTCTATTGTTTATATTATCCATGCTGTTGTTTTCATATGGGATGAAATTGATTTTGCAAAAAAAAGAGCCGCGCCCAGGCTCACGGTTGCGTGCTAAGTTGGTGATTGGTGCGGTGGGAATGCTGTTGATTCCCGCAGGAACACTACAAATTGCAGCCAATCAAATGGTCGAAAAAGGCATGAATGTTTGGTTTGATGTACGGGTGGACACCTTGTTGGATAGAGCGTTGAGTCTAGCGCAGGGGTTTTATGGTCGTATTGATCAAGATATGCAGAATAATCTTGCGCAATATATGAATGATGATGCGTTGCTAGCGGATATCGCCAATTTGCCTGCGAGCTATAGAAGTTTAAATGCTCGTATGATGGAGGTGTTAAGGCGTGAAGGGTGGCAGAGCATCCAGCTTTATGACCGTAATGAGCGTTTGCTTGCGGCGGTGCAAGCTGAAGGGTTGTCTGATTTTAAACCCGAAGCATTTACTGAGCAAGCGCTTGTAACGTTAGCTATGGGTAGGATAAGTAGTGAGCTATCGAACTCACAAAATGAAGAAATATTGATTGCTTACGCACCAATCCGTATTGATCAGCATACGGTTGCTCTACTTAAGGTGAAAACAATCCTGCCAGCTGGCTTGATTCAACATGCGCGGGCTGTGGAATCAGATTATCGTACTTACAAAGAGCTAGAGCGTCACCGTCAATCCATTCGAGATATATTTACCCATGCGATGCTGTTTATCACACTGCTTATTGTTTTGGTGGTTGGTTTTGTTGCAGTGCTTTTTTCACGACGTTTAACCAGCCCTGTCGGGCAACTGGCACAAGCCCTTAAAAAAATTACGGATGGGAATCTTGATGTATCAATTCCCAATACATCCGATGATGAACTGGGAGATTTGGTGCTCTCTTTTAATCGCATGGCCTTGCATATGAAACAAAATGTGGAGGCCATTGAAAAGGCTCAATTGGATTTAAGTGATGCTTTAACCAGTAGTCGTCAGCGGCAATATGTTTTGGAAACATTGCTTGCTAACTTGCAGAGTGGCGTATTGCTGCTGAATAAACATGGAGAAATTCATCTGATGAACCAATCATTACGTGAACTGCTTGTTTTACAGGCTAATGATTGGACAAGGGGTCGTAATTTTAGTGATTTAAGCCGAGGCAAGTTGCATTTGGTGCATGATTTTTATAATGAGCTAAGTCATCAGAAGAATGAAACGCTACAACGTGAATTAGAGGTGACTATTCAAGGTAAAAAATGCCATTTGTTGGCACGTGGTGCGCGTTTGAAGGCATCAGGACTATCTGGTTTTTCTGGTTATTTGTTATTGTTGGATGATGTGAGTCAATTGGCGGAGGCACAGCGTCATCGGGCTTGGTCTGAAGTGGCACAACGTTTGGCACATGAGATTAAAAACCCGCTTACGCCGATAAAACTCGCTACGGAACGTTTGCAAAGGCGATTTCGTTCGCAAGTGGATAATCATGATGTGTTTGATAGTTGTACGCATGCGGTTATCGCACAAGTTGAACGTTTGCAACGCCTCATTGCCGACTTTTCAACACTGGCACGCTTGCCAAAACCCCATTGTAAACAGGTTCAATGTGCAACATTTGTGCAGGAATTGCGAGATTTATATAGTGCTTATCCACGTGTACGTGTTGCAGATATGCGAGCTGATTTATCATGTTATTGCGATGCCGACCAAGTACGGCAAATTCTCATTAACCTAATGGAAAATGCTTTGGCTGCAACAGAAGATGAGCAAAAGCATATCCGTTTATATCTTACACAAGATGATGATATGGTGCGCTTTCATATTGAAGATGATGCTGATGGCATACCTGAATCAGTATGTGAGCATATATTTGAAGCATATTACTCAACAAAATCGGAGGGCTCTGGTTTGGGCTTATCGATCGCAAAACGTATTGCAGATGAGCATGGCGGCAGTTTATCCTTGGAGTCAAGTCGTAATCCGACACATTTTTGTTTGGCTTTACCCATGCAAGCACCACAAGAGAATGCCATGAAAAAGGTTACGGAGGAGATATGAACGCACGTATCATGATAGTTGATGATGAGCCAGCGATCCGTGAATCCTTACAAGGCTTGTTTGAAGATGAGGATTATATTGTAAGCACTGCGCCATCGGGCGAAGAAGCTGTTGCACGTTTTCGCAAGCAAGCTGTGGATTGCGTATTGCTGGATATTTGGATGCCAGGTATTGATGGACTGGAGACTATGGTGCGCTTACATCAGCTGGATGATGAATTGCCCATTATTATCATGTCTGGGCATGCGACTATCGACACGGCTGTACGAGCGACACGTCAGGGTGCATTTGATTTTGTTGAGAAGCCACTATCCTCTGATAAGTTACTTGTCTTGGCGCGTAATGGCCTTGAAAAACGCAAGCTGACACGCGAAAATACAGAGTTGAAGCAAAATATGCAGCAGCAATCACGCCATGAATTGATGGGTGATAGTCCTGCAATCTGTAAAGTTCGAGAACTTATCCAGCGTGTGGCGGTCACCGATACAGCGGTATTATTACTCGGCGAACATGGAACGGGCAAAGCGGTTGCAGCACGTATGTTGCACCAACAGTCCAAGCGCGCGGAAAAACCATTTATGGACATCAATATTGCCAGTATTCCTGATGGAAAAATGGACTCTGAGTTGTTTGGTCATGAGAAAGATGCTTTTCCAGGCGCATTGCATATGCAGCGCGGACGTTTTGAAGCAGGGCATGGAGGCAGTTTGTTTCTTGATGAAATTGGTGAGTTGAGCCTTAGTGCACAAGCTAAAATTCTTCGAGCTATGCAAGAGAGACGCATTCAACGATTGGGAAATCCAGCCAATATACCTGCCAACGTTCGTATTTTGGGGGCAACATCATCAAATCCTGAAGCTTTGTTGCAACAAGGTGTGTTGCGAGAGGATTTTTATTACCGATTAAATGTGATTACGATACAATTACCAAGCCTACGTGAGCGAATAGAAGATTTGCCATTATTAATCGAGACACTTGCTGGGGAGCAAGCCGCGCTTTTGGGAGGTGATGCAGTGCAGTTTACGAAGTCTGCACAGAATCTTATGGCGGATTATGCCTGGGCAGGCAATGTGCGCGAGTTACGCAATTATATTGAGCGTTGTCATATTTTACAGCCTGGGGAAGAGATTACGGCTGAGTCTATGCCACCACTGGATATGGCAAAGCAAGCTAGCAGTGAGCCGAACATTGTGGTTGCAGATGATGAGGATCATAACTTCAATCATGCACGCGAGCATTTTGAGCGTAGCTATTTATTACACCATCTTGATAAACACGCTTGGAACATTAGCCATACAGCTGCAGATATTGGTATGGAACGAAGTCAATTACACCGTAAGATAAAACACTTTTCACTGACTCAAATGGAGAAAGACCAATGAATGTTTTGATTTTAGGTGCAGGTGAAGTGGGCTTTCATATCGCCCAACGCTTGGCATCAGAAGGAAACGATGTTTCGGTGATTGATAATGATGCTGCGCGTTTGCAACGTGTTGCAGACACTATGGATGTACAAACAGTTCTCGGTTACGCCTCGCATCCCACAACGTTGGCGCAAGCCGGTGCTGAGAATGCCGAACTATTGATTGCAGCAACAACCAATGATGAAACCAATATGTTGGCATGTCAGGTCGCCCATTCATTATTCAAAGTCACCACAAAAATGGCTCGTATCCGTGAAGCAGATTATGTGAATCATCCCAAGTTATTTGGTCGAGATGAGCTGCCGATTGATTTGATTATCTCTCCTGAACATGAAGCTGCCAAATCGATTGTTAAACGCTTTCAGGTTACCTCTGCAGTAGATGCGCAGGAGTTTGCTAATGGCAAAGTGCAATTGCTGGGCATGCGTATTCCACCCAAAGGACATTTGGCAGGTATTGCATTAAGTGAGTTACATGAAGTGGTGGATGGTTTGCGAACTTATGTGGTGGCGCATGAACATAATAGATTATGGCGTGTACCCACGCCCGAAACGGTGTTATTGGCGGGTGATAGCATTTATTTGGCTGTTGCGGGTCGTGATGTGGAGCGTTTGCTGGCATGCATGGGTAGCGAGGAATATCGAGGAAAAAGTAGCGCGCAACGCAATGTGTTAATCGTAGGTGGTGGGCATGTGGGTTATATTGTAGCGCAACAATTAGAGAAATTAGGCACATCAGTTAAATTGATTGAGTACAACCCTATGCGGGCGGAATGGCTGGCGGAACATTTGGATCGTACGGTTGTGATTCATGGTGATGCTTTGGATAGACAGCTTCTTGAAGAAGAATCTATTGATACTATTGATGATTTTCTTGCGCTAACCAACGATGATGAGACCAATATTCTAGGTAGCTTAATCGCAAAAAAATATAAAGTAGGTCATATTGTCACGTTGGTAAATCGAGCTATTTATAGTGATTTAATGCGGGAAATGGGCTTGGAAATTACAGTATCGCCACGTTTGACCACGGCATCGGCTATTTTACGGCATGTGCGTAAAGGGCGTATTTTTGACCTTTCTACATTGGGGGATGGTACACTGGAAGTTTTAGAGGCAGAGGCACTTAAAACATCAGCTATTCTAAACATACCACTAAGCGAGTTGCAGCTACCAGAAAATACAGTGATTGGTGCGATTATTCGTGGTGATAAGGTGATTATTCCTAATGGGGATTCGATGGTTGAGCCCAATGATCATGTTTTATTGATTACACAGGGAACGGCATTGCGTGAGGTCGAGAAGCTTTTTGAGGTAGGCTTGGAGTTCTTTTGATTTATATAGTCATTCAACAAGTTGAGATATTGAAGGTGCCGCATGCATATTAAAGGTGTTATTTGGACACTGGGCATTCTGATTGTTTTATTCGCATCGGGTATGTTATTGCCTGCTTTGGTGTCATTATATTTTTCTTCAGGCCATGCAGATCACTTCTTGATTGCAAGTGCGCTGACAGCGAGTTTGGGTTTGGTTATGATGAAATGGGGCGGTGGCTCACCTAAGCGTTTGAGTCATAAAGATGGCTTCTTAATTGTCGCTTTGGCATGGGTTGTTTTATCGTTGCTTGGTGCGACTCCTTTTTGGACAACAGGTGTGTGTGAGGACATCGTGGATGGATTATTTGAATCCACATCAGGCTTAACGACCACTGGAGCAACGGTTCTTACCGACTTGGATCACATTCCTCCCTCCATCTTATTTTGGCGTTCGATGCAGGAATGGTTGGGTGGTATGGGTATCATTGTATTGGCTGTAGCGGTGATGCCTCTTTTGGGTGTGGGTGGCATGCAGTTATTTCGTGCTGAAACGCCTGGTCCTGTGAAGGATAAGCTTACGGCTCGTGTGACTGAAACTGCCAAAGCGTTATGGTATATATATTTGGCGATGACAGTGCTTTCAGGTATTGCTTTGTGGTTGGCTGGCATGACTCCTTTTGATGCTATTAACCATGCCATGACAACAGTAGCGATTGGTGGTTTTTCAACCCATGATGCAAGTATGGGGTATTATGATTCCATGTGGATTCGCGGGCTTACGGTCATATTTATGTTGCTTGCTGGTATTAATTTTACCCTGCATTTTGCAGCTATGCGGCGTGGATTTTCAATCAAAAGCTATAGTAGCGATGACGAATTTCGTACGTATATCAAATGGATTAGCTTACTTATTCTTTTGATTGGAGCGTTGACTTTGTTGACGGGTAGCGGCACATGGGATGAAGTTATTTTTAATACGGTATCCATTGCAACCACGACAGGTTTTGCGGTGAGCGATTATGCCCTTTGGCCCCCTGGTACAGCCATGCTGCTGTTTGCAGCAATGTTTGTGGGTGCTTGTGCTGGTTCCACAGGTGGTGGCATGAAGGTTGTGCGTGTTCTACTTTTGTTTCAACAGGGTATGCGCGAAATCCGCCGCTTGATTCATCCGCATGGTATTATTCATGTAAAAATCAATGAGCAAAGTATCAGTGGTTCTGTTGTGCAAGCTTTGTGGGGCTTCTTTGTATTGTATATGGTTTGTTACGCTATTGTTGCGATATTATTGTCATTTACAGGCGTGGATATGCTGACATCACTGACAGCAGCTGCTGCGTGCATTACCAATACAGGGCCAGGGTTTGGTACAGTTGGTCCAGCATCAACGTATGCGAGTTTACCCGATGCTGCCAAAGGCGTGTTGATGTTTGGTATGGTGTTAGGGCGCTTGGAAATTTTCACGTTCTTTGTGCTTTTGGTACCCGAGTTCTGGAGAAAATAGAAGGTAACTATTCAGCTCACAGCTGATTCACTCAAGCTCTGCATTGAAAAAATGCTCACGTACAAGAAGTACACTGCGCTTTTTTACCTTGTTCTTGAGCAAATCAGCGGCAATGTGAACAGTTGCGATAAATTCTTAGTGATCTATTTATAGTGTTAAGATGGTAGGCACTTGGATGTTATCGTTACCAACTTGAATAGGAATGGGATATAAACCACGCGGGCAAGGCCCTGCAAGACATTCTCCTGTTGTTGGGCTAAATACGGCTCCATGCGTATGACATCGTAGGGTTTTTCCATCATCAGAAAAAAACTGGTTGGGTACCCAATCGAGTGGGCTTCCGACATGTGGGCAATGGTTTCGATAGGCATAGAACTTGCCATCACGGCAGATGGCAAAGCCACCTTCCTGAATGCTTAATGTTTTACATTCACCATCGATTGTTGTTTGCATCTGAACGGTAATGTCAAAACTAATAGCACTGCCTTCTTGTGGTTGAGCAACTGTTTGCCATCCATTTTCTTCTAACAATCAAAAGCCTTTTGATAGGCAAGCTCAGCTTCTGAGTAATGTTCTTTTTGCATGAACCACTCAGCTTGCGTGCGCCAGAATTCACGGCATGGGTCTGTTTCAAGTAACTTGGATAAGGCTTCTTCTGCCAAACCATCCAATTTCCCAGCATGAGCAAGGCGGGCGCGAAGCCATTGCAGTGAGGCTGTGCCTTCTTGTTGTTTTTCAAGTTTGCGGAATGCCGCTAGAGCATCGTTGTTGAGAAGCTCGAAACTTGCATTTGCGATAGCAATATTATGATGTTGTTGTAAGTGACCTAACCATAATTTCTCGGCAGCTTTGGCATTATTCTCATTGATATGAGCATGTCCAAGCGCAAACACAACATCGTTGTCTGTGGGTTGCATACGATAAGCTTTTCTTAAATATTCCATAGCATGTTCAGGTTCTTGTTTTGCCAAGGCTAACCATGCTTGTGCTATTTGTGGTTTGGCACGCGATGCAGAACGATAACCATGCTTCCAAATGCTTTCCAAACGTTCAACAGCATGCTTCCAGTCTTTCTCCTCAACAGTCAAGTCCGCCATGCGAACCAGTGCCAAAGGTGCGTTGGGATGGCTTTTTAGCCATGCTTCCAGATGGGCTTTTCGGGTTGCAATATCGGGTTTGGCTTTGGCTTCAGGGTCAGTAGCAATACGCGCACTTAATGCAATCAGTAAATTGTCATCATCGTCTGCAGCAAGGGCTTGATCGGTGGCTGAAACAGTGCTTATGTTAAGCAGTTGTATTGCCCAGTCAGGGATAACACCACGCGACTTTTTAAAGGCGCGTTTACCATAGTCGCCACGCATATCTAACCATTGGGCAATGCCATCACGCAAGCGTTGTTCACGACGTTTCTTTCCGCCCACGCGCAGTGTTTTCCAAAGCTGCCCTGGCCCTGCAATAATTGCAGAAAGTAGGCGTTGAATGAGCCAGAGAACACCGAAAACAAGGAGCAAACTAACAACAAATGCGCCTTGATGGGTTTCAAATTGCCAGCCAAAGGCTTCAATACGCAATGTTTGTTGTGCAATATCAGGAAAAAGGGTCAAGACAATCGTAAGGACAAGAGCAATAAGAAGAAGGAATTTTAAGCGCATTTAGGACTCCTCCAACCATGATTGAGCAGCTTGGCGAAGTGTTTGAACATCTGCCTGAATGGCAGCAAAGCTTTCTGGTAGCTGTAATGTTTGGGTTTGCTTATGTTTGCCCTGATTATTTGTGGCTTGATTCGTATTGGATTGTTTAAGCAAGCGGAGTTGTAATTGGGCACGTAATTTTGTCCATGCTGCACCTGCTGGCCATTGTTCTAAAGCCATACCCTGTTTGATATTCAGCAGTGTATTTTTCAATGTGCGCAAGGCTATTTCCTGGCTACTTTGTGAGCGTTTTAAGCTAAACTGTTTGATAAGCCATTGTAGCCATGGCTTGGCATCATCGTCAGGGATTGCCCTGGAAATAATGTTATTATATTCACTGGGCTTAAGGCTCATGATTATATGATTGATTTCCTGCTGCCATTGGTGAACATCATTTTGACGCTGCTCAGCCAATTTCAACATGGATTCAGCCAGGCTGCGCTGCGCTGTTGTGAGTGATGGTAGTAAGCTAATTTCCTGCCATGCCAATGTCATTTGAGGTAAATGACTATTATGTTTCATAATCCAAGTAAGGCGAGAATGAAGCTGCATGGACTCCAGCATAGATTGAGACTGCGCGGCACTCTGTTGCTGTTCGCGTAAGGTTTGCAGTTCACCTTGTAAGCCCAATATATTTTCTTGCAATGTCTTGATAGCAGCGATGAGCGCTTCACCTTCTTCGCTGCTGATGGCTGCAGGTATAGGGGGATTTGCGAGAGCGGGGGTATCAATCGGTTTGCTCACTTCCTTTTGAATAAGTTCAGGCGTAGTAGCAATGGATTCATTGCTGGTAGGTTTCAATACATAGTTTTGCTGATAATAATTCAGTCCAAAGATGGACGTGACCGAACCGATGATAAAAGCGAGCACAAAAAGAGGCCAGCGACGCGCTTTTTTTGTTTTTTTAGCGTCATGCTCATGTTCTAATGCATCTGCTTCAATTACGGTAGCATCATCGGGTACAGTTTTTTCATTGCTTTGCTGGTTATCGTTCATGCTTTAATCATCGTTCAACCAGCGAGCTACGTCCAGTGCATGATATGATAAAATCAAATCTGCACCTGCACGTTTGAAGCCAAGCATGGTTTCCAGTACAACACGTTTTTCATCAATCCAGCCATTGGCAGCAGCAGCTTTGACCATAGCATACTCGCCAGAGACATTATATACCGCCATAGGTAAGTTGGTTGCATCTTTCACTTCACGCACAATATCCATGTATGCCAAGGCTGGTTTAACCATCAACATGTCAGCGCCTTCTTCAACATCCAATAATGCTTCTTTTATGGCTTCACGACGGTTGGCAGGGTCCATTTGATAAGATGCTCTATCACCAAATGTAGGTGTGGAGTCGGCTGCATCACGGAAAGGGCCAAAATAACCCGAGGCATATTTTACGGCATAAGACATAATCGGCGTATCTTTAAATCCAGCCTTATCCAAGCCTGAACGAATGGCTGCAATCATGCCATCCATCATGCCCGATGGAGCGACAATATCGACACCTGCTTTGGCATAAGAAACGGCTTCTTTTTGTAAGTTTTCAAGGGTTGCATCATTATCGACTTCTTCGCCGCATAATACGCCGCAATGCCCATGTTCGGTGTATTCGCAGAAGCAAGCATCTGCAATCACGCACATATCAGGACAAGCTTTTTTAGCGGCACGAATAGCCTTTTGCACAATACCATCATCATCCCAGCCCGATGCACCAACATCGTCTTTTTCTTTAGGAATACCAAAGAAAATAACACCAGGAATACCAAGTGCTTCAACTTCTTTTACCGCTTTACCAACGTCGCTCAAAGGAATACGGAATACGCCAGGCATGCTTTTCACTTCGATAGCTTGCTCAATGCCTTCATCGACAAATAAAGGGTAAATAAAATCGTTAGGTGATAGCGATGTTTCGCGCACCATGCGGCGAATCGTGGCAGTTTTACGTAGGCGGCGTGGACGAATAGTTAAATCGGGTAAAGACATCGTATCAGTTGCTCCGTTGAGAGAAATATTCAGCCAAACTCTCCAACATGGACGGAAAATTGGCTTGCTTGGCGATAAGCTGCACTTTCAATCCGAGTTTGTCAGCAGCATTAGCGACTTGTTGGCTGATGGCGACTAATACAGGGCGGTTGGCAAGCTCAAGATTGCCAATGCGTTGAAGGTAATGAGCGACTGTTTTTGAGCTTCCCAATAAAGTTGCATCAATGCTGTTTTTTTTCAACATGGTAAGGACTTCACTGTTGTCATTAGTTGGACAAATGCTACGATAAGCTTTGATAAGGCAAGTTTTTACGCCTTGATTTTGTAAATATTCAAGCAACGCATCACTGCCATCTTCTGCCCGAAAGAACAGCATGGATTGTGGTAGCCCGTGCGCTTGATAGTGTTGTATTAATCCTTGTTGAGATGAAGTTGTGGGAATAATGCTGGCTTGGAGGCCGTAGTTTTTTAATGCCGCTGCAGTTTTCGCACCTACCACTGCAATACGTTTTTTTTGAAGCTCATCCATGTGGGCGCTCGAACAATTTTTGAATACTGCATGAATACCGTTTACACTGGTAAATACGATGTCGCTATAACCTTTGGCAAGGCTTAGACCTTGCTGTATAGAATCTTGAAGAACTTGGTATTCCAAGCAAGGGAAAGCAATGCAGGTTGCACCTGTTTTCTCAATGAGCGCAGTAGTTTCAGTGGTTTGTTGCACTGCGCGAGTAATCAGGATGCGTTTGCCCGTAAGCGGTGAGTTTACCATGTGTGTACTGTATAAACATTATTGTATGGATACAATTTTTAACACCTTGCGCGGATCAATTGAGTCAGCCCCTCATTGATTCCGGAACCGCGCTTCCTGTACGTTCAATAAGCAATTGCTCTAATTCAGCATTTCTGGACTTAAGTTGTTGAATATGAATAACATTGGAAATAGCTATGGCACAGGCGGCAGCCAGTGTGCGAACGTTGGTTTCATCAATAGCTGTAAAAGCCCTGTCTCCCTCTTTCTCCGTCAGGTATATCACGCCCTCAACATTATCCTCGAACATAATCGGGGCACCTAGGAAAGTTTTCATAGCAGCATGATCTGGAGGAAAACCATCCGCTTTTGGGTGCGCGGAAATATCATTGATGCGGACTACTTCATGCTGATTCCACATCAATCCCAGAAGACCGATTCCCTGCGGTTCTTTTCCCTCAAGTTTTGCCAACTCCTCATCTGTCATGCCTAGTGGAATAAAGAGTTTTTTGTTGTTTTCAATGTAAGATAACATGGCATAGCGTGCACCAGTCAATGCCATCGATAGCTCTCCGACATGGCGCAGAATCGCTTCCAGCTCAGTTCCCCGTGACAGGGCAATCACTGCTTGTGCCAACTGATCCTGCTGTCTGGCCAACTGGCTTTCTAATTCTGTATGTTTCATTATTCAAAACCTCCGAGATAAACGGTCGAGCTTGCCTCAACTCGCTCAGCAACTAATTATAGATTCAGCCTGACTACATACTCTCTGACGAAAAAAATGCATAGTCAAATAATAAAGTATTGCGTCCTAACAATTGTAAATCGTATAACGAATAACATTGAACTAGATATTAATAGTGTTGCACTCTTTAGATTAAGTACAATGGCTGTATGCTAATTTCTTTACCAAGGTGTACGGTAGGGTATGTAAAATTTAGGGGTTTAGTGAGCACATTGCGAACAGGTTGAGTAAACAAACTCAGAATGGCAATAAGGCAACAACAGTTTCCCTACAAAGAGCCTTTCTCAAAGGTGAATACCTTACAACAAAACTCAACTATTTTATTATGATTGCTCAAATAAAAGATAAGCGTATCATGCCGTTCCATCAAAATAGAGAGGATTTTCTCATGTCAACTTATCGCCGTTTTTCAGACGCATCTGTCAGTGAAAAACTATTGGATACCATGTTTTTACTTGCCATTGGTCTTGGCTATCTTTTTGCCTTAAGCAATATATATATCACCCATCAAGGATACGATGGAAAAAAAGGTTTGTCGGTTCAAGATGTCAGCATTTCATATCATGGTAAAGCAAGTCAATCCAGACTCGCTGCCGCTATCAATGGTCCTATGGAAGTTAATCTCCCCAACTTGGCGGCCAAAAAAACTATGCTTGACTGGATTCAACATGGCGCAGGAAAAGCGGAATTTGAAGCCAAGATTCACCCCATTATGAAAGAAAACTGTGTGATGTGTCACTCCGCTGCAAGTGGTATTAGTGGTATACCACATTTTGATGATTATGAGCATGTCCTTCCCTTAACCAAAACAGACACTGGCGCAAGTATTCCTACTTTAGTACGCCTATCTCATATTCATTTATTGGGCATTTCTTTCATGTTGCTTCTTGTCGGACGAATTTTTATTTTATGTGAAATTAACATTATGTTGAAACGCTTCATTATGGCGGCACCGTTTGTTTTCCTCATCTTGGATATTAGCTCATGGTATATCACCAAAATCTTTCCAAACTTTGCCTATCTTGTGATTGCTTCAGGGGCAGTGGTTGGCATCACCTTTGCTTTTCAACTTGTTGTGAGTTTATACCAAATGTGGTTTTACCACCCCAATAAAATAGTTGAATAAAACCTTTATTCAGCTAATAATATAATTAGTGAAATGAATGATTGAAAACACTGCATCCAAGATGCAGATAATATGAAGAAGGAGAAAATTATGAAAAAAATTATCGTAACATTAATGGCTTTGAGTTTTGTAGGCTTGAGTTCAAGTGCTGCAATGGCATCTGACAATATTGATGCAAGTAAGATTTTTAGTAAAAAATGCAAAATGTGCCATAGCCTTGATAGAAAAAAGGTCGGGCCTGGCTTTAAAAACATGAATAAAGATCCTCAAGTCTTGTTAGAAACCATCACCAATGGTCGTAAAATGATGCCTAAATTTAAGAAAAAACTTTCTAGTGATGAAATCAACGCTATGGTAAGCTTTATTCAAGCTCAATAGGTGGCAAATACTTGTGCAAAGTAGCTCCTAGGGAAGAATGATGTGTTGAAGTCCTAGTTACGGCAGCGTTTTGTATGCTGTATAAGATGGAGTCACACCAAGTTAAGTGACTAAATAACATGGATTACTTGGTTAGATCATTTTTTATGGCGCTGTTTCTTTATGAAACAGCGCCATTTTTGTATGCGGAGATCAATAATAATTCCGAGAGTATGGCTCAGAGCTCACCAACAGTCAGTATCATTAGTGTATTTCAGAAAAAGGGACAGAGCCATTTTATATAAAAACTGATGGTATAAAGCTCTTGTTATTGGAGTGTTTAGGGGCAGGTCGTGCTGCTCGCTATGGGGTAGTGGTTAAGTATTTATTTGGTCTATTGTCTGCTAAGCCGAAAAAGGCCATTTCTGCTTTTCTTATTGATTGATAGAGATTTGATATCCCATACCTTATGTAAATAGGGAATGATAGCATTCAATGCTTGCCATAAGGCTTGAAATATGTTGTTATAGTAAGATGGCAACTAAAAAAGTAAAAGAACAAGCAAGAAAAGTATTAAAAGATGTATTTGGCTACGATGAATTTCGTATCATGCAGGAAGATATTATTTGCTCTCTATTGGATGGCAAAGACGCATTTGTATTGATGCCCACAGGTGGTGGTAAATCACTGTGTTATCAAATTCCCGCAATTATGCGTGAGGGCACAGGTATTGTCGTATCTCCATTGATTTCATTGATGAAAGATCAGGTGGATGCGCTGACCCGTTGCGGTGTAAATGCCGCATATTATAACTCATCACTTAAAGCGGCTGAGGCAAAAGATGTCTTGGATCGCTTTGAAGAAGGATCATTGGATTTATTGTATGTCGCGCCAGAGCGGCTATTAACCAAGACCTTCCAAAAACGTTTGGAAAAAGTAAAAGTGGCAATGTTTGCTGTTGATGAAGCGCATTGCGTTTCACAATGGGGGCATGATTTCCGCCCTGAGTATGTGCGTTTGGGTGAATTGCGAGAAACTTTCCCTGATGTGCCAATGGTGGCATTGACCGCAACGGCGGATGAGCACACACGTGAAGATATTGCGGAGCGTTTGAGTTTACAAAAAGCAAAACGTCATATCTCTAGTTTTGACCGCCCAAATATTCGCTATTTGGTTTCAGAAAAACGTCAGCCATTAACGCAAGTTTTGCAGTTTTTAGAAGATTGGAAAGATTGCTGTGGTATTATTTATTGTTTGTCTCGCAAGCGCGTGGAAGACATGGCTGTAAACCTTCAACGTCATGGTATTCGTGCTGCTGCATATCATGCGGGTATGCCAGGTCGTTCACGTGAAAAAGTGCAGGATGATTTCTTGCGAGACCGTGTGAAAGTGATTGTGGCAACGATTGCATTTGGCATGGGTGTGGATAAACCGAATGTGCGTTTTGTGATTCACCACGATTTACCAAAATCCATTGAATCCTATTATCAGGAGACAGGTCGTGCTGGTCGTGATGGTCAAGAATCAGAGGCTTTGATGTTGTATGGTTCAGGCGATGTGAACTTGGTACGTAGACTGATTGAGAATGTGGAAAATATTGATCAACGTCGTGTGGAAGTACATAAATTAAATAGCATGGTGGCGCTTTCTGAAGCGTTAACATGTCGCCGCCGTGTATTGTTGGGCTACTTTGGCGAACATTTGGAAAAAGATTGTGGGAATTGTGATATTTGTCTGGATCCACCAGAGACTTATGATGGTACGGAGCTGGCGCAGTTAGCGATTCGTTGCGTGAAAGAAGCCAAGGGTGATTTTGGTGTGGGTTACATTATTGATGTGCTGCGTGGCTCGAAAAATGCACGTATTGTCGGTAATAAACATGAAAAACTAAAAACACATGGTAGTGGCGCAGACATCAATGGCGATGAGTGGACTTCTATTTTGAGACAATTGGTGCATCAGGGTTATTTTCAGCAAGATGTTTCTCGTCGTGCAGCCTTGGTAGTCACGAAAAAAGGCGAGATGCTGTTGAAAGGTGGTGATGCAACATTGGCACGTTATCAACCCGGTCTTAAACGTAAGCTGCGTCGTTTTTCCCAAGGTAGAGATGCTGCTCTATTTAAGAAGCTTGTGGCAATGCGTGAGGAGTTAGCAGAGGCTGAAGATGTTGCCAACCATGTTATTTTGAGTGATGTGGCTCTAACTGAAATGAGTCAGTTTGAGGGTGAGATAAAAATTGATGATTTACGTAAAGTCAGTGGTGTGGGTCAGCATAAGCTAGATGCCTATGGTGAAACTATTGTTGCTGTATTGAAGGCGCATGCTTCAGCAAGAGCCAGTGGAAAAATGAGTGATACCAATGGATTTCCTAAGCTTCTTGCCAAAGGTCCTGCGCCAACGGATGGTCAAAGTCATACTTGGAATTTATACAAAAAAGGCGTGAGTATTGAAGATATTGCTCAGCAACAGGGTATTTCGGAAAAAACAGTCATCAATCATTTCATTGCTTTGGTGCGTGCCGCGCAGCAGGTTGATGTATCGAAGATTGTGCCTGACTTTGACCAAGTGATGGCAGAATTGGATGATGCAGACCCTTATGCTTCATTGTCTGAAATTAAAAGTGAGTTAACAGTGGAGTTAAGCAATGAGCAATTCCGTTTGGTGTTGGCATGGCGTGAGGGTATTGGCGTAAGCTAAATAGTTGGTCTAAAACTGAAATAGAGAAAAGCCAAGGTTACAATCAAGTAATCTTGGCTTTTTTATGTGGGCAATTAAAGCGCGTAATAAAGTGTTAAAGCAATAGCAGCAAGCATACTTGCTGCGCTACTAAATAATAATGTTTGGGCAGTTTTGAGTCGCGATGGATTGCCATGTTGAATGCTTGGCGGTGTTTGCTCTGCCAAAGATATGTTTTGGATAAGCTGAGACAATGCCTGAATATATCGTTTTGTTTTTTGTGTTTCATTGAGTGGAAGACGTAAAGACAGCTGTTTTAACGTAATGATATTCTTATGTTCAGGGGTATTCATTGAGGCATGGGTAAACAATGTGACAGCCTCAATATTGATGCGTTCTCCGATAATGCCCTTTAGAGCATCACAAATATGTGCATGTTGGCGAAGTGGGTTTTCAAAGCGGAAGGTTTCTTCCTTGTTTTGCTGACACCACATGGCATCGCGCAAGGAACCCCAGATAGAGCCTGAATATGCGGCACTGTTAAGACAAGTGATGTCAGCGCCTAAAATCAAATATTCGATATAAACAGGCTTTCCTTTTCTGTCTTGAAAGTGAATATCCTCTAGTATATGGAAACCCTGTTTGTGCAATAAATGCATATGATGACGAATACGCATGTGTCCCCATACTGCAACAAGCCATGGTTTCGCAAGGAGTAATGAGGCAATTAACAGTGCGATGGATATGACAGCCAAATCGGGTGAAAGATTGTGTGTAAATAAAGCCAGCATATGAGTCTCCTAGAGATGAATGCTGCAGTAAAAGCAAGCTACTATCCGTGATGGTTGTCACATGATAAGATTAATATTTCTTGATTTGAATGTGTAGGCATCGCCTCTCCCTATAAAAATAAGGAGAGGCGGCATTGATTTTTAGAGACTGAGTTGTTTTAGCCAGCGTTCCAAGAAGTGAATATTAAAATCCGCTTTTTGAAAGCCTGGGTTAGCAAGCAAGCGGCGATGTAATTCACAGTTTGTTGTGACCCCAATGATAGCAAGCTCATCAATCGCGCGCTGCATGCGGCGAATGCATTTGTTGCGATCGCGGGCGTGGGTGATGATTTTGGCAATCATGGAATCGTAATGTGGCGGAATTTTGTAACCTGTATAAATGGCAGAGTCCACACGTAC
Source organism: uncultured Pseudomonadota bacterium (assembly GCA_913055645.1). Classification (GTDB taxonomy): domain Bacteria; phylum Pseudomonadota; class Zetaproteobacteria; order Mariprofundales; family Mariprofundaceae. The sequence continues at coordinate 13,077 of CAJXLC010000013.1, read as the reverse complement.
GCTACGGCCACCAGGTGCATGATATAATTCAACAGTGCCAGGAGAAGGCGTGAATTTGAAAGGATGTTCGGCATTGATACGACATTCAATCGCATGACCTTTCATTTTGATTTGCTTTTGGGTGTAGGCAAGTTTTTCGCCAGCAGAAACACGAATTTGCCATTCGATTAAATCAACGCCTGTGATGAATTCTGTGACAGGATGCTCAACTTGAATACGGGTATTCATTTCCATAAAATAGAATGATTGATCTGGATTAAGTAAGAACTCAATCGTACCCGCGCCTTCATAATTCACTGCTGAAGCAGCAGCAACGCCTGCTTCACAAATTTTCTGACGGGTTTCTTCACTAATGGACGGGCTTGGAGCCTCTTCGAGTACTTTTTGGTTGTTACGTTGAATGGAACACTCACGTTCAAACAAATGCACCAAGTTACCATGTTTATCGCCCATCACTTGTACTTCGATATGACGAGGCTCTTCGAGGAATTTTTCGATGAAAACGGTCTCATCGCCAAACATGGTTTTAGCTTCTGTTTGGCAAACATTAAATGCAGTCGCTAGTGAAGCTTCGGAGCGAACAATTTTCATACCGCGTCCACCACCGCCAGAAGCAGCTTTGATGATTAAAGGAAAACCCGTAGATTGAGCAACTTTTTTGGCTTCTTCCACGTTGTTTACTGCCCCATCAGAGCCTGGTACTAGAGGAACATTAGCTCCTTCCATACGATGCTTCGCCTTGACCTTATCACCCATAATACGCATGGATTCAGGTGAAGGTCCAATCCAAGTTAATCCAGATTCGATAACAATCTCAGCGAATTCTGAATTTTCTGCCAAAAAACCATAACCAGGATGAATAGCTTGGGCGTCGGTAACTTCGGCAGCTGCCATAATGGCAGGAATGCTTAAATATGAGTTTGTGCTGACAGCAGGCCCAATGCAAATGGACTCATCGGCGAGTCGTGCATGCATGGCATCACGGTCTGCCTCTGAATAAACGGCGACAGTCGCAATACCTAATTCTTTACAAGCGCGAATAACACGAACGGCAATTTCACCACGGTTGGCAACGAGAACTTTATGAAACATAATAATATTCCTTATGCTGGTGTGATAACAAAAATAGGTTGACCATATTCAAGCGGTGTCGCATTTTCGACCAAAATTTCTGTCACCGTGCCAGCGTATTCCGCCTCAATTTCATTCATGAGTTTCATAGCTTCAATGATACAAAGTGTTTGACCTTTTTTAACTTTATCGCCCTCATTAACGAATGGGTCTGAATCAGGACCAGGTGAGCGATAGAATGTTCCAACCATGGGCGAGTTCACAACATGTTCGGAGCCAGCATCATCAGAGGTTGAAGGTGCTGCGACCTCTTGAACTGGTGCAACTGCTGGAGCAGGCGCTGCTTGCGGTGCAGCGAAAGTAACAGGTGTTGCAATGCTGCCCTGACGGGAAATGCGAATAGATGATTCGCCTTCTGTGACTTCGATTTCAGTAACATCTGAGTTTTGTACAAGTTTAATTAATTTGCGAATTTCAGTAATATTCAAGGTAAACTCCTTATTTATTTTGCAGTGTTGTAATCAGCCCACGTAATGCGAGCATGTAAGAGGTATTGCCAAAGCCTGTGATTACACCGCTTGCAACATCGGATAAAAAAGATTGATGGCGAAAGCTTTCTCGTTGGTGAACATTGGATAAATGAACCTCAATAAATGGTATATGAATGGCTAAAAGTGCATCGCGTAAAGCAATGCTGGTGTGGGTGTAAGCGGCAGGGTTGATAATAATACCATCCAATTTATCACGTTCTGCTTGATGCAGACGGTCAACCAACTCACCCTCATGGTTACTTTGAAAGGTGGATATTTTTGCGTTGAGAGAATCGCCCAATGTTAGCAATTCAGCATTAATATCCGAGAGTGTTTGTGAGCCATAGGTTTCAGGTTCGCGTGTACCCAAAAGGTTGAGGTTTGGACCATGTATAATGAGGATTTTTAGAGGCTTCATGTTTGTTCTCCCCATGTTTCGGATAACTGTAATAGCACTTCATCATTTGGTTTGGCACATAATAATGTTGCCAACATAGCGCGAGCAAGCTCTGACTCACCTTGTTGCCATAATATCCGAGCCAAAGGGAGAGATGATGCTTCTTCAGGTTGCTGTTTATTGCTTTTACTAAGAAGTGACTTTGCTTTTTGGAAGTATTCAATAGCTTTTTCTTGCTGGTCTTGTACTTGTAAAATATGCCCAAGCCACGCCCATGCTTTGGGTTCTGCGGGGGCAAACTCAAGTATTTCCAATAAAATACTTTCAGCTTCTTGCAAAGAGTGTTTTTGAAAGGCTTTTTTTGCAGCCGCAAAGCCTTGTGCAACACCCGACCAGTTTTCTGGTTTTGGCGTTTTTTTAGCGCTTGGGTTGGGGGAAGCGGTGCTTGCTGCTAGCATGCGTGACAATCTACGGGGCTTCGATAAGTGGGTCAAATGGTTAGATGGCTATTTTTATCTATTTTTGTCGAAATAATACGTTAATTTGTGAATAAAATATAAAAAAAGGCATGATTTTATGCAGATTCAATTAAATGGTGAAGATACCCAAGTAGCGGCGGTAAATTTGGCTGACTTGGTGATAGAGTTGGGTTTGGAGCAGCGTATGATTGCGATTGAGCGCAATATGGAAGTGGTTCCTAAAAGTGAATATGCGAGCACCGATCTTGAAGAAAGTGACCGTATTGAACTGGTACATATGATTGGCGGAGGGTGACATACAGTGAGTGATATTTTTAAGGTTGGAACATATGAGTTTACATCACGTTTGATTGTTGGTTCTGGAAAATACAAAGATTTTGAAACAACCAAGCTGGCAACGGAAGCATCAGAAGCAGAAATGATTACCGTCGCGGTACGGCGTGTAAATATCACCGATATGGGCACAGAAAACCTTTTGGATTATATCGACCCGAAAAAATATACTATTTTGCCTAATACAGCAGGCTGTTTTAATGCCGAAGATGCGGTGCGAACGTTAAGGTTGGCGCGTGAGGCAGGTGGCTGGAATTTGGTAAAACTGGAAGTGCTTGGTGATACAGAAACATTGTACCCGAATGTTATAGAAACAATCAAAGCGGCGGAAATTCTGGTAGCAGAAGATTTTGAGGTGATGGTGTATACCAATGATGATCCCATTGTGGCAAGGCGTTTGGAAGAAATTGGTTGTGTGGCTGTGATGCCATTGGGTAATCCCATTGGTTCAGGTCGTGGCTTGGCGAACCCATTTAATATTCGTGTGATTAAGCAACGTGCCAATGTTCCGATTGTCGTCGATGCGGGTATTGGCACTGCATCTGATGCTGCCAAAGCTTTGGAATTGGGGGCAGATGCAGCATTGATTAACACTGCCATTGCAGAAGCCAAAGATGAGTGCATGATGGCGCGTGCTATGCGAGATGCAGTGCGGGCAGGAAGGAGGGCTCATTTGGCAGGGCGTATGCCGAAAAGAGCGTTTGCTTCGGCATCATCGCCAACAGAAGGTTATATCTGGGATTAAGTTGATTGAACCACAGAGGTCGCAGAAGGTACAGAGGAATGATTTTTTCTTAGTGTTTTCGGAGTTCTTTGTGATGAATTATAAAGGGAAATTAAAATGACTGAATTGAAGAATGATTTATTTTTACGCGCATGTTTGCGCCAAGATGTCGAGCGCACGCCCGTATGGATGATGCGTCAGGCTGGTCGTTATTTGGCGGAATATCGCGCCACACGTGCTAAAGCTGGTGGCTTTTTGAATCTATGCCGTTCGCCTGAATTGTGCTCGGAAGTAGCGATTCAGCCAATTGATATTTTGGATGCTGATGCCGCTATTTTATTTTCAGACATTTTGGTTGTACCCGAAGCCATGGGTATGGATTTAAGTTTTGGTGCAGGTGAAGGGCCGAAGTTTTCAGATCCCATTCGCTGTCGTGCTGATGTGGATAAATTGCCTGTATTGGATGATCCAACCAAAGAACTTGGTTATGTTATGAATGCGATGAGCACGATTCGTAGGGATTTGAATGGTCGCGTGCCATTGATTGGTTTTACAGGCAGCCCTTGGACATTGGCGACGTATATGGTTGAAGGTGGTGGCTCGAAAACATTCTCCAAAGTGAAAGCTATGATGTTTAACGAGCCTGAAACCATGCATGTATTGCTGGAGAAATTGGCCGATTCCGTGGCAGCGTATTTGAATGGTCAAATTGCTCATGGGGCACAAGCGATACAAATTTTTGATACGTGGGGTGGCATTTTAAGTACGCACGATTACAAAGAATTCTCCTTACAATATATGCAACGCATTATGGATCAATTAACGCGTGAAAATGAAGGGCGAAAAGTCCCGGTTATTCTTTATTCCAAGGGTGGTATGGGTTGGCTTGAAGCCATGGCTGATACTGGCTGTGATGTGATTGGTTTGGATTGGACCATTGATATTGATGAGGCCAAACGTCTTGTGGGTGATCGTGTTGCCCTGCAAGGAAATATGGATCCGAGCATGTTGTATGCAAAACCTGAGCGTATTCGCGCTGAAGTAAAAGATATTTTAGCTAAGTTCGGCAACGGCAATGGTCATGTGTTTAATCTTGGGCATGGTATTACCCCAGATGTACCTCCTGAACATGCGATTGAGTTTTTTAAAGCCGTACGTGAAGAGTCAGTAAAATATCACGTATAATTCACTGGCTAGGTCTTAAGGTAGTAAGACATTTGCAATAAAAAAGGCTGCTCACTGAGCAGCCTTTTTTGTTTGTTGCTAAGAAAGCGCATTTTAAATTTTCTCAAGCACCTTTGGATGAATAACAATATCATGACGATCACGAACAGTTGAAATCCAGCGTGCAAAGCGTACTGCGCCTTTGGCTTTAGCAGCTTTCAATGCAATGGCAGCCTTTTGTTTGGAAAAGGCTTTATCATCACCCGCGATTGTTTTGGTCACATAAACCAATGCTAGCCCACGTGATGTTTGAATGGCTTTGCTTGCCCATTGTTTAGCGCCTGTATTGAACGCAGCATTAACAATAGCAGGCGTTAGCCAAGTCGCGCTATCACCAACGCCGCTACGACGTACAGGCTTGGATAAGAATTTTGCATAACCACCTTTTTGTGCCATCGCATCAGGAGTAAGTTGGTTAGAGTCTGCAAGCAACGTTTTAGCAATGTCTCGTGCTTTATCAGCCGCAGCGGCATTGCGTGCATCAGCGTAAACCTTAGTAGAGACATCTTTAAAAGCTAGCGGGGCAGGTTCAATGCGTTGCAGTACCTCAATAGCGACAAAACGCCCATCATCAAGCTCTATAATATCAATGCTATCACCTGGTATAGCTGTAAATGCTTTCTTAATGAGTTCTTGATCGCTGCCTAGCAATGTATCTGTACGTGCTTTGGGAGCATCCATAGCATCAGTCTTATAAACAGCAAGATTAAGGCTATTGGCAGCAGCTTGAAGAGAATCTTCCATGCCTAATGCATTGTCCAAATCTTGTGATAATTCATACGCTTCATCGCGAGATTTTTCGACAATTAAAGATTTCTTTAGTTCATCATGGACAGCACTCAGTGATTGAGTTGCGCCATTTCCAGTCCAGCTAGATTTGCGGGCTTCATAGGCAGAGGCAATATCAGCCTCGTCAACACGAATATCTTTAGCAAGCTTAGTGGGGTCGATTACAACAGCATTGATTTTTACTTGCAGGTTAGAGCGATAGTTTTGTGTATGGCTATCATACCAAGCCTTTGCACTTGTCGCATCTATTTTAATATCTTTGATAAGATTCTGGGGTTCAATCATTACGGCTGCAATGGTGCGTTGTGCAAATTCACGTTCAAATTGAGCGCGAACTTCTGCATCATTCACTTGGGCTGAATCAACAATAGCTTTTTGCAAAGCATCAATCATCAAGTTGACACGTGCATCATCTTCGAAATCACGGGTGGTTGCAAAGCCCATATTACGTGTAAATGTGTGGTAACGTTGCGGGTCAAAGCTGCCTGCTTGTTGAAAGGTTGGATTGTTTTGCACATAGGCTAACAAGGCCGCATCAGAAGTGACGAGCCCCATGCGCGCAGCCTCATCAAGCATCAATTGACGGTTAATCATGGTTTGCAGGGTGTTATCTTTTACCCCCAACTGCTTAACCAATGTTTTTGAAAACTGTTTCCCTAACATGGCACGATAGCTATTAAGTTGGCGTTCATAGTTTTGTGTAAAACTTAAATCGCTGATGGGTTTTCCATCAACCTCAGCAACATAAGCCACGCGGCTTCCTGTAAAATAATCACCGATGCCCCACAATCCAAAAGAAAAAGCGATGCCGCCAAGAATAAGTTTGGCCAGCCATGATTGTGCTTGGTTACGCATAATTTCGAGCATTGTAGACCTCAATATAACAAGTAAATGAATAGATTTTCTAAAAGAAGCGGGACGCTACTCAAGGTGTATTTGTCAGGCAAGGTGAAGTTTCTTTTTACGTTAATAAAAACACCAAAAAACAAAAGTGTGATCTACATCGCTTGTATTTCAATGATAAAGGCTTAGAAATAGACTATGGGCATGTTACGAACACATATAGGTCAATGGCATAGACGGGCAGATAGGGTTGGCTTGTTTTCTCTGCAAGCTTTGCAGGTTTTGCAGCGTTTTTTTCGCCTTTTTGTGGCGATAGCTCGAGTTTTTCTGCGTATGCGTTGGGTATCGCGACCAGCAGTGATAAATGTGGTGATACGACAAGTGTACTTTACAGGCGTTCAGAGTTTGCCTTGGGTCATTGTGATAGCCTTAGGTGCTGGCGTGCTTGCTGTTTATAATATTGTGGACTTTTCCCGTAGAATACAAGATTTATCGTTGATTGGCAGCTTGATGAACGGGGTGCTGGTGCAAGAAATGGCACCGTTTTTAGTCGCTATTTTTTTATTGGCGCGTTCAGGTGTTGCTGTGGTGACTGAGGTTGGACATATGAAATCCAGGGGTGAGGATTCGTTGCTTCTTAGTCTTGGTGTATCACCTTATGAGTATTTATATCTACCAAGAATTATAGCCTTTTCCCTATGCGGGTTGGTCTTAACCTTCGTTTTTGTAGTTGTTTCTATATGGGTTGGTGGATTGGTAGTATCTTGGACGTACACCTTGAATTTTAGTGAATTTTTATTCGAAGTGCAGCGTGGGACAGATCTTAAAGAATTGATAGCAATGATTGTAAAAGGCATGTTTTATCCGATGTTGTCATGTATCATGCTTTTGGATCAAGGTGGCAGGATCGAAAATGATCCGAATCAAATTCCTGTCCGTGCGACATATGGCGTTTTGGGAGCATTGTTATTGATGTTATTTTTGGATGTAGTGTGGGTGCTAATATGGAACCTGTAAGCGATGAACTGCATTGGCGTGCCATGGAGATATGCGACAGGCAATTGCCTGAAGATTATATCTGCCGAGGGAAAAACATACGCTTTGTGATGAATTGTAGTATGCAGTATATGTTTTTGGATCGGTTTTTTCCGCAATTTGTGCTGGGTAAAGGTGATGATGCACAGGTTTGGCTAGCGTATGCAGGCAAACGTGTGGTTGCTGGTAAACCAGCGTATTGTGCCCGTGTTGGTAGTATGATTCGGCGACGTGGATTACTTGCAAATTTAAGTATACGGGAAAATTTATTATTGCCTTTTTTGTATGCTGAAGATACATCTCGTTTAAAACGAGCAGAACGTGAAGTTGCCGATGTTGCCGAGTTCCTTGGTTTGGGAGCGTTGCTTTATGAGCAGGCTGGTGAACGCTCTGCTTATACACATGCATTGGTGAGTTTGGGGCACTGCTTGCTTAAGCGTCCAGATGTGATTGTGGCACAAGAAGTTCATGTGGGTATGCCGCCCGAACGTTTACAGATATTTCGAGCCAAAGCAAAAGAGGCGATGCAGCAATTGAAGGCTGGAGTATTATACTTAACATCATCCATGCATGAAGGTTCGGGATTAAATTTTTCACGGACATATGAGATTGAATGCGCTAATGTGCCTGATGTGAGTGGTATATGGTAGATTCTGGAGATTTTGTATCGGGCATAAAACGCCAAGTGGGTTGGTTTGTGATGCTAGGTATTGGCGCACTGATTTTGGTTGTGTTGATTGTTAGCGTGCGTAGTAATGTGTTTTCCAAAAAATTCTATTTGTTTGTGGAGCCGCCTTCTGCGAGCTCATTCTATGAAGGGCAGCCTGTAAAATTTCAAGGTTTTGCTATTGGACATATTGATCAAATTGAGTTGCAAGATGAGGGACAGGTGCGTATTTCGTTACGCTTGCTTGAGCGCTATCACCATATGGTTCATCAAGGCGCGGTGATCCAGCTTACCAAAGAAGGTTTGCTGGGTGAGCAGGTTGTGGAGTTGACTAGAGGTGATGTTGCCAAGCCTATGCTCAATAGTGGTGAGCTTTTGAATTATGAAACCGAAGCATCATTGGAACAAATATTAACGGATTTACAACCTGCTGTGGACAATGCCAATGTGTTGTTGCGAGAATTGGCATCGTTATCGACATGGATGAATGATCCAGATAGTGATTTGCGTGTAGGGATGTCAAATTTACGCAAAATAACAGAGCCTGTGGATGGCAAAAGCCTACAAATGGCCATTGAAACATTTACGCAAGCCGTGCAGAAAATGGGGAGTGTTGCAGGTGATTTGGATGAGCAGAAGGTCGCTTTGCGTTTGGCAGATTCGCTGACTGCGACTACGGACATTCTCGAAAATATAAAACCTTTATCACAAAGTCTAAGCAAGTATGGGCCTGAGACTATTGAGCGAAGTAATGCCTTGCTTACACATGTGGATAAACTGTCATCTGCGCTAAATATTGTGGCATCGGATTTATCTGAAATGACACCAGAGCTTCCAGGCTTGGCAAGGGATTCGCGGGCAACATTAAAAGAAATGCAGGTATTGATGAAAAATTTGCAACGTTCGTGGCTATTGGGTGGTGGTACGTCAGAAAAGGCAACACAAGAGAGCCTTGAAACTGCGCCACCAGTTTTGGATATGCAGCCATGATACGTGTTTTTCGTCTATGTCTTTTTATGTTGCTCAGTGTGTTTGTTGTGGCATGTGGCGGAGGGCATAAAACCAGTGCGCCTGTTGTTGAAAATATTTATGTGCAGCATATGAAAGATTTCACACATGTTGGTGTGGAGGCAATGCATCAGGAGCGTTGGGCATCAGCACAGCATGCTTTTGATCGTGCATTACAAATGGCAAAACTTGCCAATGATCCTGTGAAGATAACAAGTGCTTGGTACAATTTAGCCACGGCTTACAAAGCGGGAAAGCAGACCAATAAGGCTGAGTTGGCTTTACAGAAGGTGTTATATTTGGCGGAAACGCATCATCTCCCAGCCTACAAAAATAGAGCTGAACTACAGTTAACATTGTTGCAGATAAGGCAAGGAAAGCCTATAGAAGCCATGCAACCATCATCTGCAAATTTACCTGCCGATGTGTATTTGATGGCGGCTAAGTTGGCATATTTACAGCATGATGTAGCGCAAGCAGAGCAGTCGTATTTGAAGGTTATACAAGCATCAGGAAAAAATCGTTCGGGTTTGTTGTTGCAGGCAAAAGCCACGATGGGCTTGGCTTTGTTGGCAAAAGAAAAAGGCGATGATGTGATGGCGAAAAAGCAGTCAGTCAATGTGCTGAAACTTTGCAAACAAGTGGGGGCACCAAGGTTATCAGCAAATGCCTCGTTGTTACTGGCAGGGTTGGCAGGTGAAATATCAATACAAAAGCGCCTTGATTATGCCGAGCGGGCAAGGGATATTTATTTTATTTTGCAAGATGAAAAAGGCGAGTTGAAAGCCAAGCAGCTGTTGAGCAAGTTGGGTCAGTAATGGTTGAATTTGAAGTGCTTGATTTAGAGCAGAGCCAAGTTGGCAAGCTTAAGTTTGAGCTTATTTGCCAGCGTGATTGTGTGCATGTGCTGCATTCCATGGTGGAAGTGATTGCCTTGCGTGCTGGTTTAACAGATGTGGAAACCAACCGTGTGGCACTTGCTGTGGATGAGTTATTTGCCAATATTACTGACCATGGCTATGGCGACACGCCTGGCAGAGTGCAATTTGAAAGCAAAATACATATCAATGATGATGGCATGCAGGAATTACACTTCATGTTTCGTGATTATGCTCCGGTTGTTGATATTCAAGGTTGGGACTGTGGTGATACGACGCCGTGTAGTGCTGCCGATATTACGCCAGGCGGATTGGGCATGCAGTTGATTCATTCGATTATGGATGTTGTGGAGCATGTTGCACTGGATGATGGTAATCAGTGGACGCTTATTTATATTTGTAAGCAGGGAACGAAGGGAGTTGGTGATGAAGCTTGATGTAGCAGTAGAAACAAATGATGCAGGTGTGGTGAAAGTAGCGGTGAAAGGAACTGTAAATATTCACACATCCCCACGCCTTAGGGATACGCTAAAGCCTCTATTTGTTAATCAAAACAAAGAAATTCATGTTTGCTTGTCAGGTGTGCCATTTATGGATTCATCAGGCATTGCAACATTGGTGGAAGGTTTGCAATGGGCGCGCCAATCGGGTGGACGTTTTGCACTGTATGACTTACAAGACACGGTCAGGGATGTGTTTTCGCTAGCAAAATTGGATAGTGTCTTTGATATTGCTGAGGGCAGTTTTGACGGTAATGCTGAGGAAGGGGCATGAGTTATGCGGATTTGCGTGAATTTACGCAAGATCTTGAAAAGCGAGGCTTATTAAAACGTATTTCAACTGAGGTTAGCACTGAGTTAGAAATCACGGAAATATCTGATCGGGTATTGCGTGCTGCAGGGCCTGCATTGTTGTTTGAAAATGTAAAAGGTTACGATATGCCAGTATTGACCAACTTATTTGGCACGGCAGATCGTATTGCTTTGGGCATGGGGCGGGAATCTGCCGATGAGTTGCGTGAGATTGGCGAGTTGCTGGCATACTTAAAAGAGCCTGAGCCACCCAAGGGTCTGAAAGATGCTTGGGATAAGTTTCCGATTTTGAAAAAAGTCATACACATGAATCCCAAACTTGTGAAGAAAGCGGATTGCCAAAACATTGTGATGGAAGGCGATGATGTGGATTTGGATGCTTTACCCATTCAAACATGTTGGCCAGAAGATGTAGCACCTCTACTAACATGGGGTTTGGTGGTGACTAAAGGCCCCAATAAAGACCGTCAAAACATGGGTATTTATCGCCAACAAAAGATTGCGAAGAACAAACTTATTATGCGTTGGTTAAAGCATCGTGGTGGTGCGCAGGATCATCGGGAAGCGAAAAAATCAGGCGCAACACGTTTTCCATGTGCTGTGGTGATTGGTGCTGACCCTGCAACGATTCTAGCTGCCGTAACCCCAATTCCTGATACGCTATCTGAATATCAATTTGCGGGTTTATTGCGTGGCAAAAAAACAATATTAACTGATTGTTTGAGCATTCCTTTGCAAGTGCCTGCATCATCGGAAATTGTGCTCGAAGGTTATGTTTCATTGGATGAATATGCCAAAGAAGGACCGTATGGTGATCATACAGGTTATTATAATGAAACAGAGATGTTTCCAGTCTTTACGGTTGATAAAATCACCATGCGTGAAGATGCAATGTATCATTCGACATATACAGGGAAACCGCCTGATGAGCCTGCAGTGTTGGGTTTGGCATTTAATGAAGTGTTTGTTCCGATTTTGAAGAAACAGTTCCCTGAAATCGTTGATTTTTACCTGCCGATGGAGGGTTGCTCCTATCGTATGGCAGTGGTTTCAATCAATAAGGGTTATGCAGGTCATGCCAAGAGGGTGATGTTTGGTATTTGGTCATATTTACGTCAATTTATGTACACAAAATTCATTATTGTGGTGGATGCTGATGTCGATTGTCGAGATTGGAAGGAAGTGATTTGGGCGATTTCCACACGTTGTGACCCTGTGCGTGATTTTACCATGGCTGAAAATACCCCGATTGATTATTTGGATTTTGCTTCGCCGATTGCAGGGCTTGGCTCCAAGGTTGGTATTGATGCTACAAATAAATGGGCGGGTGAAACAGACCGAGAATGGGGTAAACCCATTGAGATGTCTAATGAAGTTAAAGCACGGGTGGATAATATTTGGGATGATTTGGGCTTATGATTAATTCTTAAGTTTTAACTTAGATTGCCGATAGGTATCCATTATAGCATTTTTCCGATTTAAAGGGATGGTATTGATGTGCTGTAACAAACGCCTATAGATATTTTGCGTTCTGTTTTTTGCAATAAGATACCTTATGGTAGGTGAGCAATGCCTAAGAACGAAATAAATTTTACCCGTTATATTCTTATCCTTGTGGCTATCGTGGTCATTGTAGAATATTCCATCATGATAGTCTTTCACTTGAGTGGTCTCGAAGACTATTTCTCGCCAGATTTGGAATCTGTTGTAGATGCGCTGTTGCTGGTGCTGTTAGCGGCTTGGCCTGTTTGTGCTTGGGTTATTAAGCCTATTGCTGCGATTACTTATGGTTATCAGGAAAAATTAGAGTTACTTGCTACGGCGCTTCAAGATGCGGGTTGCGCTGTTATGATTGTAAATGCAGATAAAAATATTACCTATGTGAATAAATCGTTCACCAGTGTAACAGGCTATACCCCGGATGAAGTGATTGGTGAAAATCCCCGTATATTGAAGTCGGGCAGGCAAAGTAAGGCATTTTACCAAATGATGTGGTCAGCGCTTGTTAATCAAGGTGTTTGGGAAGGCGAAATTTGGAATAAGCGCAAAAATAGTGAGATTTACCCTGAGTTAATGCATATCAAGACGATTAGAGAAGAAGATGGAAAGATTCATCATTTTGTCTGTGTTTTTTCAGATGCAACGGAGATGAAAGAGCGCGAGGAGAGAGAGCGGCAAACTCAGAAGATGGCAGCAATTGGTACCCTTGTAGGGGGCGTGGCACATAATTTTAATAATCAGTTGGCAGGTATTCTTGGCTCAGTATATCTTGCAGAACGACATGCAG
>CAJXLC010000012.1 GCA_913055645.1 uncultured Pseudomonadota bacterium | reverse complement strand
CCCCTATTCACAAGTCATCCCCATTGTCTTCAGCCAATGTGGGTTCGGTCCTCCAGTAGGTTTTACCCCACCTTCAACCTGCTCATAAATAGCTCGCTCGGCTTCGGGTCTATGCCCAGTGACTATGATCGCCCTATTCAGACTCGCTTTCGCTACGGCTCCATCTTATGATTTAACCTTGCCACTGAGCCATAAGTCGTTGGCCCATTATACAAAAGGTACGCTGTCACACTGTCCGAAAACATAGTGCTCCAACTGCTTGTAAGTCCATGGTTTCAGGTCTATTTCACTCCCCTCATCGGGGTGCTTTTCACCTTTCCCTCACGGTACTGGTTCACTATCGGTCGTTGAGACGTATTTAGGCTTGGAGGGTGGTCCCCCCAGATTCAGACAAGGTTTCACGTGCCCCGTCCTACTCAGGATACTGATAGGCTGCTTCAAGATTTCGGTTACGGGGCTATCACCCACTATGGCCACACTTTCCAGAGTGTTTACCTATCTATCCACAATACCACATTTCAGTCCTACAACCCCAGAAAACAAGTTTTCTGGTTTGGCCTATTCCCATTTCGCTCGCCGCTACTCAGGGAATCTCGTTTGATTTATACTCCTAGGGGTACTAAGATGTTTCAATTCCCCCCGTTCGCTTCATGCACCTATGTATTCAGTACATGATAACCACCGAAGTGGTTGGGTTTCCCCATTCAGAAATTTCCGGATCAAAGCCTACTAACCGGCTCCCCGAAACTTATCGCAGGTAGTCACGTCTTTCATCGCCGCTCAACGCCAAGGCATCCACCATGGACCCTTATTCACTTGACCAATGCAACATTAAAACATTGGCTGCAACATCATTTATAATGATGATGTAAAACATTGCGGTTTGATAACAGAGAGCGATCTCCATCATCAAAACACTTTTACTATTTAAAAAATAATTACTGTAATCTCTTACAGTAAAAACTGATTATCACAAAATACCAAATTATAAAGAACGATAAACAACAATTTCTGCTAAACGCAGAAGAAAATCATGTGTAATGACTTTCTTCTACATTCAAAATGGTGGAGGATAGCGGGATCGAACCGCTGACCTCCTGCGTGCAAGGCAGGCGCTCTCCCAGCTGAGCTAATCCCCCGAATCTCTCCAAACCTGTAAGTCAATTAAAACACTCGCTGAATGGTGGGCCCGGGTGGATTCGAACCACCGACCTCACGCTTATCAGGCGTGCGCTCTAACCAACTGAGCTACGGGCCCATGTTGTTTCTTGTAATTTCTATCTGAGCTGTGACCACATCGAATCTCGACCTTGGGATTCATTTTCCCTATAAAGGAGGTGATCCATCCCCACCTTCCGGTAGGGATACCTTGTTACGACTTCACCCCAGTTACTGACCACACCGTAGACGCCTGCTTCCCGAAGGTTAGCCCGGCGGCTTCTGGTGCAACCAATTCCCATGGTGTGACGGGCGGTGTGTACAAGGCCCGGGAACGTATTCACCGCGGCATGCTGATCCGCGATTACTAGCGATTCCAACTTCATGCACTCGAGTTGCAGAGTGCAATCCGAACTGAGACAGACTTTAAGAGATTAGCTTAACCTCGCGGTCTCGCAACTCGTTGTATCTGCCATTGTAGCACGTGTGTAGCCCTGGACATAAGGGCCATGATGATTTGACGTCGTCCCCACCTTCCTCCGGTTTGTCACCGGCAGTCTCGCTAGAGTGCCCAACTTAATGATGGCAACTAACGATAGGGGTTGCGCTCGTTGCGGGACTTAACCCAACATCTCACGACACGAGCTGACGACAGCCATGCAGCACCTGTCTCTCTTTTCCCGAAGGCACGCTTCTATCTCTAAAAGCTTAAGAGGATGTCAAGGGGTGGTAAGGTTCTTCGCGTTGCATCGAATTAAACCACATGCTCCACCGCTTGTGCGGGCCCCCGTCAATTCCTTTGAGTTTTAATCTTGCGACCGTACTCCCCAGGCGGTCAACTTATCGCGTTAGCTGCGCCACTGCAGGGGTCGATACCCGCAACGGCTAGTTGACATCGTTTAGGGCGTGGACTACCAGGGTATCTAATCCTGTTTGCTACCCACGCTTTCGATCCTCAGTGTCAGTATCGGTCCAGTAAGCCGCCTTCGCCTCAGGTGTTCCTCCGTATATCTACGCATTTCACTGCTACACACGGAATTCCGCTTACCCCTCCCGAACTCAAGTCCATCAGTTTTGGATGCAGTTCCGAGGTTGAGCCCCGGGATTTCACATCCAACTTAACAAACCACCTACGATCTCTTTACGCCCAGTAAATCCGAACAACGCTTGCACCTTTCGTATTACCGCGGCTGCTGGCACGAAATTAGCCGGTGCTTCTTCTAAAGGTACCGTCAAGTCAGAGAGCTATTAACTCTCATCCCTTCTTCCCAATTGAAAGTGGTTTACAACCCAAAGGCCTTCTTCCCACACGCGGCATCGCTGCATCAGGGTTTCCCCCATTGTGCAAAATTCCCCACTGCTGCCTTCCGTAGAAGTCTGGACCGTGTCTCAGTTCCAGTGTGACTGATCATCCTCTCAAACCAGCTACTGATCATCGCCTTGGTAAGCTCTTACCCCACCAACTAGCTAATCAGACGCGGACTCATCTATAAGCACAAGGCCCCGAAAGGTCCCCTGCTTTGCTCCGTAGAGATTATGCGGTATTAGCTTTCGTTTCCGAAAGTTGTCCCCCACTCATAGGCAGATATCCACGCGTTACTCACCCGTGCGCCACTCGTCAGCAGACCGAAGTCTCTGTTACCGTTCGACTTGCATGTGTTAGGCATGCCGCCAGCGTTCGTTCTGAGCCAGGATCAAACTCTCCGTAGAAAGTTCAAACATATTTTTACATATTTATCCCAGTCTCGATCACTTGATTAAAACTATCTAAAATTAACGTTCGCTTGCGCTGTTAACCTCATCTAGTCAATCAATAATCAAAGATTAAGGAAGACTCGATGCGGCCACAGCTCAAATAAAAATTACAAATTGTAAAGAACAACCACTAACAGCTACCTGCCGTCAGCGGGCGGCGAACTTTATCGCCAATTGTTACACTGTCAATCACTTTGTTTTAACCAACTCTCTATCCAGTAGAAACTCAATCAAACAAGTCAAAAACTGCTCAACAACCTTCAACCAAATGCCACTGAAAATCAGTAGTGCCCCGTCGAAGGGACGCGAAACATAACGAGTGAATTCAAACCGTCAACTCCTTTGTTATGAACTTATTTTAATGCACCTAAAAAACCTTTATGCCCACTATATTCTTAGTAAAAAGTGACTCCCCAAAACACCATATCAGTAGCTTTATAGAACCAATATTGACGGATTACACATACTTCTCATGATTCATTGCTTATGAATCGCACGCCCTACACCTATCAACCACCCAAACATACTGGCCTGAATATTCTTTTTCAGGATGAATACTTATTGATTGTTAATAAGCCTGCTGGTCTGCTTTCTGTACCCGGCAACAGTGTGGAAAAGCAGGACTGCATGGTCTCACGCTGCCAAGCAGAGTTTGAGAATGTGTTGATTGTGCATCGTTTGGACATGCTTACTTCTGGAATTATCGTATTTGCCCGCAATAAAGATGTCCTACGCGCCATGAATCATTTATTTGCTGAGCGAAAGGTAAGTAAAACCTATACTGCTATCGTTGATGGTATCTTAAGCAATGATACTGGTGAAATAAATCAACCTTTGATGGTGGACTGGCCTAACCGCCCAAAACAAAAGATTGATGCATCTGGGAAACCTTCTTGCACAGAATTCCAAGTGCTTAGTCGTGATAAAACAACGCAAACCACACGCGTACAACTCACGCCCATTACGGGGCGTTCTCACCAACTACGTGTTCATATGATGTGGTTAGGCCATGCTATTTTAGGCGATGAATTTTATGCAACCGATGAAGTCCTTGGTAAATCGACGCGATTATTACTGCATGCTAGCAAGCTTACATTTGTTCATCCCATAACCCATCAAGCCATAGACATCCACTGCCCACCTGATTTTTAATGATAATGGGATAAACCAACAAGTAATTCATCAGTGCTTGCCAGCATAACGATATATAATCTGCTATATATAAATGATACGCCTATAAACACGTAGCTGGAGATAATTATGGCAAAGATAGCAGTCGTACAAAAAGCACCTATATTTTTAGATAAACAGCAAACCATTAAGCTTGCCGTAAGCACAGTCGAAGAAGCTGCAAACCATGGTGCTGAGTTAGTTGTATTCACAGAAACCTTTATACCGGGCTACCCCACATGGGTGTGGAGACTCAAACCCGGAGCTGACTGGGGTTTATACGAGGAATTGCACGACAGACTATTAAAAAATGCCGTCGTGATGGAGTCCGATGATTTAGTGCCTTTGTATGACGTCGCAAAAAAATATCATATCACCATTGTTTGCGGCATTGAAGAACGCGATAGCACACTAAGCCAATCAACCATTTACAATACCATGATTATTATTGGCTCCGACGGAAAGTTGCTCAACAAGCATCGAAAACTCATGCCAACAAACCCAGAGCGCATGACTTGGGGGTTTGGTGACGCATCAGGTTTAAAGGTTGTTAAAACACCCATTGGCCGCGTTGGCGGACTCCTTTGCTGGGAAAATTTTATGCCACTGGCTCGCTATGCCATATATGCGCAAGGAGTAGAAATCTATATTGCACCAACCTACGATAGTGGTGAAGGCTGGATTGGCACATTACAACACATTGCGCGCGAAGGTCGCTGTTGGGTGATTGGCTGCGGAAATCTCATGCAAGGCAGCGATTTTCCCGATGATTTCCCTGAAAAAGAACGACTATACCCCAATGCCAAAGAATGGGTAAACCCTGGCGATTCCCTGGTCATTGCACCTAGTGGTGATATTGTTGCAGGCCCTATGCGTGAAGAATCTGGCATTTTATATTGCGATGTAGATATAGAAAAAGCAGCGCTTGCCAAACGAGCTTTTGATGTTGCTGGACACTATGCGCGACCCGATGTTTTCCAGCTGCATGTCAACAATGAACCACAGTCACCTGTAGTTTTTAGCAATTCAGAGCACTCACATAAATAACACGCTAACAATAACAAAGCATCCACTTTATACATCTGAATATTAGTCCTTTTGCCGTGCTCTTGGATGTGCTTTATCATATACTTCAGTCAACTTATTGATGTCCAATGAAGTATAACGTTCCGTTGTTGCCAATGAGCTATGACCCAACAACTCTTGAATGGCGCGCAAATCCACTCCGCCTGCGAGCAAGTGCGTTGCAAAAGAATGGCGTAACCGATGCGGTGTAACCGACACGTCGGCTCCTGTTTCCAAAGCGCGTTTTTTTAGCATGCGCTGCACACTGCGGGTGGTCAAACGGGAGCCTCGAACATTGAGGAAGACTGCATGCGACAACGATTGCCGCGATGTGATGTAATCATTCATTAAATTCACTACGCCTGACGGCATCGGCACAATGCGCTCCTTTTTGCCTTTACCCAATATACGCAGCTCTTTCGCCCAGATATTTACATCTTCAACATTTAAACCCACCACTTCAGATACGCGCAAACCACAGCCATACATCACAGCCAATAACGCAGCATCACGCAAATCGGAATCAGCATCAGTAGAATGCATCAACTTTTCTGTTTGTTCTGGAGGCAATGCTTTGGGCAAACGTTTGGATTGTTTGGGAGCCATCACACCTGCTGCAACATTTTTTTCACAACGACCTGCTTGCACACAGCTATCAAGCAACGAGCGTAACGCAGATAATCTGCGAGCCAGTGTTGCGGGTGATAAACCTGCTGCATGCCCTACAACCAACCAGTCTTGCACATCACTGCGAACCACTGCGTCCAACTGTATCGCATCTGGACAGTGCTTTATAAATGTATTTAAGTCCCGCTTATAATTCGACACGGTATGTGGCGATGCCATGCGAATATCTCTAAGCTCTGTGATAAAGCGATCCACTGCATCCTGTAATAACATCGTTAGAGAATTTTAGCCATCAGTTGCGGCTATCTCCACACGCGAACCACCCAAAGCTTTGGCAACATACATAGCTTGATCGGCTTCTGAGACCAATACTTTCACAACTTTATCCGCCTCTGCTGCTGAAAAAGCAAGCCCGACACTAATGCCAATACGCTCATCATAGGCATCAATCGATGCGCATGCCTTCACCATCTTATTGGCAATCTCTTCACCTTTTTCTATAGCACAGCCCTGCAAAAATACCGTGAATGCATGCTCTTCCATACGAATCATCACATCTTGCTCTCGAACACATTGCTGCACCACTTGGCTAACATGAGTTAATAACTCATCACCCACACTAGAATCAAGCCTATCTGCTATCACCTTAAAATCATCAATATCAAAATAAAGGCATGTCACCTGCGTATTTTTACCAAACCATTGTGATAATGGCTGGTGGCTATGCGGCTGAAAGAAGCGTCTATTATGCGCACCCGTCAAAGAGTCAGTAACCGACAAACGTGCCAAACGCTCACGCACAATAGCATTTTCAAGTGTTAGCCCGATAATTTGCGTTAAATGCTGCAAAAAGTCACCACTCTGATCTGGCGCAAAACGCCCAGCATCCAATGAGCCCAATGCCAACACCCCAAAAGGCCGCGACAAATCGCCTAATACCAAAAGCGCCAACGATGACAAATGACCATCTCGCTCTTCAAGCCATGGAAAGTCGCGTTTTTCATCAAGTCTAAGTAACCAGACATGACGCGATGTCAAACCGATTTTTTCAATTTCGCCTTTTTCCACCCATACCAAATCTTGCTCTGATAAACCTGAAAGCTGGCATTGCCCCATAAAAGTAGAGCGGTCGAACCACAAACGCACCATATCCAAATCAAAGTTTGAGCGCAGGCTACGCAATAGAGTAAAACACAAGTCTTCCGCATCAGTTGCCGCCAATACCTGAGATTCAAGCTCAAACAACTTGCTAAAAAGCACATCATTTTCTTGCAAGCGTTGCATCATCTCTGCAACGTATTGTTTTAAATCGCGATTCTCATCCAACAACTTTTGCATGCGACGTGCCGTAAAATCATCTTCAACATGACCCTTATCTTTTTCACTCATGGCTTCACACTCTCTTCAATCAAAATACGCCATGGTGATTGAGCGTCCAAACGCGCCAAATACAAACGTTTTCGACTCGAATCCTGGTAGTTATTGGAACGGTAATCTTGATTAAATTCAGCCACGACCACTTCACCTTCTACCCAGCGCTTAGCATCACGAATCAGCGTTACATTTGAAATACCAACATCAACAAATGATTTATGGGCATTCACACGTTGTTTATAACGCTTCCAGGCTGACAAATCACGTTTGCCTGAGTGGAATTTCTCATGATAAAAGTTTAAATACGACGGGGTATCCAATGCCGACCAATCTTTACGCCAAGACTCCAGCGTTTGCGCTACAGAGGCTTGCAATGCTTGACGTTTCTTCTCATCACCAAACTCAAAATTCTCACCTACAATCACCCAACTTTTTCCCAACTTTACATACTTAGACATCGCTAATAGGCGTTCGTTTGGCAATGCAAAGCAACCCTTGGTATCACGCGGAGGTCGCCGCCCAACACCTTCAGCATAGCCGTGCATCCATATACCATAACCATTTTTATGATGTAAAACATCCAACTCATTGGGATAATCAATAGGGAATGCTACAGGTCCATAACGCGCTTCAAGACTCTTGCCTTGCAAGCGCTTTACAAAGCGATAAACACCATCGGGCGTACGTGCATCACCACTTGCCTGCTTATCCCCCAACTGCGAACCTGTCACAATATATTCATCTGCCACACGCGCCAGTACACCATTCGCATTGCGTGCATACACAAACATGCGTGAACGTGCTTTATCGACAAGAAAAATACTATAAATACTCTTATCCACCTGCAAAATATCCAAAGGCATGCCTGCAACAGCATCCAAATGATCCAAAAATGCATTCAAACGCACATCGGCTTCACGCAAACCTTGCGATAAGTTCGCATCTTTCAAGTGCTGTACTTTCCCTTGCATTTGTTTGGCATATTCACCTGCATCCGCCACGGCTAACAGTGCTGAACGTCGATATGCTTCCGCCTCCAACATGTCTATCAAGGGATCATTATTTTTTGATTTATTCGCATACGAATGCAACACATCTAAAGCTTGTTTGGGCTTCCCTGCCTGCAAAGCCAAGGTGGCTTTTAACAATGAAATATCTGCATGTGCAAGTGATGTAACTGCTGGATCTGTACCTTCTTGCAAAGCTTGCAAAGCACGCACTCTCGATACGGTATCAAGCTCCGCAGCCTGCAAAGCTGGCGCAAGCATAATGCTTACCCACAAGCCGCACAGTATGATATAGTTCATAACGAAATCGCTGCCTCACGCAGAATTTTCCAACCTTTCTGACCTTTCTCTAACTTCAATACTTTTACATCATTACCATTATAATTATTTGAATGAAACGCCTGATTAAAGCGCACGCGCGCCACATTTCCATCTTCAGAAAGTTCAACTTTGATATCGCTTAAATCCAATTTAATATACGCTTTATTAGCAATCACCCGCTTTTTATACGCTTTCCATGCCGCCAAAGAAGCATATTTGCCTGTCGGAATATAATCACTCGCATACGCAGAAAAATAAGCGTCCAAATCTTGGGATTGCCAAGCTACCCTCCAAGCTTCCAGACTTGCTAGAACCGCCTCGACTTCACTCGCTTTATTTGTCTTCTCAATACTACCAATATTAGCAACTTTCTTATCGCTCAACTGTTCAGGTTGCATGCTTTTAGCAACCTTAGATTCAACCTTGTCCTGCCCTTTTACGGACACAACCTTAGACGCAGCCTTGCTCTGCTCTTGTACAAGCGCAACCTTAGACGCAGCCTTATTTTGCACTTTTACAGGCACAGTACTAGACACAACCTCTTCGCTTGGCGCAGCATGCTTGAGAACCGTTGCTACGGTTTTTTTAGACTTTTCAGTCTGCACCACATGAGCAACATCTTCTTTGGTACTGCTGCGAGTATCTCGAACCTGCAATAGGCGGGCATAACGTTGTTTTAGTGCTGGATTATCATTTTTTAGCAAGGATTTTTTATAATATTGCAATGCAAGTTTGACATATAAATCAGCAATATTTTCTTCCGCAATCGCATAACCCGGATGCTTTTGTAATGATTGTTCCAACTCATGGACTGCGGACTTAACATCACCCAACTCATTATAAATCACAGCCAAATTATTATGCGGTTCCGCTAAATCATTGCGCAACTCAATCACCCGCCGAAATGCTTCAATAGCCTGATGAAAATGCTTCCCCTGTGCCTGAGCAACCCCCAACAAAAACCATGCCTGATAATCATCAGGTTTTGCCTGTACTTGCTTATTTAACAAATCTTCGGCTGCTGTCACATGCCCAAGGCTTAAAGCCTGTTTGGCTTGGTCATTCACACTTTCAGCCTGTACTTGCCAAGAGCACGCAACCAAAAGCGTTAAAATGTAAAGCAGCTTAGTCAAAACCTTCATAAATTCTCCCTGCATGTAAAAAATACGCTAATTATTAAGATTTAATGCGCAATATAGCGCAAATAGCCATATTCAACCATGATGCGCCACTTTAGCCTTGTGGAACATGTAATAAATCGGTCACAACACGCATCATCTTAGGCTTTACATGGGTCATTTGTTGCTCCAAAAAATTCAAAGTTTCAGGATGAGGATGACCAATCACAATACAACCACCTTGTCGTTTCGCACAGCGTTCGGCCGATAACCAAGCCTGTTTTATATCATCTTCTTTGACAGAATTATCTAGAAAAATACGCCGCGAACCCCAAGTAAGCCCAAAACTTGCAGCAATATCAGATGCCACTGATTTGGGAGATGTTTTTGAATCAACAAAGAATAATTGGTGATCTCGGCAAAACTGCATCACCCAAGCCATAGGCTCAGGCATACTGGTTAAAAAAGAACCCATATGGTTATTCATGCCTCGCACATAAGGCACTTTTCCTAAGCCATGAAGCAACATTTTTTTCACTGTATCTTCAGACATATCCCCACGTAAAAACGAATCATCCATACGTTCGCGATAATGCGGATTTTCAGGTTCCATAGGCATATGAAGCATCACAATCTGTCCCGCCTTATGAGCCATTTCTGCAGCTTCTTTGGCATGTGGGGTATCAGGAATAATTGAAATAGCTACGGGGATACTCAAAGCAAGAACCCGTCGCAATGCAGGTAAATCATAACCCACATCATCAATCACTAAGGCAATGCCATGTGTTCTCAAAGCATCATATTGATATACTCTTTGTTCAACAGGCTTGGTGGAGCTTGGTGTGGACCTTGTAGTGACCATTGGTGCTGGTATTACTTTAGGCTCATCCACATCCACTTGCGATGGTGCTACCTGAATATCTTCATATACAGGCACATCAGATTGAATGTCTTTATTCACATCATACTGCGAATCACTCGGCCAAATCAATATCGCAACCAACACCGTCAATATCCCAAATAATACAGGATATAGCCACCGAGGATGTTGCTTTTTTCGTGTTTTACGTTTGCTTTTACGCATAGTCTTAGTAATTAACTACGTCCCTGCACCACATACATTGCCTTCAACACATCCAAAGCACGTTGAAGTTGCACATCCTTACCCAAACGCTCTTGCATTTTCTCAGTCACAACAACCTTTTCAGCCTTCTTTTTGGTTTCTTTTTTACCATTACCGTTCGCCAAGTGCCCCTTCAAATCTCTTTCGGAAATACGCAAAGTTTCTTTTTCTTTCTCAGTTTTCTGAGGCTTTACCCAAGGCACTTCAATATCTGGGTCAATGCCTGTTGCCTGAATCGAACGACCACTTGGCGTGTAATATAACGCTGTTGTAAGTTTAAATGCTGTAGCATCTGGCAAGGGAATAATACGTTGCACAGAGCCTTTACCAAAGCTCTTAGTCCCCATCAATACAGCGCGTTTGTTATCTTGCAATGCGCCACTGACAATTTCAGATGCCGATGCAGAACCGTTATTGATTAATACAACCAACGAGGTGCCACCCAATATATCCCCTGGTTTTGCTTTAAAATTCATGTTTTTTCCAACGCGCGATTTGGTACTTACAATTCCACCTTTATCTAGGAACATATCACTAATTTCCACAGCTTGATCCAATAAACCACCTGGGTTATTACGCAAATCAAGCACGGCTCCCTTAAACTTTCCGCCTGCCCCCTTCTTCAATTGCATGATTTGTTTTTTCAATTCTTTACTGGATTGCTCTTGAAATTGTGTCACGCGCAGCCAAACAAAGCCTGGAGCCAACATGGCACTTTTCACTGATTTCACATGAACCACATCGCGAACAATTTTTATTTCAAGCGGTTTTGCTGCTGTTTTACGGAAAATAGTAAGCACGGTAGATGTACCAGGTTTTCCCCGCATTAATTTTACAGCTTCAGGCAATGATAAATCTTTGGCAAGTTGATCATCAATTTTTATAATTAAATCCCCCGCATGCACGCCTGCCCTATCCGCAGGTGTATCCTCAATCGGAGCTATAATACGAATACCGCCTTGGGCTGCGGATATTTCAATCCCCAAACCACCAAAATCACCCGATGTCTCCTCTTGCATTTGTTTGTATAACTCTTTGTTCATATACGTTGAATGTGGGTCAAGACTTGAAAGCATGCCCGCCAAAGCACCATCAACCAGCTCTTCATCCGTTTTCTTTTCCACATAGGTACGTTTCACGGCATCCATAATCTGTGCAAATTTGTCCATTTGACGGTAATCAGTCGCTGCAGTTGCCTGCTGATAACCTTGTGATGGGTTCCATGCCATCACGCCAGCAACAAATACTGCCGCCGTTCCAGCCAATAAAATCATCCGTGTTTTCTTCAAGTTCATACTCATCTCCTAACGCGCATGTCCAGCAACATCCGTGCATTTTGAAATTCGCACGACTGTTGCACCAATGACCATGCGCGTTGTTTCATATTAATCAAGTCTGTTTTCATGCTAACGACACCACCGCGCTGGATTTACAGCCTTTCCTTTATCTCGCAATTCAAAATATAGCCTCGTTTTTTCAATCAAACCTGTACTTCCCGCTTCAGCCACCACATCCCCAGCTTCCACCCAATCACCTACTTGCTTATACAACGCATCATTATGCGCATAAATTGCCATGATGCCATGCCCATATTCAACAATCAGCATCAAACCAAAACCACCAAACCAATCGGCATAACGTACCTGTCCATCAGCCATAACTTTTACCTGTCTAGCAGCCTCCTTCCTGCTAGAAGGGGCAATCTGAACACCCAATAATTTAGCCGCTTGAGCATGAGGATGGGAGCCAAACTTCGCCACCACCTTACCCTTCAAAGGCCAATGCAGATGACCTTTACGCTTACGAATAGACACATGTTTGGCAATTTTATCGCTACTCAACAAGGCTTCTTGCAAACCATTGAGCAAATTAAACAAAGCTTTTTCCTGATTTGCTAATGCTTTATCGCGTTTTTTCTTGAGTTTTACATCTTGGCGCAGCTTTCTTGCCATATTCTGTTTGGCTTGTAATCGCTTTGTCGCCTTGCTTTGTAGTTCTCGCTTTTCATCGCGTAATTGAGTGAGGCGTTGCCGCTCTATCAATAAATTCTTCTCTACAGCTTCAAGCTCAAGCAACGCAGCCTTCCATCTTGCATGGTCTTCTTGCTGCTTTTCCAACATATAACGAGCCATAAACTTTCGGTGCGGTACTTCTGTTATATTCACACCAGCCAATATATCCAACCAACTGGGCTGCCTGTTGGCTCTACGCCATGCTGCATCCGCCTCGTTCTGCATGCGTTTTTGTAACTGGTCTATCTGCGTTTTTAATATTTGACGTTTTTTAACAAGCTTCTGAACCTTGTTATCAGCAATTTGCCATTGCTTGTTCGCCAAGCCAAGTGCTTTGCGCGCAGCAAGCAATGCAACATCAAGCTTACGTAAATCCTTACCCAATGAACCCAGCTTGAGTTCAAGCGATTTTCGCACTTCAGCCAAGCGCACACGCTCTTGTCGAACATGATCAATTTCAGACTGAATATCACGCTTTGCCCAAGCAGGGTGACTACTTAACAGCGCCCCCAACAAAGCATAGACAAGAAAATATCGTTTATTCACGATGGTAAGGGTGCCCCTGCATAATTGACCATGCCCGATATAGCTGCTCTGCCACCATCACCCGCGCCAATTGATGCGGTAATGTCAACATCGAAAGCCCCCATATTCGCCCCGCTTTAGAGCGCACGGCATCGGAGATACCTGCGGCTCCACCAATAACAAAATCTTGCTCTGCATTGCCTGCCAACTGCTGCAAATATGCCGCCCACTGGGTGCTTGGCAATTGTTTCCCATGCTCATCAAATAGAATAAAGTTGGGCTTAGCAGCCTTTAAAATATGCTTTTCTTCTTCTTGTTTACGCTGTGCCAATTGCTTACTTTTGCCTTCTGGTAACTCAATCACTTGCAAAGAACACGCACCCGACAAACGTTTGAGAAAACGCGCCTCATACTCCGCCAGTTCGGGCACGATACGCCCAACGACCAAAAGCCTTAGCTTCATGTTTCAGTCGTAGAATCCAAAGCTGACTCGCCGCCTTCTGGGCGTGCCCATAGTCGTTCCAATTGGAAACTAGCACGCGTATCTGGTAAAAATAAATGTACCACGACATCTCCCAAATCCACCAACAACCATTCCATCGCATCCAAGCCTTCAATTTTAGCAGGCAAACCATTGGCATGTGCCACACTGGCAACAGCTTGGGCAATCGCCTTTAATTGTCGGTCTGTACGACCTGTTGCCAATACAAAACGGTCTGCAAATGCACATTCACCCTGCACATCCATCACCACAACATCTTGGGCTTTTTTATCTTCGATTGCTTCAACCACAGCATCTGTCATCGCCTGTAGTGCTTTATCGTCGCTCATTCATTCTCTCCGTTCCTGCTTTTTTGATAAGCAGATTGAATCTCATCGGCAATACATACATCCAACACTGTGGATACATCCTTGCCTGTCAAAATATCTTCTCGAACTTGGGTTGCAGAAATCATAGGTAATTCAGATTGTCCCCAATACACCTGCCCTGCTTTCATGCTGGATAAGCACGTCACCTGCTCCCAACCCTCATGCATATCTACAGATTCTCCATGACGTGGAAATACTGCCATATTACACCACTGCATATGTTCAGGGTAATCAATCCATAAAGGCAAACCCAACCAAGCATCCATACCCATCAGCCATATAGGCACATTCGGCAAGTCTTTTCCTAAACGACGCATAAACGCAATGCTAGGCATAGGCTCTGCTGACTTCACTTCCCAATCAAAAACCTCTACACCGTCCATGCCAGCGAACATGCTCTCCACCCAAGACAAACGTTGCTTGGCAGAAACACCTTCGCTTAAACTTCTATGCACGGGGTTATCGCCTACAGGTATCACCCACACAGCATCGAGTTCCAACTCAACAATGGCAGCCTCAACCAAAGCTTTATGCCCAAGGTGTGGCGGGTCAAAACTGCCGCCAAACACACCGATTCGTGTCATAAGAACTTAGCTTCTCACCTCGCCATGACCCAAAACAATCCATTTTTGAGTCGTTAAACCTTCCAAACCAACAGGTCCACGCACATGCAACCTATCTGTTGAAATACCAATTTCTGCGCCTAGCCCATATTCAAAACCATCAGCAAAACGTGTGCTGGCATTCCACATCACCGAAGACGAATCGACTTCACGTAAAAAGCTCTGACCAACCGCATAGTCTTCTGTCACAATGGTTTCTGTATGCGCTGAACTATATTGCTCAATATGCGCAATCGCCTGTTTCACATCATCTACCACGCGAATGGATAATACGGGCGCTAGATATTCTGTGCCCCAATCCTCATCAGTCGCTGCAATCACTTGGTTATGCATGGCTTGTGTTTTAGCACAACCGCGCACCTCAACGTTTTTTGCAAGCAGCTGGTCAATGATTTCAGGCAGGCAATCCACAGCATCTTGATGAACCAAAAGCGTCTCCATAGCATTACATACACCATAACGATGTGTTTTTGCATTCAAGGCAATGGCTACAGCCATGTTCCTATCTGCAGATTTATCAATATACACATGGCAAATACCATCCAAATGCTTAATCACAGGAACCTTCGCATCCGCAGATACACGAGCCACCAACGATTTTCCACCGCGTGGAATAATCACATCAACATAATCTTCTGCTGCCAATAATGCTCCCACCAAAGCGCGGTCTGTCTGATCAATCAATTGCACTGCATCCTCTGGCACACCTGCCTCTTGCAAAGCACGTCGTAAAATCACTGCAATGGCTCGATTGGAATGAATCGCTTCAGAGCCACCGCGTAAAATGGCTGCATTACCAGATTTTAAACACAAAGCTGCTGCATCTGCAGTCACATTAGGGCGTGACTCATAAATAATACCTATCACCCCCAATGGCACACGCATATGCCCAACCTGAATCCCCGATGGACGATATACCAAGTCGGAAATCGCTCCCACAGGATCAGGCAATGCAGCAATTTCTTCCAAGCCCTGCGCCATAGACTCCACTCGTTCAGGGTTAAGTGCCAAGCGGTCTTTCAATGCGGCTTCAAGGTTATTTTCATCGGCAGCTTTCATATCCAAAACATTGGCTGCCAACACATCTGACATATCAGAGCGTAATAATGCGGCGGCAATTTTTAACGCTTTATCTTTGGCACGCGTTTCAATCATACGCATGTTACGCGATGCAACTTTTGCCTTTACACCCAATGCTTTAATCACTTGCTTTGCATCACCCATGGCTTACCTCTTACCTTTTAATACCAAATTATCACGGTGAATCACCGATGTGAAATCTTTGTAGCCCAATGTCTTTGCCATATCCTGACTAGATAGCCCTTGAACACGCCTTAAATCATCTGAATTATAGTTACATAACCCGCGCGCAATCACTACGCCATCCGCAACGACCTCCACACATTCACCTTTATCAAAATTACCTTGCACATCTGTCATACCAATAGGTAGTAAACTTGCACCTTTATGTATGATGACCTGCGCAGCTCCAGCATCCACATGCAACTGACCTGCAACGTGCAATACATCAGCAATCCAATGTTGATGGCGATTATGCCTATCCTCGCCACACACAAACAAAGTCCCAACATCATTGCCAACAAACAAATCTGTCAGCACACCCCGTTGCTGACCATTCACAATCGCAGCGGCTACACCGCCACGCGTCGCAATTTCTACCGCTGTTAATTTACTTAACATACCACCTGTACCAAACTCACTATCGCTACCGCCTGCCATCGCCATCACACTATCATCCAAATGATGAATCACAGAACAACGTTTGGCATCTTGCTGTTCATTAGGGTTGGCATCATACAAACCATCCACATCGGTAACCATTACGAATAAGTCTGCATTGACCATCATGGCAACCAGTGCACCCAAATTATCGTTATCACCAAATTTAATTTCTTCAACAACCACCGTGTCATTCTCATTTACAATAGGCACAACACCTGCCGAGAATAATGTTTCACTGGTATTACTGGCATTAAGATAACGCCTACGATGACGCAAATCATCCTTGGTCAACAACATCTGCGCTACTTGTATATCATGCTTGGCAAAAGCCTTGCCATAAGATTCCATCAACCAAGATTGACCCACTGCAGCGGCAGCTTGCTTTTCATGTACCGATAGCGTTTTACCCAACCAACCCAAATGCACACGCCCAATAGCCACAGCACCCGATGAAACAATACACACCTGAACGCCAGCCTTTTGCAGCGAAAACACTTGCTCAACCACATGTTCAACCATATCCATACGGATACCTGTATCCGCATCGGTCAACAATGAGCTGCCAATCTTTACAATGGCACGCTGCACATGTGATAAATCTTGGCGTGTTTTAATCACTATATTTCTATTCCTTCTCCAGCCATACATTGCGAGCTTCACTCACACTTCCTTCTTCATCCAAGGCTGCATTCTCATCTGCCTGCGCGATTTTCACTGCATCATACAAATCATACAACAAAGGTTTTGTTCCTTCACCTGTTACCGCAGATATTGCGTAATATTTAAGCTCCAATGCATCCGCTTCAGCCAAGACATCAGCATGCGTTTCTTCAGGTAAGGAATCCATCTTATTAAGCACCAAATAACGTGTTTTAGACCATACCGTATCGCCATAACCACGTAGCTCCTGCTCAATTTCATGCACCTGATCGGTAATACTCTGCCCTTCGGGATGCACCACATCGACCAAATGCAATAATACACGTGTACGTTCAATATGTTTCAAGAAACGATGACCAAGCCCTTTTCCTTCATGCGCTCCGCCAATCAAACCGGGAATATCCGCCACCACAAAACCATCACCATCATCCATAAATACTTGCCCAAGCGATGGTGCCAGTGTTGTAAATGGGTAATTGGCAATTTTAGGTCTGGCATTAGATACCCGCGAAATAAATGTCGATTTTCCAGCATTTGGTAAACCTACAAGGCCAACATCTGCCATGGATTTTAGCTCTAAGAAACGTATACCCGTCTCGCCTTCTTTGCCTGACTGGGCATAACGCGGTGCGCGGTTGGTACTTGAAACAAAGTTCACATTACCCAAACCACCTTCTCCACCATATGCCAAAACAGCCTGTTGACCATCTTCAGTTAAATCAAAGAGCTGCACACCATCTTCATCTTTCACAATGGTTCCAACAGGCACTTTCATGATTACATCAGCACCCATACGACCATGCATTTTACGACCACTACCTGACTTGCCATGTTCTGCAAAAACATGTTTACGAAGATAAAGCTCTTGCAAGGTATTTTTATCGCGACTGGCTTCTAAAATAACATGGCCACCACGCCCGCCATTACCTCCATCAGGGCCACCCTTAGGAATATACTTTTCCCGCCGAAAGGACCTGCTTCCCGAACCGCCGTTGCCAGCGCGAACATCAATTTTCACTTCATCAATAAAGCGCATGCCATATACCTCAAACAATCTACCTCAAGCAGCTAATCGTAATGCTTTTATATACTTCTGAGAACTTTCTTTCCCACAAACAAAAAGAGGGTGCGTTTCCGCACCCTCTTCAAAATACTAGTTTAAAGTATCTTAACTTACAACACGAACCGTTGTACGGCCTGCACGTTTAAAGTATTCAACATTGCCATCAGTCAATGCAAACAATGTATAGTCTTTACCACAACCAACATTGTCACCCGGACGAATCTTTGTGCCACGTTGTCGAACAATAATATTGCCAGCAGTTACAACTTCGCCGCCATATTTTTTCACTCCAAGGCGTTTGGAATTGGAATCGCGACCATTACTAGTGGAGCCGCCTGCTTTCTTATGTGCCATCTCTTAGCCTCCAATCGCACCGATCTTCACAGCCGTAAACGACTGACGATGACCTTTGGTTAAACGATAATTTTTACGACGACGTTTCTTGAAGATAACAACCTTCTTATCACGCGCCTGTTCAGTAATAACAGCTTTAACACTGTTCTTTGCAATGTCACTACCAACTTTGATAGCATCACCTTCGCCAACTAAAAGTACGTCATCAAAGACAACTTCTTGGCCTACTTCGGCTTCAAGCTTTTCAATGCGAAGAAGATCACCTTCTTGCACACGGTACTGCTTGCCACCGGTACGAATAACTGCGTACATCATATTCTCCAGTATATCTCTTAGGCAGCCTTAGCAGACTTGCCGTATTTCTTATAGAAGCGCTCTACGCGTCCTTCTGTATCCATGATCTTCTGCTTACCTGTATAAAACGGGTGGCATGAAGAACAAATTTCTACATGGATGTCGCCCTTGGTAGAGCGTGTCTCAAATGTGTTACCACAAGAACATGTTACATTTGATGTAACATATTCAGGATGAATTCCAGCTTTCACGTTGATACTCCTGTTAATTACGAAAGGGCGCGATTTCTAACGTCAAACCCTTCACTATTCAAGTAAAAAATAATCGCCTTACAAAATCAACGATTTTAAAACATGTTTCTTAGCTATTAAATCAATCCTACCAATGCCTGTTTACAAATTGCCATCACAGGATCGGGATACAAACCAATCGCTGTCACGGCAAGCGCAGTGACTACAACAGTCATTTTCATCGGGATACTTTCGATAAAATTAAATTCAATACGAACATCATCGAAGTACATATATTTAATCACACGTAAATAATAGAAACAACCAACCACTGAGAAAACAATCGCCAATAAAGCCAAATACAAGTGCCCAGTCTCAATCGCCGCCATAAACACCACATACTTCGCCCAAAAACCAGCCAGGAATGGAATCCCTGCCAAAGAGAACAACAGTAACCCCATCGCCAATGCATAACCTGGACGAACCTTTGATAGACCCGCAAAATCATCCAGCAACTCGCCCTGAATGCCATCCCTACGCATAAGCACAATAATGGCGAATACACCCATATTCATAAATAGATAAACAGTAAGGTAAACCAACGAACCTGCATAGCCAGCTTCATTGGCAGCAATCAAGCCCATTAAAACGAATCCAACATGACCAATCGTTGAATACGCTAACATACGTTTGATATTACGTTGTGCAATCGCAGCTACATTACCAACAACAATGGTTAAGGCTGCCAACACGACCAAAATCATCGTATAATCAGCTTGAACTGCTGGCAGTGCATCATGTAACACGCGCATAAAGACTACAAAACCTGCAACCTTTGGTGCGACAGAGATAAAGGCTGTGACAGGTGTTGGCGCACCTTCATAGGTATCTGGTGTCCACATGTGAAACGGTGCAATCGACACTTTAAATACCAAACCTGCCAATACAAACACCATGCCCAACATCACCACACCATGTGCCGAGTTATTGGCATTAACCAAACCTGCTCCAATCGCGTCAAAACCAAAGCTTGCCGTAACGCCATACAAGAACGTGATACCATATAACAACATGCCTGAAGATAGCGCACCAAGAATAAAGTATTTCAATGCCGCTTCAGATGAGCGCAACACATCACGTTGATAGCCCACCAGCACATAAACACTTAATGCCATCAGCTCTAAACCAAGATACATGGTGACAAAGTTATTGGCTGAAACCATCAACATCATACCCAATAAAGCAAACAGTATGAGGCAATAATATTCACCTACATTTTCTTCATCTTTCATATAATCCAAAGAAAGAATCACTGCGAATACCGTTGCTAGCAACATTAATAGCTTGGAAAACGATGCAAATGGGTCTAATACAAAATAGCCATAAAACGTGGTTAAAGCACCACCCGTTGTCACTTGAATCGTTGCAAAAGCTGTTGCAACACACGTTGCAATGGCTGCATAAGCAATCCAACCCTTTTTATCTTTACCTAAAAACAGATCCCATATAAGCAGAACCATCGCCATAATGGCAATGATAATTTCTGGCAGCATCAATTCGAGATGCTGAGGATATGGGAATGGGAATGTCACGTTTGCCATGTTTTACCTCAATGTCCTGTTACGTGCGCCGCAGCGCCTTGCGCAATCAATGCTGCATCTGCCAATTTGCTTGACGTCGCCTGATCAACCAAATGTGTGGCTGATGCATGCAACATATCAAGAACTGGCAATGGGTAAAAACCCAACCAAACAACAAGAATAATCAATGGCGCAAAGAGTCCAAATTCACGCATTGTCATATCCGATAGGCCTTTCACTTCTTCTTTTTCCAAATTACCCATCAATACACGTTTGACCATCCACAACGTATAGCATGCTGAAAGAATAACACTAATCGCAGCCATCATTGCCACCCATTTCATCGAAATTGGCATATATAGCATCGCTTCAGGAGATGGGTTAAAAGTGCCTAAAAGGACCATCACCTCAGCCACAAAGGATGATGCGCCAGGCAAAGCAACATTTGCCATCGCA
The DNA here is from genome assembly GCA_913055645.1 of uncultured Pseudomonadota bacterium. Classification (GTDB taxonomy): domain Bacteria; phylum Pseudomonadota; class Zetaproteobacteria; order Mariprofundales; family Mariprofundaceae. The sequence continues at coordinate 29,620 of CAJXLC010000012.1, read as the reverse complement.
AAGAACATCATCACCACTGCAAACACAGGCATCACATTGGCTACGCCGCCATACGCAGAAATTTCACGTGTATGCATACGGTCATACAAGACACCCACACAAAGGAATAAAGCGGCTGCTACAAATCCATGGGAAATCATGCCGAAAATAGCACCTTCCATGGCAATTCCTGTAAACATAAATGTGCCCAAGGTTACAAAACCCATATGTGCAATGGATGAATAAGCAATCAAACGCTTTAAATCTGTTTGCATCATGGCTACCAAAGAGATGTAAACAATCGCAATTAAACTTAAACCCACCATCAATGGAACAAAATATTGTGATGCATCAGGTAACATCGGCAAGGAGAAACGCAAGAAACCATACGCCCCCATTTTCAATAAAATACCTGCCAAAATCACAGAGCCAGCAGTCGGAGCCTCAGTATGTGCATCAGGCAACCAAGTATGTACTGGCCACATGGGCACTTTCACTGCAAAGGCAACAAAAAATGCCAAGAAAGCCCAGAACTGCCATTGGAAATCAAACGGGTAATCCATATATGCCAAAATACTAAAGCTGCCACCTGTCTTGAAATACATGGCAATCACCGCAATCAACATCAATACCGAGCCACCCAAAGTATATAAGAAAAACTTTAAGGTCGCATACACACGATTTTGACCGCCCCAAACCCCAATAATAAGGAACATTGGAATCAGCATAGCTTCCCAGAAGAAATAGAATAAAATCGCGTCCAAGGCACAAAACACACCAATCAATGTGGTTTCAAGAATCAAGAATGCCAACATATATTCTTTCACTCGATTTTGAATACAACGCCATGCTGAAACAATACAAATAATGGTCAATAAACTGGTTAAAATCACAAATGGCATGGAAATACCATCCACACCCAATTGGTAGTGAACATTAAACATCGGAATCCACTGATGCATCTCTTCAAATTGCATATGTGCTGTTGTTGAATCAAATGAGGTCGCTAAAGGAATCGTTACAATAAATGTCGCAACAGAAACAATTAGTGCAGCCCAGCGCACAGCATTATCATTTTTTAAAAATAGCCAAATAAGCAATGCCCCTGCAGTTGGCAGGAAAATACTCAAACTTAGAATGGGAAAGCCCAATACGTTCTGCAACGATTCCATCAAATCTCCCCTATGCCTTCAACATTAGCCAAGTTAGCAAACCAAACACACCAATCACCATGCCATAAGCATAATGATACACCATACCTGTTTGCATACGGCGCAACTTCGCCGCCCCAGCCAGCACTGAATCAACAATACCACCATGAATCATACCCTTATCAATGATTGCCAAATCAGCCTTCTGCCAAAAGAAGGTTCCCAAACATTGCGCAGGGCGAAGAAAGATTTTTTCATACAACTCATCCCAATACCATTTATTAAGTAGGAATGCATGTACGCCAGAAAATGTAGAGGCAAGCTTCGCAGGCATGGCTGATTCTTTGAAATAGAATACAAACGCCAATCCTATACCACCAATTGCCATCCAAAATGGCATGCTCAAGTAAAAAGCATGATGCGGTTCATGTTCAAGCTCCATCAATGGATTATGCGCATCCATTACAAATAATGCATTGCCAAAAAATCCATTGATCACTTCAGGATTAGTAATATCAAGTGCATACACACCCCACATACCTGAACCGAACGCTCCAATTGCTAGAATCATCAATGGCACAGTAATCACTTTCGGAGATTCATGCACATGCGCCTTGGTTTCAGCAGGCACACGATCAGTATTATGGAAGGTTAAGAAAAACATGCGGAAGGTATAAAATGCTGTCATAACCACACCCGAAAGCAGTGCATAATATGCCACATCACTCACCCAACCCATATCACGCACCATCGCCGCTTCAATAATCAAGTCCTTTGACCAGAAACCAGCAAATGGCGGAATGCCTGATAATGCCAAGGCGGCAATAAGCATCGTAACGTAGGTAATCGGCATATATTTACGCAATTGCCCCATTTTACGAATATCTTGCTCTGCTAATACCGCATGAATCACCGATCCAGCCGCTAAAAATAATAGGGATTTAAAGTATGCATGGGTCATTAAATGGAAGATACCGGCTGAATAAGCTGAAACACCACAAGCAACAAACATATAACCCAATTGCGAACAGGTTGAGTAAGCAATCACACGCTTGATGTCATTTTGCACCAAACCAATCGTTGCACACATCCAAGCCGTAAGTGCACCAACCAAAGTTACTGCTGCTAGAGCCGTTTCAGAGAATTCAAACATTGGTGACAAACGTGCAACCATAAACACACCTGCAGTTACCATGGTTGCCGCGTGAATCAATGCGGAAATCGGTGTTGGACCTTCCATAGAATCTGGCAACCAAACATGCAAAGGCACCTGACCTGATTTACCCATAGCGCCGATGAACAATGCCAAACAAATAAAGGTGATTGCATCCATTTCCCAGCCTAGGAAATTCAATGTATGCCCTTCTAGCACAAAGCTCGATACAGCAGCAAATACTTGATGGTAATCGACTGTTCCAAAATAATACCAAGTTGCCAACACACCAATCAAGAAACCAAAATCGCCAACACGGTTCACAATGAATGCTTTTAATGCTGCATAGTTAGCAGGTTCACGTTTAAACCAGAAGCCAATCAATAAATACGAGAACAAACCCACAGCTTCCCAACCGAAGAATAGGGTGAAAAAGTTATTACCCATCACCAATACCAACATGGAGAAGGTAAACGCAGAGATATATGAGAAAAATCGCGAATAACCAGGGTCACCATGCATATAACCAATGGTATAAATATGTACACAAGCAGAAACAATGGTCACAGTGATCATCATAATCGCCGTAAGTGGATCAATCATCATACCAATGGGTACAATAAAGCCATCGGATAGCATCCATGTCCAGAAGTTGCCATAAAAAGACGCGCCATCTAACACTTGTACGAATATATCAATGGATAAAGCAGCTGCAGCAATCACTGCCAAGCAAGTAATCCAATGCGTTAGCGTTTCTTTTAAAGCCCAACCAAATAAACCCGCAGCCAGCGCTGCAATCAATGGCAGTGCTGGAATCGCTAATAATTCTAGCGTGTTCAGCGTTGTGATGGTTTCTCCCACGAAAGCCTCCCCTTAACCCTGTAGTGAATTAATATCTTCAACGTCAATGGAACGACGCGTACGATAAAAAGCCACCAGAATTGCCAAACCAACCGCCACTTCAGATGCGGCAACAGTCAATACGAAAAATACAAAAATCTGCCCTGATATATCCTGCAAATAATGTGAAAATGCTACAAAGTTAATATTCACAGCCAATAAAATAAGCTCAATACACATCAAAATGGTAATGACATTCTTACGATTCAAAAATAAACCAATCACGCCAAGTAAAAACAAGCATGCTGCCACAATGAGATAGTCAGATAAGCCAATCATGATTACATCCTCACCTTGCGCAATCTATCTTCCTTACGCACATTCACTTGTTTTGATATATTCTGATATTTGGCATCTTTACGGGTACGCAAGGTCAAAACAATCGCACCAACGAGGGCAACAAGCAGAATAATTGCTGCAATTTCAAAACCCAATAGGTACTGGGTATATAAAACCTTACCAATTTCAACAGTGTTATTCACATCCTTGCCAAAATGTCCAACTGCAGCAATCGTCTCTGTATTAAAAACTCCACTGCTAGAAGCAGCGATTAACTCAATTAACAAAATCAAGGCAATCACGCCGCCGACAGGTAAATACTGCAAAAAACCTTCCTTCAATTTCGCCTTATTCACTTCCAACATCATGATGACGAACATAAACAACACCATCACCGCACCAACATAAATCAGAATCAAAATAATACCCAAAAATTCAGCATCTAATAAAAAGAACAGCCCTGCAGTATTGAAAAAGCAAAAAATCAAAAACATCACAGAATGCATGGTATTGCGCGCTAGCACCACACCCATACCGCCTATAACGGACATAGCAGCAAACAGATAAAAGAATCCAGCTTCGAGCATTTCCCCTCCTAATCCTGTATCAAAAACTTAACGGTACGGTGCATCAGCTTTAATATTGGCAGCAATTTGTGCCTCATATTGTTCGCCAACTTCAAGCAACATGTCTTTGGTGTAATACAATGCTTCACGTGTTTCACTTGCATATTCAAAATGCTGAGTTTCAACAATCGCATCCACAGGACACGCTTCTTGACACAAACCACAATAAATACACTTAGTCATATCAATATCATAACGCGTAGTACGACGAGAACCATCATCACGTTCTTCAGATTCAATCACTATAGCCAATGCAGGACAAATCACTTCACACAATTTACAAGCAATACAACGCTCTTCTCCAGATTCATAACGACGCAAAGCGTGCAAACCACGAAAGCGAGGTGAAAGTGGCGTCCGCTCTTCAGGGTACTCAACTGTAATACTCTTCTTAAAGAAATAACGCATGGTCAAAGCCAAGCCTTTCACCAGTTCCCATAATAACCATGTCTTAAGGGCATGTTTAATGAAACGCATCTTAAGACCTCCAAGGCTGATAGAAGCCAATCATATCACTCAAAAACTGTAAACTATGGTTTAGTTCACCTGCATAGGTACAAATACCCAACACGGCAACCCAGCCCAATGTCCAAGGCAAGAATATCTTCCAACCCAAACGCATCATTTGGTCATAACGGTAACGTGGGAATGTTGCTCGGAACCAAATAAAGACAAAAATAAAGAAGGCCGCTTTTAATAACAACCAAACCGTGCCTGGAATGAAATCCAATGCCTCAATCGGTGCATGCCAACCACCCAGAAATAAAATACAGGTCAGCAAACTAATCAAAATCATCGCGCCATATTCAGCCAATGAGAATGTTGCAAACCACATACCTGAATACTCAACAATATGACCTGCTACAATCTCCGCTTCACCTTCAACCAAATCAAACGGTGTACGGTTTGATTCGGCACAACCTGAAATAAAATAAACTAAAAACATTGGGAATAATGGAATAATATACCAATGCCAAAAACCGCCCGCTTGTGCATCAACAATTTTTGCCAGATCCATACTCCCAGCCAACATCAATACGCAAACCAAGGCAAAGCCCATAGAAATTTCATAAGAAATCATCTGGCATGTTGCACGTACTGCGCCAATCAAAGCATACTTGGAGTTGGATGCCCAACCAGCCATCAATACACCATAAATAGACAAACTACCAATCGCCAAAACATATAACAGCCCAACATTCAAATGCGCAACCGCCATCACATGCGCTTCATCCCAAATGCCAAACAACCGGGTTTCACCAAACGGAACGACTGCAAACGCCACCAAAGCAGGCACCAGAGCCATCACAGGCGCAGCAATAAATAATAATTTATTCGCATTGGTTGGAATAATAGTTTCTTTCAAAAACAACTTCAGACCATCGGCTAAAGGCTGCAGCAAACCAAAAGGCCCCACACGGTTACAGCCTTTACGAATTTGCATAATACCAATAACACGGCGTTCAATGTACGTCGTATACGCCACCGTTAACGCAACTGGTACTGCAATCGCTAGAATTTCTAACGCCCAAATGCCAGCCGTTATGGCCATATCTAACCACCCCATCACTGACCTCCCTCAAGACTAGCCATGACTTCGCAAGACAAGTCTCCCGCAACACCACGTTTCGAAATAAACAATACACCCTCTGCCACATCTTCACGCACACCAATATGGTAATCATAATCACCCGAAGTAGTACGGACTTTACATTCACCAGCACTCAAGCCTGCATCTTTCAACGTATTCGGATGCACCAGCAAATCATCCAAGGCATGGATATCGCCCGCTTCCACCAAATACGATGATGCACGCACCCACATACCTTCGCGGTACATAGAATAGCGGCTTACCACGTCCAAACTCATCGCAGGTTCAATCGCATTTGGCATACTATTAGCATCACGATTACGAGCTACGAGTAAACACTCGTCATCCGTCACATCATCATCCCAGACTCCTGAAACCTCAGGAAGAAAACTTTCAATACGAGCACGTAGCTCAGTTAAGTTAACCACTGGAATTTCTTCGCCAAAAGCTTGAACCAAACGCATCATGACTTTCCACAATGGGCGCTCTTCACCCAAAGAGCGAAGTGGATGTTCCGCCATACGAATACGGCCTTCCATATTAATGAATGTGCCTTCAACTTCAGAATATGCCGCAGCTGGCAACATCACATTGGCAAATTCAGATGTTTGCCCTGCAATCGCACCAATTTGAACCAAAGGAACTTTGCCCATGGCACGTTTCGCCTGCATAGAAAATAGGCCATCACCCATTGGGTCGCTACCAATAAGAACCAATGCATCCAATTCACCATCACTAGCTGCATCTAGCAAATCACCTGCACTCACACGAATATCGCCAAAAACTGCGGACAACAACTGCGCATTCATGCCTTCAGGAATCAAGTTGCGACCATCTGCCCCTGCTTCTGCATGACCAGACGCACGCATCATCAAGTCCAAACCATGTATCAAAGCTGATGCATCACTGTGCGAGCGAATTTCTTCGCCAACCAACAATGCGCATGAGTCTGCCAGCAAAGCATCAGCTAGCAATTTCCCAGCTTCATGACGCTCTTCAACTTTTTCAAGCCAAGCATCCATACCCGCTGCCGTCTTGCCCAAGTCTTTCAACTGCTGCATGGCACGAGCAATCACTGCGACCCACTCACGCGGACGAATCAATGCATCTGCACTCAAATCACTATTGGTACGATAATTCATAGCCCCAATACGTGTGACAGGCTTACCTTCATTTCCACGTTTACGCAGACCCTGCATCAAAATAGGCAAGCGCTGGCGTAAGTCAGAACCCAATATAACAACCTGATCTGCCGCTACAATCTGCGCAGAAGACATTGAAAAACCTTCTTCAAAAGCAAACTCGCGCATATCTCTACGGTGCAAATCAAAGGCTACTTTCGCATCTTTAAATACGCTGTCGTGTAATAAACGGATGGATGCTAAACCTTCAACACTCCAATCTGGCGAGAAAATAATACCCACACGCTTGTCTTTTAATACATCAACAGAAGCTTGAATAGCCTCATCCCAAGACACATTCACAAGACCTGATTTTTCACGCACAGCTGGGGCTACAATGCGTTGGTCGGCACGAAATGCATCATGGACATAACGACCACGATCACAAATCCAAGGCTCTACACCATCCTTATCAGGCTTGATTCGAATCACTTTATCACCACGCGATTCAATGACAATATCACAACCCTGCGGACATTGTGTACAAGTACTCTTATGACGTGTCATTTCCCATGGACGTGCAACATCATGTGATGGTTTATCAAGCAGCGCTCCAACTGGGCAAACATCTGCCAAATTGCCAGAAAGCTCTGATTCCAACGCATCCTCAACAATACCTTCAATACGCATATGGTCAGCACGATTCAATACACCCATATCACCTGTGCCTGCCACCTCATCAGCAAAACGCACACAACGGGTGCAATGAATACAACGTGTCATGCATGTACTTACAAATGGCCCTAAATCATGATCAACAACTGCACGTTTTACTTCCGAATAACGACCATGCTTGGCGCCATGTTCAACAGTATAATCTTGCAACTTACAAGACCCACCCTGATCACATACAGGACAGTCTAGAGGATGGTTAATCAACAAATATTCCATCATCATTTCACGATCTTTGGCTAAAGATTCTGAATGCGTGGTAACTTTCATGCCTTCACCAACCGGTGTACAACATGATGCGGCAGGCTTATTCCAACCTTCCACTTCCACCAAACACATACGGCAATTCGCCGCCACACTTAACTCTGGGTGATAACAAAAATAAGGAACATCGGCACCATGTTCACGGCATGCCTCTAAAATACTTGTGCCCGCTGAAACCGTTACTTCTTCGTCATTGATAAATAAAGTCGTCATTCAGCATTCTCCATCAAGCGCTCCTCTACTATTTCAGGGAAATGCTTCAGCAGAGAAAGAATTGGCGCAGACGCACCATCTGCAAGCGCACAAATTGTCCTGCCCGCCATATGTTCTGCGGCATCATTCAATACTTCCACATCTTTTTTACAGCCTTGCCCAGCTTCCACACGGTTCATAGTACGCTCTAACCAACCCGTACCTTCACGGCATGGCGTACATTGACCACATGATTCATGCGCATAAAAGTGCGCTAACCGACGCGTTAAAGCGATCAAATCTGCTGTTTCATCCATCACAATAATCGCACCTGAACCCAACATAGAGCCAGCTTTCATCATCGCGTCATAAGTCAATGGAGTATCATAATGCTCCGCAGTCAACCAAGGTGTCGATGAGCCACCAGGAATAATCACTTTTGGCACAGTACCATGCTGCAAACCACCACAATATTCCTCAATCAATACTTTCAATGAAGTCCCCATAGGTACTTCATAGTTACCCGGTTTATTCACATGCCCTGATACAGAGAAAATTTTCATCCCTGTATTATTCGGCACACCAATCTCAGCATGCCAATCACCACCAAATTCCAAAATTGCAGGCACAGTTGCCAAAGTTTCAACATTATTCACTACCGTTGGACAACGATAAAAACCTTCAACCGCAGGAAAAGGTGGTTTAAATCGTGGGCGACCCGGACGACCTTCCAATGATTCAATCAACGCAGTCTCTTCACCGCAAATATAAGCACCTGCACCACGATGCACAGTTAAATTCATTGAAAAATCAGTGCCAAGAATATTTTCACCCAGCAAATTAGCAGCATAAGCTTCGTCAATTGCCGCATCCATCACATTCGCTTCATGTAAAAATTCACCACGAATATAAATATATGCATCTTTCACACCCAGAGCAAAACCAGCCATAATCATGCCTTCAATCAATAGATGAGGGTCAAAACGCATAATATCTCTATCTTTAAATGTGCCAGGTTCGCCTTCATCAGCATTGCATAATAAATACGTGGGTTTTCCTGTATTGCGCGGCACAAATGACCATTTCAAACCCGTTGGAAAGCCCGCGCCACCACGACCGCGCAAACCAGATTTCTTTACTTCATCAACAATATGATCACTATCAAAATCTTTCAGTACCGTTGGCAAAAACTTATATGCACCATTCTTACGTGCTACTTCAAGACCTGTTTGTCCTTCAAGGTGAATACGGTCAAAACAAATCGCTTTTACTTGTTTAGGGTCAGAGGAAATCATACTTGTCCTCCTTCTTCACTAGAGCTCACTTTGGTAATAAACGCATCCATATACGAAGCATCTACCTTCTCATGGTATTCATTATTAATTTGCACAACAGGCGCACCAGCACAAGCACCAGCACATTCCACTTCAGTGACTGTAAACATGCCATCTGACGTAGTTTCACCCACATTGATACCCAAACTTTTGGTAATATGTTGTACCAACTCATCTGCACCATTCAGCATGCAACCCGCATTGGTACACACTTCCAAACGATACTTGCCAGTTTCGTGCTCACGAAACATGGTATAAAAGGTGACAACCTCGCGCACAATCATCAAACGCAAGCCCAATGTATCAGCCACCAATTGCTGCACATGCATAGGCAAATAACCAAAATCTTCTTGCGCCATATGCAATACAGGTAACAATGCTGAACGTGCTGATGGGTATTTCTTCACTAGCGCATCAATTTCAGCCAAGCGCTGTTCAGTGAAATGAACTTGCTCTACTTCGCTCATCGATCCACCTCTCCAAACACAATATCTTGCGTTCCCAAAATCGTCACAACATCCGCCAACATATGACCACGACACATATAATCCAATGCTTCGATATGCGCAAAACCTGATGCCCGAACCTTCATACGATATGGTTTATTCGAGCCATCAGATACCAAATACACACCGAACTCACCCTTTGGATGTTCAACAGCCGCATACACCTCACCTTCAGGCACATGATAACCTTCAGAGAAGTGTTTAAAGTGATGAATCAAAGCTTCCATATCACCCTTCATCGAAGCACGCGATGGTTTATGCAAACGCGCATCATCAGATTTGATAGGACCGTCATTCACCGCCAACCATTCAATACATTGACGAATAATTTCATTGGACTGACGCATTTCTTCAACACGCACCAAATAACGGTCATAGCAATCGCCTGTTGCACCAACTGGAATATCAAATTCTATCTTATCATAGGCATCATAAGGCTGTGTTTTACGCAAATCCCATTCAATGCCAGAGCCGCGAATCATCGGACCACTAAAACCCCATGCCAACGCTGCTTCTTTATCCACAACACCGATATCGACATTACGCTGTTTCCAAATACGATTCTCAGTAAGCAGTGTTTCATACTCATCAACATAATCTGGAAAAGTCTCGGTAAACGCTTTAATTTTTTCCAACAATCCTTCAGGCAAATCCTGACTCACGCCACCTGGGCGAAAGTATGCCGCATGCATACGCGCACCTGATACCTCTTCATAAAAATCAAAAATATCTTCGCGCTCACGAAAGCAATACAAAAACACTGTCATTGCGCCAATATCCAAGGCTGATGCACCCAACCATAAACAATGATTTAAAATACGCGTCAATTCTGCATACATCACACGGATATATTGCGCACGTTCAGGCGCTTCAATACCCATCAACTTCTCAACTGCCAAAGCATATGCATGTTCATTTGCCATCATGGAAACATAATCAAAACGATCAAAATAAGGCACGTTTTGCAAATATGTTTTTTGCTCAAACAACTTCTCAGTACCGCGATGCAGCAAACCAATATGCGGCTCAGCGCGCTCAACCACTTCACCATCTAATTCCAACACCAAACGCAATACACCATGCGCTGATGGATGTTGAGGACCAAAATTTAGCGTATAATTTTTAATCTCAGCCACGGTCTACCCCCGGCCACGTTCTTTCAATCAAAACACGGTTTTCCAATTTATTAGGACGATAAACACAACGCCATTGTTCTTCATCAAAGAACATTTCCGCACGACCCGTCAATGGGAAATCTTTAAGCATGGGATGACCCTCAAAACCGTAATCCGTTAACAAACGACGCAAATCAGGATGATGGTTGAAGATAATGCCATACATCTCAAATGCCTCACGCTCAAACCAGTTTACAGTCGGCCAAACTTCCACAACAGAAGAAATCAATTCGCGTTCTGCCAGCAACACCTTCAAACGCAAACGCTTATTATGCTGAATTGAAAGTAAATTATACACCACCTCAAAACGCAGGTCACCTTCAACAAAGCCTGGGTATTCAGACATATCCACACCGCACAAATCGACTAGCATATCATAGCCTTGCTCACCTTTTAAATAGTGACAAACATCAACAATAGCATTCCGATCCACAACTACTACAGGGCAATCAACACCCTCACGAATAGATTGCACTGCATCACCAAAACGCTCTTGCAAGCCTGTTAACTCCAGCAACTCAGTTTGCTCCACACCTTGTTCCACACTCTGCTCTTGATTCATATCGCTCATAGAATTACCGCGCTATCGTATTGGTACGTTTAATTTTTTCTTGCAATTGAATAAAACCATACAGAAGCGCCTCCGCCGTAGGAGGGCAACCAGGCACATAAATATCCACTGGCACAATACGGTCACAACCGCGTGTAACCGAATAGGAGTAATGATAATAACCACCGCCATTAGCACATGAACCCATAGAAATGACCCAGCGAGGCTCTGACATTTGATCGTAAACCTTGCGTAAGGCAGGTGCCATTTTATTGCACAATGTACCTGCAACCACCATCACATCTGATTGACGCGGTGATGGACGAAACACAATACCAAACCTATCCAAATCATAACGCGAAGCACCTGCATGCATCATCTCTACCGCACAACATGCCAAACCAAAGGTCATAGGCCAAAGCGAGCCTGCACGCGCACCGTTGATAAGCTTATCGGCAGTGGTCGTAATAAATCCTTTATCGAGTAAACCCTCTATTCCCATTGCAAGGCTCCCTTGTTCCAGGCGTAGATATATCCCACAAGTAGAATGATTAAAAACAACATCATCTCAATAAAACCAAACATACCAATTTGATCAAGCACAACAGCCCAAGGGAAAAGAAAGGCCGTTTCCAAATCAAAAATTACAAACAGAATCGCAACTAAGTAAAAGCGTACGTCAAAATGCATGCGCGCATCTTCAAAAGCCTCAAAGCCACATTCATAAGCTGAAAGCTTCTCTCTATCTGGCTTTTGCTCTGCCACAAATACCGTAATCAATAACGGGGCGGCACCCATACCCAAAGCAACCAAAATAAAAATAAAGATGGGTATATATTCATTAGCCAGATATTCGGCACCCATGGTATCCCCTCCCTTGCAATGACAACATCAACTCCCCAGATTATGTCATCACAGACTAAATCTGCGAGCCGGGTTTCTAACATCAGCCACTATCATGGTCAAGAATTTACATTAGAAAACCTTTAATATATCAAGGGTTTTAAGGTGTGGGGAAATAGCTGTTATTCCAAGCTGAAACAAAAAAAGCCCCTGAAAAATCAGGAGCTTTTAAACTGGTGGAGGCGGAGGGAGTCGAACCCTCGTCCGAAAACCATCAGCCAATGGATCTACATGTTTAGTCTATTCAAATAGCACCTGAAGGAAGTTGAACAGACAAGACGCCCAACAGGTCGATTCGTTACTTTTTAACCTCCGGCGACACGAGTCAACACCTCCGAATAGCGATTCCATCTAAATTGCCCTGGCTTCCTAATGGATGGACACCTCAAGATCAGGGTAACTTACGCAGCGTAAGCTAGTTCTACTTCGTCGTTTGCAATTATTGCAAGTGGCCTGGGTAACGGGCGTACCTACCCGACATGCACCAAAGGGTTCAGCATCTTCGTCGAAACCGGTCGCCCCCATGGAAAGTCGAAGTATAGACTGATAACATGAAGGCGCAATGAAAGCATCAATAAGAAAGCCAAAGCAAAATAATAAACCCACACTGTGTTATTTTAAAAAGAAGTAAAATGGGGGAACTTCACTCTACCCCCCTTTGCCAAAATAAATATCGGATTGAAAAGACTTAACTTAATGCCATTTGGCTCCGACCCTATTTTTTTGCATAAACTGCGAGATCAAGGATATCTCATAGGCACCGTAAACCACATTCCCGATCGATACCGGTGATGCGGTCATGCTTGAAAAGGTGTTTGCCGCGTTCGATGACAGTAATGATGTGCAGCAGATGTATCACATACGCTAAGCTGCCACCTGACAGCCGTGGCGGTAAACCGATTGTCTATGTCTTCCAGAAGGTGCGCGTGAACAGTACCAGCACGGTCATAATCTCCAGCCTGCCGAACAGCATGCCGGCTGTCAGCAGCCATTTGGCTATATCCGATAACGAGGAAAAATTTCCAGATGGACCGACAATGTCGCCAAGCCCCGGACCGACATTGGTCACCGCCGTCACCGAGGCACTAAGACCGGTCAGGAAATCCAGACCTGTCAGCGACAGGCAGAAGGTCAGCACAGCGATGGTAAAGCCGAAATAAAAGGTGAAGGCGACAATCGAACGTATGATCTCGTCGGTAACCTCGCGTCCGTTGTATTTCGTTTTGTAAATAGCGTGCGGGTGACGCATAAGATGCAACTGGTTACGCAGCAATGCGACGGCAATTTGAAAGCGGAATATTTTGATGGCACCGGCCGTGGAGCCGGAACAGCCGCCGACGAACATCAAGTAGAAGAATACGACCACCGCATAGGAGCCCCACTGGGTGTAGTCCTCGGAAACATAACCGGTAGTGGTAATGATGGAAATGATATTGAAGGCAGAATGGGTCATAGCATCGAGAAAGGACAGGTCACTGTGCAACACGCGCTCGGCACTGAGAATCAACACAACCATCGCCACGAACAAAAGGAACCCGTGCACCTGGCTGTCCTGCCATAAAGATTCAGACTTACCACGCATGGTCGATACATACAGCCCGAAAGGCAATGAGCCCAGCAGCATGAACAGGCTGCCCATCCAGAGAATGGCCGGGCTATCGTCAAAATGACCGACCGAGGCATCGTAGTTGGAGAAGCCGCCGGTTGAAACCGTGGTCATGGCATGAACAACGGCATCGAACATGCCCATGCCAGCTAGGTGGTAGCTCAAGCAGGCAAGCAAGGTGATGCTGATATACACGATACCGATGTTTTGAATCAGGGTATGCGCGCGCGGCAGCGACTTGCCCGACCAGTCTGAGGACTCTGTCGTGAACAGGCGCATACCGCCAATATGCAGGAAGGGAAGAATAGCGATGCCCAGCATGATGATACCGATGCCTCCCACCCATTGCAGGATGCCGCGCCACAGCAGCAGGCTTTTCGGCATGCCGTCCAGCCCCATCAGGATGGTCGAACCGGTAGTCGTTATGCCAGACATCGACTCAAAAAAGGCATCGGTAAAGGAAAGCGACTCCATAGCCAGATAAAGCGGCAATGCTCCGACTACAGCGAACAGGCACCAACTGGACACAGTAATCAGGTAAAGCTGCTTGCTAGACACCTCAAAGCGCTTGCCAGAGGCTCCGACAAACCCCATACCCGAGAACGCACCGCAAACCAGGCTGGTGGTCAAAAAAGCGCTGAATATCCGACTTGGTTCCCCCAACGCCAGCAAGGCACAGGGGATGGCCATGGCTGCCGTCAACACCAGCACGAATGACAGCACTAGGATAATGGGGTGAATCAGTTTCATGGCCAGCAATCTCAACCCTGTGTCATGCAGCGTCAACGCTCAGCCTTTTCTAATCAATGGTAGACCCGGTTACGTTCGGTTACACGTATGCATAGGTCACAAAAGTTAAAGGAAGCGAGATTAAATAACCGCAGGCAAATAACTTTCTATATATTCCGCCTCTCCATATTGGAAAGAGTTGAGTTCCTATAAAACCAAAAACATAAAGAGTAATTACTACATTTTTCATATTCAACACCATCAGAATATAAGACATACTATAAAGCACCAGCGCTGTGTACATACCATATAACCAAAAATTAGCACTTATTTTCTGCAAAAGCATTAATACCCACCTATGCTTCTCCTAAAAAACTCTCCACCTAAATCAATGGTAAATCAATGCAATCAATGGAGTCAGACTCACTACTGTCCCACTTAATTGTTTTCGTCATGCTCGGCTTGATCGAGCATCCATACAAACGTTGCAAAGAATGGATTCCCGCCTTCGCGGGAATGACATGGAAGAAGCGAGACAAAATCATGCCTAAAGATACAAGGTCTTGTTTCGTGCATTTTCTTATCTCTCGCCTATTCATAGCTAAACAATGCCAATAAATATAATTCTTTGCAATCTTAAACCCGCCAAAACATCACAGTTTCAGGGATATAAACTTCATTATTCTAAGGCGTAATAAAAGCATCCATAAAAAAGCCAAGGCAAAACAATAAACCTACCCTGTGTGATTTTAAGAAGAATTCAAAGCCCCAAAGCTCTCCACGCCTCCAAAGCACCCAGCATAGATAAGATTGGTATAGTACTGCAAACAACCAACCCATTTGCACAGCCGTATCATATTGCCAAGCCACCAAGCCCAACAATAATAGAACCATGCCGCCCAACGAGATAATCGCGGCGACAGCTTTTTCGTCAAACCAAATCGCTGCCGATTTCACACCAATCTTGAAGTCATCTGAGCGATCACCCAAGGCATAGGCTGTATCATAAGATAGTGACCAACAAATATTCGCAGCAAACAAGAGCCACGGTACAGGTGAATCCAATACAGAGCCTGTTTCAGCCGCCCATGCCATCACCGCGCCCCAACCAAATGCCATGCCAAGCCAAGCTTGCGGAAAATAGGTGTAACGTTTCATAAAGGGATAAAAAGCTGCCAAAGCAGCGCCTACAAAAGCAAGTTCAATCACTAGCAAGGATGTTTGCAGCACCAATAAAAAAGCCAGCAACAACATCGCAAAAAAACCGAACAATGCTGCTTTGGGGGATATTTTCCCTGCTGCAATAGGGCGCAATTTGGTACGCTCAACATGTGGGTCAAATTTACGATCAGCATAATCATTAATCACACAACCCGCCGAACGCATCAAGATTACACCGCATACAAACACGCCAATATTTAACCATGTTGGCTGTCCATATGAGGCTGCCAGCAAGCCCCATAATGTCGGCCAAAGAAGTAAATAATAACCCACTGGCTTATCAACGCGCATCAGAGAAAACCAATCATACCATGAACCCAGTGGGCGAATCATCACCCTACTTCTGCCCCGTTAACCGTTGCAGACGCGACCAAAATTCACTGTGAAATACTTCCACAACCAACGCTTGCGTACCGCTTGCTGAGCGCAAAACCGAACGCCGCGCCCAACGTTCCGCACATACCCCGCTTTCAACCTGTACCACACTCAAATCGGAACGCGACAACGACAGCCCTTGATCCAACAGTAAGTTTGCTAATGGGCGCTTGCCTGCCTGCAATTCTTCCATCAATGATTTTGGAAGCCCTTCCAATGGCAATACCGATTCCGCATCAAACATCACTGAGCCACGATGCAATAATGATACTTGCCTACGCAGAGCTGGAGCACTACACGCGCACCCCAATAACGTTGCCTCTGCAGCTGTTGCCTTATCCAAAAACTGTTCGTGCAATTGCACCGTAAGTGGCATGCCAAAACGTCGCTCTAAAAAACGTGTTAAAGAGGTTGTGACGGTAAGCACCGCTGACATATTCTTATCCACATTCATATTGTTCATATTGGCAAGTTGCCATTCACGAACTGAACACCATGCTTGTTTATCCCACTGCATTGAAAACATATCCGCATCATGGAGATAGACTGAGCGCGGTCAAGCTTCACATATCACTGCTTCGGACTTGCTTATGATGTGATTTTTCTATGCAATCCGCCCCATGGCACATTGTCGCATTTATACCAATCAGAATTTATCCGAACATCAGAGCGTCACACTAAGCGATGATGTAGGGCATTATCTACGTCAGGTCATGCGCTCGCATGAAGGTGATGCTATCACCCTATTTAATGGCAAAGGCGGCGAATACCAAGCTTCTATTAGTCATCTATCCAAGCAATCATGCAACTGCCATATTGAAACATTCAATGATGTTTCAAGGGAGCTTAGCCTACCTATTCATATTGTTCAGTGTGCCAATAAAAGTGAAAAAATTGAAACTGTCTTACAAAAAGGCACCGAATTAGGTGCGGTAAGCTTCCAAATCGCCAATAGCCAACGCAGCGCACTCAAATTAACAGGTTTAAAATTAGAAAAACGCTTGCAACGTTGGCAACGTATTATTACTGAAGCAGCAGAGCAAAGTGAACGCACGCGTATGCCAACACTGCACTGGTGCAATCGTTTGACTGACATTCAATGTGTGGGGCAAGCATTCGCCTTGCACCCCCACCAAGCCAAACCTTGGTCAGAGGCTCGCAGCACATTAACCCAAGCATCTGCTATCACCTTTGCTATTGGTCCAGAAGGCGGCTGGAGCCATGATGACTTATCCATATTGCAACCTATGGGCTTTCAAACACTCACCTTTGGCTCACGCATTATGCGTACCGAAACAGCAGCTCCTGCACTACTCGCTGCAACACAAGCGTTGTTAGGATAGTATTGCCTCATGGAAGTTATTCTCGCATCAAAATCACCGCGTCGCCTGCAATTATTACAATGTGCAGGTTTGGCTGTTGAGGTGATGCCCAGCCATATTGATGAAACACCTCTCTTTGGTGAAAATGTGCCAGATATGGTTGCCCGCTTGTGCCAAGAAAAAGCCAAAGCTTGCCCTGTAGAAGATCGCCCCATTATTGCAGCCGATACATTGGTATCGTTGCATGGCGAGGCACTTGGGCAACCTCATGATTTAGCCCATGCCAAACAGATGCTGCAACAATTATCAGGGCAACGGCAATCCGTACTTACCGCAGTATGCGTACGACTCGGCACAAAAACGCTTATCGAACGTGTGATTACCCATGTGCAATTTCGCGACATTAGTGATGCTGAATTGGATGTGTATTTGGCACACAATGATGTGTTGGATAAAGCAGGCGCTTATGCCATTCAAGCTGGTGCTGCGAGTTTTATTACACAGGTTGATGGACCTTTGGATAATGTTATCGGTCTGCCTGTCACCCAAACCTTAAATATGTTAAAACAACTGGAGCCATCATTATGACTGCCGAACTGCTTGTGAACACATCCCCTTTTGAAACGCGTATTGCACGTATTGAAAATGGACTAGCTGAAGAAGTATATATTGAACGCGAGCGTGAACGTGGCTTAAAAGGCAATATTTATAAGGGGCGTGTACAGCGCGTTTTACCTGGTATTCAAGCTGCCTTTGTCGATATTGGTTTGCATAAATCAGGTTTTTTATATGCTGGTGATATTGCCGCGTCTGAAGCTGAGCCATTGGATGATGATAACTCAGAAGCCAGCACTGATAATAATGAAGAAGATAATGATACTGAAAACACTGCGCCACGCCGCCGAATTATTCCGCCTATTAATACCTTGGTTCGTGAAGGTCAGGAAATCTTGGTACAGGTATCCAAAGACCCGATTGCATCCAAAGGTCCTCGTCTGACCAGCCTACTAAGTCTTGCAGGTCGTTATTTGGTGTATCTTCCTGGGCTTGAGCATGTCGGCATTGCACGCCGCATGGAAGGGCAAGAAGAGCGTGAACGCTTACTTGCTATCGGTCATGATATTCGCCCTGATAATGCCGGGTTGATTATTCGCACCGTCGCAGAAGGGCACAGCAAAGAAGAGTTACAAGATGATTTGAATTTCCTCATTCGCCTATGGAGCGATATTGAAGAGCGCTGTAAAAATACAGTCCCTGGCTCTGTTATTCATGCCGAACTTAGCCTGCATTTGCGTGTAATGCGTGATTATGTCGATGATGCGGTACAAAAAATTCATGTTGATTCTAAAGAAACGTATCAAAGTATGAAAACATTTGCTGATAACTTTATGCCTGAAGTCGCCAAACGTTTGTATTATTACCCCGGTAACCGCCCTGTTTTTGATGTTTATGGTGTGGAGGAAGAGCTAGATCGCGCCTTAAAGCGCAATGTTCCACTTAAGTCTGGCGGACATATTGTCATTGATCAAACCGAAGCTTTGATTGCCATTGATGTGAACTCAGGCTCTTTTGTACGCTCACGAAGCATGGAAGAAACTGGCTTTAAAACCAATCTTGAAGCAGTACACGAAATCGTACATCAACTGCGCATACGCAACCTTGGCGGCATCATTGTTGTTGATTTTATTGATATGCAAGAAGAAGAAAACAAAACACGTATGCTGGAAGTCTTAGAAGAAGCACTCACACGCGATAAAACCAAAACCCATGTCATACAGTTATCATCTTTAGGCTTGGTGGAAATGACGCGCAAACGCACCCGTGACTCGCTGGGACGCACACTTTTAAGTGAATGCACTCGCTGTGAAAGTGTGGGACACACCAAAAGTCCAACAACGATTTGCTATCAATTATTTCGTGAAGTTGTGGCAGAAGCACGTGCTTATCCATGTGAAAAACTCATGATTATTGCCCATCCCAAACTTATTGATGTGCTCTTGGGTGAAGAAAGCGAACAAGTTACACGCCTAGAAGAATTTTTAGGCAAGCAAATTGCTCTAAAAAGTGATCTGGAACTCGAACCAGAACACTTTGAGATTGCCCTGCTTTAATATATGCCCCAAAGCCCGCTTCAGCTTTACATCCATGTTCCTTATTGTATTCACAAGTGCCATTATTGTGATTTCAATTCCCATGTTCGCACACAACCTGATTGGCAGGTTTATGAACAAGCGTTAATCGCGGAACTTGATTACTGGGCAAATCAAAAGCAGTTCCAAAATCGTAAATTACACAGTATTTTTTTCGGCGGTGGCACGCCATCCCTTGCCCCTGCAAGTTTGATTGGCAGAGTCTTAGAGCATGCACAAAATCTATTCGGCTTTGAAAACAATCTTGAAATAACACTGGAAGCCAACCCTGGCACCGTTGATATGCAAGCGTTTCAAGGCTTTTATCAAGCTGGCATCAACCGTTTATCTATGGGTGTACAAAGCCTAAATCATAACGAACTACAATGGCTAGAGCGCATCCACAATAGTGATGAGGTATACCAAGCCTTTGATGCAGCACGCCGCGCTGGTTTTAACAATATCAACTTGGATTTTATGTATGGGTTGCCTCAACAAAGTTTAGAGCAATGGCAACAAACATTATATGCTGGACTACAATTCGACCCCGAACACCTATCTTGCTATCAACTTACCGTCGAACCACACACCAAACTTGCCGCACGCCATGCCGCTTCTCCTTACAAATTACCCGATGATGAAACATCATTAAACTTCTTTCACCAAACGCGAAATATGTTGGCAGACGCTGGCTACTCGGCTTATGAAATCTCTAATTTCGCCAAGCCCGATCAATATTGCCGCCATAATGATGGTTATTGGCTCTACCACGATTATATTGGCATTGGTGCAGGTGCATCTGGCAAATGGGACACATCCAATGGCAGCACGTATCGCTATAGTAATAGCCGCACACCAGAGACATATACGGCTCAAACCATACAAAAAGGCTTTGCCATTAATAGTGATGAAACCCTAAGTATACAACAAGCTGCTGCTGAAGCTGTATGGGTGGGGCTGCGCAGAAAAAATGGTATTGATGATGTATGGTTCAAACAACGCTTTGGGCAAAGCATCACAGATTACTTCAAACATGAGCTTGAGCCTTGGTTAAATGACAATAAACTCATTTGGAATAACCGACAGTTACATCTCACTGAATCAGGCATCTCCTTGGCTGATGCTATTGCAGAATCAGTCATTGTATAAGCCCTTAACGCATGAACACTCAAACAAGTGAATAGATATTTATACGCACTTTCTCTAGACTTAACTCCATGCACACTGATAAACTGAAAATTTACATCCCAGCCATACTTTTAGCCTGTATAGGTTTTGTCATTGCCTATCAATTTGTAGACCCAGCTCCACCATCCAGCCTCACCTTTTCAGCAGGACAAAAAGGTGGTGCTTATTATGCCTATGCGGAGCGTTATCGTGACTACCTTAAACAACGGGGCATTACTGTCACTGTTTTAGAATCTGCAGGTTCATTGGAAAATATTGATCGCTTACGCCAACACAAAGCTGATATTGCATTTGTACAAAGTGGCTTGCTACAATCAAATGAGCATAGTTTGCAGTCATTAGGAAGTATGTATTACGAGCCACTATGGGTGTTTACACGACAAGGGTTAAAACTAAACTTTCTTAATACATTACAAGGCAAGCGTATTGCTATCGGCATGCCGGGAAGTGGCACACAGGCTTTGGCTATCAAACTACTTCAAGATAATGGCATCAATGAAAACAATGCTACCTTATTACCACTCAATGCTACCCAATCGGCAGCCGCGCTTATCAATAAGCAAGTTGATGTGGCTTTTATTGTCTCTGCTGCAAACAGCCGAATCGTGCAAACATTACAACAGCAGAAAGATATTCATTTGATGCATATGGCACGCGCTGAGGCGTATACCCGAAGAATGCATTCTTTATCATCCATTAAACTGCCACAAGGTGCCTTAAACCTCCAATTAAACGTGCCTGCTACAGATATTCAAATGCTTGCAAGCACAGCAACCCTGATTACAAGTGATAGTTTACACCCCGCATTACAAAGCTTGCTGATGCAGGCTGCTACATCCATTCATAGTCAAGCGGGGTTATTTTCAAATACTGAGGCATTTCCTTCACCGTATGCCTCGGGTATTGCCATCAGTGCTACTGCACAACATTTTTATAAATCTGGACCACCTTTCTTACAACGTTTTCTTCCCTTTTGGGCCGCAAATATGGTGGATAGGCTAAAAGTCATGCTACTGCCATTTTTGGCTTTGTTGTTACCATTATTTAAGATAATGCCGCCACTATACCGTTGGCGCATTCGCTCTCGCATTTATCGCTGGTATGAGGAGCTTGGCAAGATTGATTCGGCATTATCGGATGGCTTTCAAGAATCTCTGTTAGATGACTTAAACCGCATTGAAACAGAAATAAAAAAGGTGCATGTACCCTTATCCTATGCTGAAGAACTCTACGATTTACGCCTACATTTAACCTTGGTTCGGAACCAAGTCGAAGATAAAAGAACTTAAATAACTATTCAGCTCACCACTGATTTACGCAAACTCTGCGTTGAAAAATACTCACGTACAAGAAGTATGCTGCGTTTTTTTCGCCTTGAGCTTGGGCAAATCAGCAGCACTCTGAACTGTTACTTCAGCATGCTAAATAGTTACGAACTTAAAACGTTTCGCCTTTCGCTCTATCTTCAAAACGAGTGTATTGCGCCAAGAATGTTAAACCTACCGTTCCTGTCGCACCATTACGTTGCTTGGCAATAATAAGTTCTGCCTGACCTTCATTTTCAGGTTTTTTATTGTACACCTCATCACGATAAAGAAACATGATAATATCGGCATCTTGCTCAATCGCGCCAGATTCGCGCAAATCAGACATCATAGGACGTTTATCGCCGCGACTTTCAACAGCACGGTTTAACTGTGATAGCACAATCACAGGCACATCCAACTCTTTTGCCAAACCTTTCAAGGAACGGGTGATTTCAGATATTTCTTGATCTCGACGCTCAGCACTTGCCTTGCCACTCATAAGTTGCAAGTAATCAATCAACACCAAATCCAAACGTTTGGCTTCACGCTTTAAGCGACGACACTTGGCACGCACCTC
Source organism: uncultured Pseudomonadota bacterium (assembly GCA_913055645.1). Lineage (GTDB taxonomy): Bacteria > Pseudomonadota > Zetaproteobacteria > Mariprofundales > Mariprofundaceae. The sequence goes on along the minus strand of CAJXLC010000012.1, from coordinate 6,710 downwards.
CAAAACAGAAATCGATGGCGTATCATCAATAAAAATTTCCGCTTCTGCCAACGAGCCACTCGCTGTCGCCAACTTACGCCAGTCATCGGCTGAAAAGCGACCCGTACGTAAATTGTTCATATCCACGCGCGCTTCCACAGCCAACATACGCATAGCAATCTGCTCTGCACCCATTTCCAAAGAGAAAATAGCCGCAACCTGTGGTTCTTTGGAGCGAATTGCCGCATTTTGCGCCAAATTCATGGAAAACGATGTTTTACCCATCGAAGGACGACCCGCAACAATAATTAAATCGCCTCGTTGCATACCTGCTGTCATTTCATCAAGGTCTGTAAAACCAGTACTGACCCCTGTAACCGCCTGCTGATTTTTATAACGATCTTGCAGTTCATTATAGGCTTCCGCCATAAGGCTGCCAATTTTATTAAAGCTAGGACGAGATTGATTAAAGGCTTCTGCAACGTTTAAAACCCGCGTTTCAGCTTGATCAAGGTGATCTCCGACCTCACGCTCAGTTTCTTCATATACATCTTGGGAAACACCACTACATACAGACAACAATTGCCGTAATACAGCACGTTCACGCACAATTTGAGCATAATAGCGAACATTTGCCGCTGTCGGTACAGAAGTCACCAATTTACCCAAATATTCTTCGCCACCACAGCTATCCAAATCATTATTGCTAGCCATTTGATCTTTAATGGTTAGCGCATCAATCGGGCGATGGCGCGCTACAAGATCTTCAATACAGGAAAAAATTCTACGATTCGCTTCAACATAGAAATGTTCGGAAAGAAGCATGCCTTCAAGGCGTTCAAAAGCTTCAGGATCCAACATAACGCCACCCAAAACGGCACATTCTGCATCTGATGAATGGGGAGGAATCCTCTCACGCAAGCCAGATTCTGAATGCGCGGTATTATAATCCATGCGTAAGACTACTCAAAGATATAGAGATATACGCGCAGGATTGTTTTGATACTGCAAACTCGAATGCTACAGTCTCAAAAAAATCCATGCGCATATATAATCTCATATAAGTTATAGACTTTCAGCTTCAACCTTAATGGATAGGCTAGCCGTTACATCTGGATGCAAACGAACACGGAATGCATGCTCACCCACTGTCTTGATTTGCTCATCCAATAAAATAAAGCGACGTGCAACCTCATAACCTGCATCAGCTATCAAAGCAGCCAAGTCATTACTTGTTACAGAACCATATAGGCTCTTGCCATCCGATGTTGCACGAATCACAGACAATTCAAGGTCCGCCAATTTCGTAGCTATCACTTGAGCTTTGCCCAATTCATCTTGATGCTTGGCTTCAAGCACCGTACGACGACGTTCAAAAACTTTACGGTTGCCATCATTGGCAACAATAGCCTTTTCTTGTGGCAATAAGAAGTTGCGGCCATAACCAGGCTTCACATTTACTTCATCACCAACATTTCCTAGACCATCAACACGTTCCAATAGAATCAACTGCATCACTATCCTCCAAGTGTCGGATTCTTATTCCGACGATAATCAAACCAAATATCCAACATGCCCAAGATAATGAATGGAATCACCATCATGAACCATATAAACAACAACACATACATCATCACGACAACCACTTGCATACCATGTGCTTTTAACCACACATGCGCTACCGCAACACCCTGTACAGACAACATTCCAGCCAGCATCAATGCCAAGCTAACCGCTATATATTGTACAGAACCCGCATCAATATTTGCCACAATAAGGCTCAACATCAATGCATAAGCTATTGGTTTACCAAAACGCAATGACAATAACGTTCCAGTATCACCAGTGTAAAACCCATAACGCATCGCCACTTTTCGTGCTAACAATACGTTCGACCACCACACCATCCACAAACTAAATGCCATCAAACCCGGCATGATCCAACTCAATAAAACCTGTGTCTGCTGCAAAGCCTTTTCATCAAGCTGATTTGCCCCAGCTTGCACACTACCATTATGCATCGCTTCAAACATCGGAGCTAGCAACTGATCCACAAAAGCATGCATGCCCAAATCCTGCGATTGGCTGCCCATCAATAATGCGACCATCACCGCAACAAACATACCCAAAGCCAGTTGTGAAGCACTGCGACTTACGCCACCCATCTGCCTTAAACTATTCGCTGCCAAAGCAGGCAAGACACAGTAAAACAAACCAACCATGAATCCCAACAACACATTAAAACCACTAAACGCTATCACCGCAAATGCCACCAAACCACTCACTTGTAGGGTATAACGCATGCCGCCACCCATAAAAATCAGCGCAAACAACGCGGGTGTCAACATATGCAATGCCACCGCAACAAAGCTGAACAACAATGCCAATATTGGAATGGAGGCAAATAGCATGGGAAACCACACCATCGCGCTCAACAAAACCAATGCCAATGCTGCACATGCTACGTGCTTCGTCAGTATAAAACTGGCGATAGGTGATAAAGAACGTGGTTCTTCAATCATAGCATCATCCTAACAATACCTGTGTGTGAATGTTAAGATGTAAAGCAACTTAGTCGTGATGCAATGGTGTAAACGACAACAACGCCAATACACGCGCACGTTTGATGGCTGTAGTTAGGCTACGTTGATGTTTTGCACATGTGCCCGTTACACGCGATGGCAAAATTTTGTAACGTTCAGTAATGAACTGACCCAACAACACTGGATCTTTATGATCAATGTTCATGCTCTTATCAGCACAGAACTTACAAAATTTACGACGACGCTGAAAACGTCCACCACCGGCTGGACGACGCGCTGGGCGACGATCACCTGATGCCGCTGGACGCGCTGGGCGCGCTGGACGATCAGTTGATGCTGCAGCCGCTGGCGCAGCAGTTTTAGTTTCAGTTGTTTTTACTTCTTCACTCATCTTCATCTCTCCTGAGATTTCAAATTTTCGGGTCGCAAACATCTACCCATATCTCAACCTGTCCCCATCGTTGCTCGCCATCTCGGCTATAGTAACGACGGCGGAGCGTACCTTGAATGGAAATTTCCTGATCTTGGCACTGTGCCAACTGTTCAGCTATTTTTCCCACCGCACGCAACGGCATCGGTTGTTCATCGACAACATTGGCACGCTGTGCGCCCAAATGCGGCCTATGAATCACCAACGAAGCAACCACTGCCAAACTTCCGTCTGGGGTCCAACGTTGATGAATATCATCGACTCGACCTTGCAGTCGAACCAGATGATCGTTTTTAGGCAGAAGCTTCTTCACTGCTTGCAGCAGCTTCAGTCTTTTCTTCCACTTTCGCCTCTACAGATTCTTCTGTTTTGGTTTCCGCTTTAGTTTTTTCAGTCTTCTCTTCAGCAGCAGCTTCATCAGTTGATGCAGCTTCTTCAGCAGGTGCAGACTTGCGACGCATCAATGGTGATGGCGCATCTGAAAGTTCAGTTAAGCGGGTAGTTAAGAAACGCATAATGCGTTCTTCAAGACGAATCGCAGCTTCTAAAGCTTGGATTGCAGCTGGTTCACCATCGGTGACCAACAATACATAATGTCCACGTTTGCGTTTGGCAATGCTGTATGCCAATGGACGTGAGCCCCAATATTCGCGTTTCACAATACGGCCAGCGGCCTTCTCAACACGTTCAACCAAAGCATTGGTTAATTCTTCAGTGTTTTCCTGTGAAACATCAGGATTCACGATAAAAATAGTTTCGTAATACACGGCGCCCTCTCGGTGTACCTTAAGTACGCCCTGGTTGTTTGCGCTTCCAGAGCTAGGTATGTTCTTTATAGTTTCTTTGCCATAGCAGCAAAGAGCGCGGCACTATAAGCACCGCATTACAGCTTGTCAAAAACTTCTAATACATAAACTCACAACTCTTTGGCAATTGCAATCGTTGCTTCCGATTTGTTCAGGGTATAAAAATGCAGCCCTGCAACATCATTGCCTAACAATTCTTGGCATTGTTTGGTTGCTAACTCAATACCCAAAGCTTTCACAGCATCCAAATCAGCTTGAATCGGCTGCATTTTCTCATGCACAAAAGCAGGAATTGAAGCACCACACATGGCTGAAAAACGTACAATTTGCTCATAATTCAAAATGGGCATCATACCTGGAATCAATGGTATCGTAACGCCAGCTTTGCTTGCCGCATCACGAAAGCGAAAGAATGTATCATTATCGAAGAAGTATTGGGTTACCGCGCATATCGCGCCATTATCCTGCTTCATTTTCAAATAACGAATATCATCGGCAACACCACCCTTCGATTCAGGGTGTCCTTCTGGATAGGTCGCACATGCAATCGAAAAATCACCACGCTCATGCACAAAATCAATCAAGTCAGTCGCATAGGAAAAACCACCCTCTGTGGCTTTAAAGCTATCTTGCCCTTCTGGTGCATCACCACGCAAAGCCAAGATATTTTCAATGCCTGCTTGAACATATTCATCCAGCAATGTGCCCAACTGCTCTGTAGTGGAGCCAACACAGGTCAAATGCGCTACAGGCGATAAGCCTGTTTTTTCCTTGATACCCAAAACAATGCGCTTGGTGCGCTCTTGAGTTGTGCCCCCAGCACCATAAGTTACAGAAACATAAGCAGGATTTATAGATTGAAGCTCATGCAAGCATTTCCATAGATTTTCTTCACCTTTATCTGTCTTAGGTGGAAAAAATTCACATGAGATAAGCGGTTTGTCCGCATTGGAAAGAATATTGGATAAACGCATTATAGTTTTGGCACCGTTACGCCCGTTTGCCCCTGATATTTGCCCGCACGATCTTTGTAGGAAGTTTCACAATCTTCATCGCCTCCGAAGAATAAGAATTGCGCCACGCCCTCACCCGCATAAATTTTCGCTGGTAATGGTGTTGTGTTAGAAAACTCTAACGTCACATGACCTTCCCACTCAGGCTCTAATGGTGTGACATTCACAATAATACCACAACGCGCATAGGTTGATTTACCCAAGCAAATCGTCAGAACCGAGCGCGGGATACGTAAATATTCAACGGTACGTGCCAAAGCAAATGAATTGGGCGGAATAATGCAAACATCGGATTTTACATCAACAAAGCTATTTTCATCAAAATCCTTCGGATCAACAACCGCAGAATTAATATTGGTAAATATTTTAAACTCATCCGCACAGCGCACATCATAACCATAGGATGATAAGCCATAAGAAACCAAGCCCCCACCATTTTCACAGTGTTTCACTTGCCCATCAATAAATGGCTCAATCATGCCTTCTTCTTGTGCCATACGGCGAATCCACTTATCAGATTTAATGGCCATTATTACCCCCAAACATACTTATCAATCATTTGTAGTGGGCGGCAGGATAGCGACGAATCACCCAATCGGAAACTAATCCTTGCATCTTCTCCCACTTCGCCCTAGAAATCGCGCCGCTGACGCACTATGCACAGTTGGCCAGATAGCTCAGTCGGTAGAGCAAGGGACTGAAAATCCCTGTGTCCTTGGTTCGATTCCAAGTCTGGCCACCATATATAAGTTATTAATATACAATGACTTTTAATAGAAAGAGGGAGCCTTTTGGCTCCCTTTTTATTTGTCCTGATGGGAGATATATGGGAGAGACAAAACTTTCCCTCCCATAAATAAGCCTCAGCACCCTTCTTCTTCTATTTAACCTTTGTGTTTCCTACGCGGCAGCATTTTCATACAGATACGGTTGAAAACCTACAAAGGTATCTCGAATCGACTTAATATCTCCCAGCTCATGTTTAGCATCAGCCAGTGCGTGGTATTTTAGAATCAACAAATCAGCAAGTTCACTCACGCCCGATTGGATCCAGCCCGTCGCCTTATTACAGCGCTGTACTCTATTGAATTGGATTAACCTGCTAATTTAAATTGCAACGAGGTCTGGTGTCGATTGCAAACTTTTGGGTTGGTGGCGCTTCAGGGAGACTAAAATACCAACCCTGAAAATCCACTATAAACCCTTGAAAACAAATGCTTTTTTACAATAAGAAAAAATAAGGATGCGCTCACTTTTCACTCAATGTGTACAACTAAAATGTACAATTCCTCACATTCAAGTCAAATTTTAATTTTTACGGTGTTTACTATCACATTAAAATAACCGACCAGAAAGACACATTACTGATGAATGAGCATAAGAAAATCATATCCTCAGGGGTGGAGATGGAAATGTTACAACGCTCTATCTATGATAAGAATGAGCACATTGATGAGGTAACAAATTTAGCATAAAACCCTTTGTGCACAGGGATCATTCATAGTGGCTATGATTATTAGTCAAACCTAAGCCACCTGTGCGGCGGTGGACATCATGCCGTTGCTAACTACGCATTTAATTCAGGGAAGGTATTCGTTAGTGATGCCGCAGGCCTTAGTCCTATTGCGCATTTCCGTAGATTAGAGAATATGCTTTCGACTGCAATCCGTTTTGGTGGCACAGATCACATACGTCAGCATCCTAAACAGGTAAAAGGTATCAAGAAAGGTGAGTGGAATCTCGAAGGCTTGAAGTGGAAAGAAGGAGATTTCGCGCATAATCTTGAAAGCATGATGCTGTTAAGCTATGATTATATTAGCAAGGCAGCACCAGACATTAAAGATATTGCATTCGACCTTGATACAGGGGTATTTTATTATGAAGATTCTACCGGCAACAGCGGAAAGCGACGCGAGGTTTCTGAAAAAGCATGGGCTAG
>CAJXLC010000011.1 GCA_913055645.1 uncultured Pseudomonadota bacterium | reverse complement strand
TTAGCTGCTTAACAACCCTCTACTTTTGACTGATGTTAATAATGGGGGGATTACCGTATCACTACCGATGTGCAGCGACGATTTAAGGAACATAAATCAGGGAAAGGTGCGAAGTTTCTACGTGGTAAATCGCCACTTACATTGGTTTATCAACAACAGGTTGGCAATCATTCTGATGCCCTTAAAGCAGAGATTAAAATAAAGAAGCTCTCAAAGTTTGAGAAAGAAGCTCTCATTTTAGCTGGTGAATCACCATCTCAAAGCTAAACTTCACACTTATTAGGAGATGTTTATGAGCGATTGTCTGTTTTGTAAAATTATTGATGGCAGTATTCCATCGGATAAAGTCTACGAAGATGATGATATCTTCGCTTTTCACGATATTCATCCCAAAGCACCCACCCATGTATTGGTCATTCCCAAAATACATATTCCGACCTTGGCAGATGTTGAAAATCCAGACTTGCTTGGCACTTTAATGAGCAAAGTAAATCATATTGCCAATGATGTGCTTAAACTTGAGGCGGGTTATCGCATTGTCATCAATGTCCGTGAAGGTGGAGGTCAGGAAGTCTTTCATCTGCATGTCCACATTCTTGGTGGCAAGAAACTTCCCTTTTAATATGCTAAATAATCATGGCTAAAAAAGCTGTTCGAGCACGTTCAAAACTCACTGACATTCATCAAAACTTAGCTGAAATTCTGGGCGTAGAACGCTTGGATCAACTGGTTGGTTTATCACGTTTACGCAGGTTATGGCCGCATGTTGTTGGTCCTATGCTAGCACAACGCACCGAGCCTATTGAACTCAAACCCAGTGCTGATGGCAGTAGCACACTGATTATTGCAGTTAGTCATTCTACCATGGCACAGCAAATTGTTTTTCTACGTGATGACATCCGAAAATCTTGTTTCGAGCAAGCACGTATCGGTCGCATCGCCAAAATATTTACCCGTGTGCAAGGTGTAGCTGGTATTCAACCCGAAAAAACTATGCCCGAAGCCAAACCCATTAGCTTGCAACAAAAGAAACAGCTTGCATCTGAGTTGCAAAGCATCAAAAATCGCCCACTTCGTCATGCTATGTTTGAAGCAAGACTTGCACAATTACGTTACACCACTGGAGAAACATCATGAAAAAACTTTTGGCTTTTAGTATGTTAGCTATATTTTGTTTGGTTATCTCTGGTGCAAATGATGCCGAAGCCAAACGTTTTGGCATGGGTTCTAGTTTTGGTAAAAGTTTTCATAAACGAAGTGTTGCTCCTACCCCGCGCATGTCTCAACAGAAAAAAACTGCACCAAACAAACAAGGTACAGCAACACGAGCTCGTGGTGGCATGATGGGCATGCTTGGCGGTTTGGCACTTGGTGGTCTTTTGGGAGCGATGTTCTTCGGTGGTGCATTTGAAGGCATTAATTTCTTCGATATTTTTGTTATTGGTGCCATCATCTTTGGATTTCTTTGGTTTATGCGCCGTAACACACAAGCTAGTACAGAGCCTTATGCCTACGCTGGTCAACAACAAAATACACCCACGCAGCCCGATTTATTTACATCTTCAGAGACCTCACCACAAATTTCTGATCACATGTTACGCCCAGATATTGATGAGGCACACTTCATCCCTGCTGCCAAAAATATTTTTATACGCATGCAAACAGCATGGGATAAAAAAGACATGCAAGACATTCATTCTTTTTGTACAAAGGAAGTGGCAGATAAAATTGAGTCTGATATGCAAGCATTGGGTAAAGTTCAAACGCGTACTGAAGTCGCCATGCTTGAAGCAAGCATGATTGATAGCTGGATTGAATCTGATGATGAATGGGCTGCCATTGCATTCCATGCCATGCTCAAGGAAGAAACCCTGAATGATGAAGCTGAAAATATTACTTCACCAGCCCATGAAATGCATGAAACTTGGATTTTCCGTCATTCGCCCAAAAGCGATAATCCAACATGGTATCTGGCAGGCATTCAACAAGCCGAGTGATAAATCAACGCGTTATTCTTGCATCAATTTCACTTCAAACATTAAGCTATTTTGCTGCTTTTGTTAGGGTATGAATCAAACGAACGCCTGATTTCGGAGCAAGCGACTTATGTCGCAATAAAATATCGCTAGGGCTTAGTTTTTTACCATAATATGCATGGTTATATGCTTCCAAAACATTGATTTTTGCCCCTTCTAACGAAACACCTGCAAATAAACCGCGACTCCGTGAGTACGATAAAATTTCTGCTTTCAAACTAGCATCGGTTGAAGCCTCTGCCCTACGACCAACAGGGCCTGCCGCAACAGCAGCATCAGCACCCAAGGTGAACTCACTATTCATCAGCGATTTCAAACCACGTTTACTACGAATTAAAAGTATCAAATCCGTTGATTGCGCTCCAATTTGCCAGCCTATGGATGCAGCACCAATAGAATAAAAAGCAGGTGCTGACCATGTATTACGCTTGGGGTTATGTTTAAGAATCACACCTCGCCCATATTTTCCACCCAATACAAACCCCGCTTTCACAACATCTGGAAAAATTGCTACTGCAGCGACCTTACGCAACAACTTTGGCGGAATACCTTCATCAGGTTTACTCATAATATCTACAATAACATCACGTGCTTCACTTACTTTATTCTGCGCCTTAAGCTTATCACCAGCAAAACCTTGAAGAGGAAACAGCACGCATATCAACATCAAACACATCATCGAATATATATTTTTCATAGTAATCTCCATACCCGTTACTTTAGACCATAAATAAGGCATGTGTGTTTCAAGATTAAAAACGCTATGCTTGCCGCATGACTGTTGAATCAACTTCCCCAGATATTTCCACCTCTTTTGCAGGATTAAAATTACAAACGCCCTTGGTGCTACTCTCAGGTTGTATAGGATTTGGTGAGGAATACACTCGCATAGAAGGTTTCTCAAACAAAGATGTTGGTGCTGTTATTCTCAAGGGCACAACGGTTGAACCACGCATGGGTAACGCTCCACATCGCGTTTATGAAACACCTTCTGGTATGCTTAATGCCATTGGTCTGCAAAATCCTGGCACACGTTATGTGATTGATGAAATTCTTCCCAAACTTCCCCATCACGAAACCCAATTTTGGGCAAATGCCAATGGCTCTTCTCTGGAAGATTATGCCGAAGTGGCGGCGATGTATGATGATTCACCTGTCACTGCTATTGAAATCAATATTTCTTGCCCCAATGTCAAAGAAGGCGGTGTGCATTTTGGTAATAACCCTGAAATGGCAGCGAAAGTGGTCGCCGCCATGCGTCCTATGACTAGCAAACCTTTGATTACCAAATTATCTCCCAACAATGCTGATATTGCAGAAACTGCGCGTATGGTTATTGAAGCAGGTACAGATGGACTTTCAGTGATTAATACATTGGTCGGTATGGCTGTGGATATTGAAAAGCGCGCGCCCATCATAGGCAATACCTCTGGCGGACTATCAGGCCCAGCCATTAAGCCTGTCGCACTATGGAAAATTCACCAAACCCGTGCTATTTCTGCCAAACATAACATCCCCATCTTGGGACAAGGTGGTCTGACCACAGGCAATGATGCCATTGAGTTTGCCATCACAGGCGCTGATGCACTTGGGCTTGGTACAGGGCTATTTTACGATCCGCTTATTTGCGGCAAGGTCTGCGATGATTTACGTAATTATCTCACACGTCACGGCATGAGTGCCTACCATGAACTTGTAGGAAGCCTACAATCATAGCTTATTTTAAAGTATATATGAAAGCACTCACGCTGCTTTCTATACTCTGCCTGCCAAGCTTCGCATCGGCAGGCACACTATCTTTGATTGGAGAGGAACGTTGGGTAACTGTTGCTAAGGTTTATGATGGCGACACATTCAAAACACGTCAGGGTGAGAAAATACGTTTCCTCGGACTCAATACCCCTGAAATCCTCCATAGGGATGCACCGGCACAAATCGGCGGTAACAAAGCCAAAGAGGCTCTAACAAAACTTATTCTTGGCAAACAAGTACGCCTACGCTTTGATAAAGAAAAGAAAGATCGTTACAAACGTACACTCGCACAAGTCTGGATGCGTAATGGTTTATGGGTGAATGGCTGGCTTGTGCAACAAGGCTATGCCCATGTCTATACCTTTGAACCCAATGTTCGTTGGACAAGAAAACTATTGAGAAAAGAGCGTATTGCTCGCACTCAAAAGCTGGGTATTTGGAACACATCACGTTTCAGGCTATTGAAGGCTCGGAAAGTGTCAGAGAAAAACATTGGGCAATTTCACGTTGTGCAAGGTAAAGTTGAAAAGATTACCGATAAAAAAGGTTGGCAGTTTAAGCTTGGAAAATTATATATAAGTATTCCAAAATCGCGCAGAAAACTATTTCAACAACCACCAAATGTTAAAGTAAATCAAAAAATCACTGTGCGTGGAAAAATTCGCATATCTAGCAAAAATAAGTTTTTCTTAGCACTATATTCTCCTACTGATTTGGAGCTGCAATAATGTCTATAAAACACATCTTATTTCTCATCTTTGCCACACTCATCTCCAGTTGTGCAACCAACCCTGCAAGTAAAAACAAAGACTTTGTTTTGATGTCAGAAAAGGCTGAGCTGGCATTGGGACTAAAACTAGCAGCCCAATACAATCAACAACTTCCATTACTGGATGAAAAAGACCCCCTTGCAGTGTTTGTGAATGAAGTGGGACAACGTGTTGCCAAAGTTGCTGATCGACCTGAACTTTTTTATCACTTTAGAGTCGTCGATAATGCCACCATCAATGCCTTTGCCCTGCCTGGTGGACACATCTATATTCATAGAGGACTTTTAAATCATTTAAATAGCGAAGCTGAATTAGCGGCTGTGCTAGGGCATGAAATTGGACATGTTACCGCCCGTCATGCTGTGCAGCGTTATACCCAAATCCAAGGCTATCAACTGGGTATGACTATCACTTCAATTTTTGTACCTATGCCAACTGGTACATCCAACTTTACCAATCTTTTGGCAGCCTCTTTTATCAGTGGTTATGGTCGCAAGCAAGAGTTGCAAGCCGATGATTTGGCTATCAAATACATTCCCAAAGCAGGTTATGACCCAGCTGCGGTCATACAACTATTGGCAACACTTAAACGCTTAGAAGATATTGATAAAAAAGAGAAAAAAGATGTTGGTGATAAAGTGAATGAGTATCACGGTGCCTTTGCCAGTCATCCAGAAACCAAAAAGCGCATTGCACTTGCAAGCCAACAAGCTCGTACATCAGGCAATGAAGGTTTAATCAATCACCAACGCATGTTAGCAGCAGTGAATGGTTATCCTTATGCAGATAACCCCGAACAAGGTGCTGTTGTTGGACAGCGTTTTTTACACCCAGACTTGAATTTACAACTTAAATTTCCCAAACGTTGGGTAATTAAAAACACGCCACAAGCTGTCACCGCTCGCATCCGTCAAAAAAAGGTCTATTTCGAGCTTTCCATCAAATCTTTAAGTAAGCGCCGCACTGCTGCAGAAGTACTAAAAAGCATCTTTCCCAAGCGTCACATTGAAGGGCTTACATCAGGCAACGTATTGGGTTACCCGTCTGCCCATGCACGCATAAAAGCCAGTGCGCCACACGTAAGCAAGGCTTATATTGATGCCACGGTATGGCTTAAAGACTCACAAGCATTCCTGCTCTTTATGTGGGCACCACGCACAGATATTGCTCAGTACGAGGATGACTTCAAAGCCATCCGAAATTCGTTGCAACCTTATGATGAGAAAAAATCTGGTGGCATTCCTCGTATTGCCCTACATATATGGAAAAAAGGCGATTCTTGGTTATCACTGGCACGCCAGTCTCATCAAATACTCGGTCGTTTCACTGCAGATCGTATTGCTGCACTCAATGGTATGGGACTAAAACAAACACCCAAAAATGGAAGCATCATAAAAACTGTTAAATAATGGCTTTATTCTTGCTTGATTCCCATGCAGCAAGGAGAAACTATGGCAAAGATTTTAGTTACTGATGATTCCAAATTTTTACGCAACCGTACATGTAAAATTCTAAATTCCGACATACATGAAATTTTAGAAGCCTCTAATGGTTTAGAATGCATGCAAATCATCAAAAGCAAGTCTCCTGATGTTATCTTTCTTGATTTGGTCATGCCTGAAATGGATGGTTTTGAGGTACTCGAAAGCATCCAAGAAAAAAACATCAATATTCCAGTCATTGTTCTAACAGCAGATATTCAAGAAGGCGTGACAGAACGCTGCATGCAGTTGGGAGCCCTTGCTTATTTAAATAAACCACCCAAACAAGATGAACTCTTAGCAGCCCTTGAATATGCGCTTATAAGGTAACATTATGATAACATTAACAATTGAACAAATAGATATCCTAACAGAATTCGTTAATATCGGTATAGGGCGCGCTGCTGCATCTCTAAATAGTATGATTAATCATCATATACAATTGCACGTGCCTAAAGTTTGTCTTATACAAAAAGAACGTATAAGCCACCATTTTCCTGAAGATTTCCAAGATATTTCAAGTGTTAACATGCAATTTTCAGGGGAATTTGACGGCAACGCTGTACTTATATTCCCAAAAGAATCTGCAGCAAAACTGGTCTCGAGCCTCACTGATGAACCTGAAGACTCTCCTGCTATGGATGAGTTGAAAATTGGAGTCCTCAACGAGGTAGGCAATATTCTCATCAATGGTGTTATGGGAACGATTTCCAACATGTTACAAGCCACACTAAATTATTCTGTATCCGACTATATTGAAGGAGATCTTGATAAACTGCTGGATATCGGAGATCAAGAAAATGATTCTATTTTAATCGCTGAAACCATATTTAAAATTCATGACCTTAATGTCAAAGGTAGCGTAGCCCTATTTTTTCATGTTACTTCCTTTGAAGCACTATTACAGCTTTTAGATAAAGAAATCGCGGCATGAATGCACAATTCAATCTGCTTAACGCTATTTCTGAAGGTGCATGTATCACTGATTCACAAGGAAATATTGTTTTTTGGAATCAACGCTTGGAATATTGGTCTGGCATCACTGCAACAGCATTGATCGGGAAAAATATCTTTGAAACCTTCGATAAATTTAACCAACAGCATATCAAAATGCGCATTGATATGTTGAAAGAAAATTCAGTCCCTATTGTTTTCTCTGCACAACTGCATGGCTACTTCATCCCCTGTTCTTTGCCAGATGGCTCCCTACGCATTCAGCGAACTACGCTAAGCTTACTGGATGACCATGAACATATACTTATTACCATTCAAGATTTTACCGAATATATTAGGGTCAACACAAAACAAAAAGCAATAAACATTCGCCTGAAAGATGAATTGCAACAACGGCAAAACTTAGAGAAACAACAAGCGCAACTGATTTCAGCCATGAATCAAGCTGCTGAATCTATTATCATTGTGGATCAGTCTGGTCATATTGAATATATAAACCAAACTTTCAGCAAGGAAACAGGCTGGAGTCAAGACGACGTACTGAACAAAAAAACATATCAAAGCCTGCATGCTAAGAAAGGTGACAACTTTAAGAAACAAATCAAAGCTACCATACGCTCTGCCAAAGCTTGGCAAGGTCGTCAGAAAATTAAACGTAAAGATGGCTCATTATTTATCGCCAGTATTAGCATCGCTCCCATTGTCATTGATCACGAGTCACAAGTTCAGCACGCCGTTATCATTCAAGAAGATATTTCTCAACAACTCACACTAGAAGAGCAATATCGTAATATTCAAAAACGCGAAGCACTCAGTACATTGGTTGGAGGCATTGCACATGACTTTAATAATTTGCTCGCTGGCATACTGGGTAATCTATATCTAGCAAGTCGAGAGGTTAAAGAGCTACCCAAAACGGCTGAACGCTTGAAAAAGGTTCAAATTGCGGCCAATGATGCAGCAGATATTGTCAAACAACTGATGACATTTTCTCACACTGAAAAAGTTGAAGAGTATGATTTTCCACTCGACTCATTCCTCAAAGAAATAAATAAAGTCATCCAGCATACTGTGCCTGAAAACATTAATTTTACGCTAGATTTTGCACACGAAAAATATTCCATGCATGGCAATGCAGATCAACTTCAACAAACCATCGTAAATATCATTCAAAATGCAGTTGATGCATGTCAAAAGCAAAATAATCCCACAATTCATATGCGTCTGAACATTTTTAATCCCGCCCAACACCCAGAAATTTGCATAACGCATCCTAAATTGCGAACTGGGGAATATGCTCATATTTCTATTCAAGATAATGGCTCTGGCATCCCCCTTACCCATCAAGACCGCATTTTCGATCCTTTTTTTACCACCAAACAAATGGGCAGTGGCCTTGGTTTAGCAACTAGCTTGGGCGTCATTCGTCATCATAATGGCGTTATTGAGGTGGACTCCAAACTAAATCAAGGCACAAGCGTGCATATATATTTACCGCTCAAAAGCAAAAATATCATTCCAAATGATAATCCCAAAGAATTATTGCAGGAAGTCCATATTTTATTGGTCGATGATGATGCTCTAGTGCGTGAAACATGTGCTGAAATGCTTGAAAGCCTTGGTTATAAACTCACTCTAGCACGAGACGGACAGGAAGCAGTTGAAGTATTCAAAGAGCATAGTGAGAAATTTCATGTCATTATTATGGACATGATTATGCCTAGACTAGGCGGACTTGAAGCAGCGCATAAGATACGTCAGATAACCTCTGATATCCCTATTATATTTGCTACAGGCTATGATCAATCTATTAGTATCAAAGGTGCTAAAAAATTTGAGAATTCCGTATTAATATCAAAACCTTTTCACCCTCATAATCTGCAAGAAATCATCACATCTTTTTTACATCAAGAGCAATAAAAAATTACAAATGATGTTGTAGATATTTTCCAGTCCACGATTTAGAGCAATCCACGACAGTTTCTGGTGTGCCCGAAATAAGCACTTCACCGCCACGATTGCCGCCTTCTGGTCCCATATCGACAACCCAGTCGGCTGTTTTAATCACATCTAAATTATGTTCAATCACCAATACTGTATTTCCGTGATTCACCAAAGCATGTAAAACCTCAAGCAACTTCGCAACATCGGCAAAATGTAAACCTGTCGTCGGCTCATCTAAGATATATAATGTGTCGCCTGTGGCACGTCTTGCCAACTCTTTGGCAAGTTTCACACGTTGTGCTTCGCCACCTGAAAGTGTGGTTGCAGCCTGACCTAAATGAATATAACCCAACCCCACTTGTTGCAATGTACTTAATCGCGTTTTTAAAGGAGCAATCGCCTCAAAAAATTCAAAGCCTTCATCCACCGTCATATTCAGCACGTCATCAATGGTTTTACCTTTGTAACGCACATCTAAGGTCTCACGATTGTAACGTTTACCTTGGCAAGTCTCACAATGCACATACACATCAGGTAAAAAATGCATCTCAACTTTAATGATGCCATCACCCTGACATGCTTCGCAGCGACCACCTTTGACATTAAACGAAAAACGACCTGGTTTATAACCGCGTGCTCTTGATTCAGGTACACCTGCAAACAACTCACGAATGGGCGTAAAAATCCCTGTATAAGTCGCTGGATTGGAGCGTGGTGTACGCCCAATCGGGCTTTGATCAATATCAATGATTTTATTGATAAGCTCTGCACCAATAAGCGATGTATGCTGACCAACCCTATCGGTTTTTAGCCCCTGATGGCGAGCAAAAGCACGGTATAAGGTATCCAAAATCATCGTCGATTTACCTGACCCTGATACACCTGTAACACAGCTTAACCGCCCAATAGGGAACAATGCCGTAATATCCTTTAAATTGTGTTCACATGCCCCTTCAATACCAATCATTGGATGTTTCTTATCGACTTTTCGACGCTTGGGCATAGCAATAGATTTTCTACCCGATAAATAATCTGAGGTAAGTGTGTTCGATGCCAAAATATCCTTCAAACTTCCTTGCCCGACAACCTCACCACCATGCTCACCTGCAAATGGCCCCATATCGACAATAAAATCCGCATTACGAATCGCGTCTTCATCATGCTCAACCACAATCACCGAGTTCCCCAAATCACGAAGTCGTTTCAATGTTGCTAACAATCTATCATTGTCCCGCTGATGCAAACCAATTGAAGGCTCATCGAGAATATATAAAACGCCTACTAGTGCCGAACCAATCTGTGTGGCAAGTCGAATCCTCTGTGCCTCACCACCAGAAAGCGTGCCAGCAGTGCGCTCCAAACTTAAATAATTCAGACCCACCTCAATCATAAAACCCAAACGCGCAGCAATTTCTTCCACGACCTTTTCAGCAATAACCTGATCTTGTGTATTAAGCTTTAAGTTTTCTATCCAATGCTGTGCTTCATGCAGTGGCAAGGCACACACCGTTGGCAGCGATAAATCACCCACCAACACATGCCGTGCAGCACGATTAAGGCGCGAGCCTTCGCAGTTCGGACAAGCAATAGCATTGATATATTTCGCTAATTCCTCGCGCACATCTTCGGAACCCGTTTCACGATACCTGCGACTTAAATTAGGAATAACTCCCTCAAAAGGACGACTAACCGTACGACTTTGCGTACCTGTCTGATAAATAAAGTCGACTTTTTTTCGACCTGTACCATGCAAAATTTGTTGCTTTGCATCATCAGGTAAATCGCGCCATGCCATATCCATCGATACGCCTACATGCTCTGCCACAGAAGCCAATGTCTGATGAAACATGACCGTTTCTCGCCCGCTCCAGGGTGCAATTGCGCCTTGTTGCAATGATAATGAACTATCTGGCACAACCAAATCAGGGTCAAAAACACTTTGTATGCCCAAACCATCGCACTTGGGACATGCACCTGCAGGTGAATTGAATGAAAACAGGTTTGGCTCCAATTCAGGGTAAGAAATACCACAATCATCACAGGCATAATGTTCAGAATATAATCGTTCATCAGCGCCAATCAGCGCAATCAACATGCCATCACCATAACGTAGCGCAGTTTCTACTGAATCTGCCAAGCGGGTACGAATACCCTCACGAATGACCAACCTATCCACCACCAACTCAATATGATGTTTGATGTTCTTTTTAAGCTCTGGCGCATCATCAAGCTGCATCACCTCACCATCAATACGTACCCGTACAAAACCATCTTTACCAGCTTGTTCCAATTCTTTGCGAAACTCACCTTTTCGTCCCCGCGCAATCGGCGCAAGAATCTGTACCTTACTATTCTCATTCAATGCCAATAACTGTTCAATAATAGCACTGGCAGGTTGGGCAGTAATCGCCTTTCCACAACTATGACAATGCGGTTTCCCAATACGTGCAAACAAGAGACGCAAATAATCATACACTTCAGTAATCGTACCCACTGTTGAACGCGGATTACGACTGGTGGTTTTCTGCTCAATGGAAATAGCTGGCGATAAGCCTTCAATAGCATCAACATCGGGTCGCTCCATCATACCCAAAAACTGCCTTGCATAAGCCGATAAAGATTCCACATAACGGCGTTGCCCTTCTGCATACAAGGTATCAAAAGCCAAGGATGATTTACCTGAACCTGATACCCCTGTAATCACCACCAGCTTATCACGTGGTAATTCAATGCTGATATTTTTTAAATTATGTACACGTGCGCCTTCTACGCGAATGACATTCTCACTCATTCAAATTCTCCATTGGAAACATTACATCATATCCTGTGGATCTACATCCACCCGTCTTCGTACGCCTGACGGTATGGCAACAGCCTTCAAAACAGGTGAAAGTTTCCAAGGCAATATCTTCCGCGTCGCATCACGCAGCAACAACTCGACCCGAAAACGCCCTGCTACTCGTTCCATCGCACACTGCATAGGACCACTGACTTTTACTTGATTCCATTGATGCAAAACCTCAGCCAACGCATCCGCCGCTTTTTGAGCACGATGCAAATCTCGTGCAGAAAAAACAATGCGTACCCAACGTCCAAAGGGAGGAAACGCCAATACTTCACGAAGCTGTTGTTCTTCATCAAGAATAGTACGTGCCTGAACATCTCCCACACGCGATAGCCATGGCGCATCAGGATTGCATGTTTGAATCAATACGCGCCCAGGGCAATCACCTCGCCCTGCCCGACCAACCACCTGCGTCATTTGCTGCCACCAACGCTCACCTGCTCTAAAATCAGGTAAATGAAGCCCCAGATCGGCATTGACCACACCTACCAAGGTCACATTAGGGAAATGATGCCCTTTCACCAACATTTGTGTGCCAACCAAACAATCCAATTCTCCTTGTGCAAATTGCTGTAGCGTTTGTTTGAGTTGTGTTTGGCTTTGCACCACATCCCGATCAAAACGTGCAAATTCTAATTCTGGTAAATACTCACTTAATAATTCATCTATTTTTTCAGTGCCCGCCCCCAATGGCAATAACGCATCTTCACCACAACACTCACATACACGGGGTACACGACGTTTATAATCGCAACTATGGCAACGTAATTGCCCTGCTCTTCGATGCAATGTTAGACGAATTGAGCAAGCATGGCATTCGGGCACATGACCACATGCCGTACATTGCAAAGCTGGGGCATAACCACGCCGATTCAGAAAGACAATCGCCTGCCTGCCAGCAGCTTTTACATCCCTTAATGCTTGTAAAAAAGTCTCTGATAATATCGCATGATGACCACGCATATCAATGATTTCAGGGGTAATCGCGGCATGACCCGAAACACGCTCTGGAAGCTCAAGCAATGTCATTGAACCTGTGTTTACTTGTCGCCAGCTCTCCAAGCTCGGTGTTGCCGAACCAAGTACCACAGGAATATTCTTCTCCTGAGCTAACAGTAAACTCATATCACGCGCCGAATAACCCACGCCATCTTGCTGTTTAAATGAGCTATCATGCTCCTCATCCACCACAATCATGGATAAGCGTGGCAAGGGTAAGAAAAGAGCCGAACGTGTGCCAATCAATACATCTAAATGTTCCAAATCATGACGCACGGCAATGCGCTCAACATGTGGCATCGCCGAATGCCATGTTGCCAAACGTTTAAAGCGTGCCGATAAACGCGATAACCACATCGGAGTCAACCCAATTTCAGGCACCAAAATGAGAATTTGACCGCCTTCTTTAACATGCTGTTCTGCAGCGCGCAGGTAAACCTCAGTCTTTCCTGATCCTGTCACCCCAAATAATAAGAAACTTCGAAAGCTCAATCCTGCATCAATGATTTGATAACAGGCATCTGATTGTTTGGGAAGCAATGTATGCACACCATCGGGCGTTTTTTCTATAACAATATTTTCTTGTGAACTATCTTGAGTACGCTCTTCTAAACAGCCTGCCTGCAAGGCTTGTAAAACACGGTATTGAGGATGTGTATCGCAACGCTTCACAATCGTTTGCAAAGAAATTGCTGCTTTACTGTGAAAGCACTGAGCCAACGTTTCATCAAACTGACTTAAAGCCTGTTTATCGGTATATCGAAAACGCCGTTTATCATCCGCTGCCCACGCCAACGCCATTTCCCAAACCTGCCCTTCACTGGCAAGGTAATATTGTGCTAAACGCTGCAAAAAACGTTGCTGTACATCATCATATAGGGGAGAAATATCCAAACGATCTAGCACACACTTATAGGTATCTGACATTGGCTGTTGATGAATACGTTGTATCACCCCAATACGTTCACCTGAACCCAATGGCACACGCACACGAATGCCTTTTAATGGCGTGCCAAGCTCAGCTGGCCATTGATATGTATACAACATATGCAATGGCGCAAACACCACTACATCAACACATGTTATTACTACGACTGCATTCAGTGCAATACCTTCCCTTGCTCAGCAATATCATCACTGCATTTATTCGCAACAAATTCAGGCACCAGCTCTTTAAGTAGCACTTTGACAGACTCTACCTCACGTGCCACGCACGCTGCTTGTAAACGGCGCAACATATCCTGCAAGTCATTCCAATTCACATCACGGCTGCCTGAAAGCATAATCTTGGGGTGTGTCGTAGTTACCAATGCTTCCTGTTTATGAAAAAGTTCTTCATACATTTTCTCACCTGGGCGTAGACCTGTAAATTGAATTTCAATATCTTTGCCTAACTGCAAACCTGATAAATGAATCATCTGCTCTGCCAAGTCTGTGATTTTCATAGGCGAGCCCATATCAAGCACAAATATCTCACCGCCAGAACCCATACTTCCCGCCTGTAGAATAAGGCTAACGGCTTCTGGAATTGTCATAAAATAACGGGTCATATCAGGATGCGTCACTGTAACCGGACCACCGTGCTCAATTTGCTTTTTAAACAGTGGTACGACCGAACCAGCAGAGCCTAAAACATTACCAAAACGTGTTGTAATAAAGGCTGTTTTCGGCTGTCGTTGATTTAAATTCTGACAATAAATCTCTGCCGCTCGTTTGCTCGCACCCATAACATTAGCAGGATTGACCGCTTTATCCGTTGAGACCTGCACAAATTTATGACAGTTATAATCCACCGCAATATCAGCCAACTGACAGGTTCCCAAAACATTCGTTTTCACTCCTTCAGCAGGGTTTCCTTCTACCAAAGGTACATGTTTGTAAGCTGCCGCATTAAAAACTACATCAGGATGCCATGTTTCAAATACCCAACGCATACGAGACTCATCACGCATATCACCCAAAATTGAAATCACTGCATCATGCTTGCCTGATAATTCTTGATCAATGCTGTATAAATTAAATTCGCCATGATCAAACATCAATAATTGTGATGGTTGGAAAGCCAAAATCTGACGACACAATTCGGAACCAATCGAGCCGCCTGCTCCTGTCACCAAAACACACTTCGCTTCCAAAAAACTATTTACCTCAAAATCATCCAGTTGAATTTCTGCGCGCCCCAATAAATCTTCAATACGCATATCTCGCAATTGTCCAACCGTTACCTTAGCCCCTTCTAATTCAGACAATGTTGGTAAAATACGACAGGAAATACTATGCAAAGAACAAACCTGCATCAGTTGTTGTAGCGTTGTATGAGAAGCAGAAGGTATTGCTAGAATGACCATATCAACCGATAAAACACGAATATATTTTTCTAACTCATCCAGCTTAGCCAAAACACGCACGCCATGAATTTCCATACCATGTTTGCGCTCATCATCATCCAACATACCAACCGGCATATAGTCTTCATGTTTAAGTAAGTCGCGTAGTAAAAGCTCCCCTGCCTGCCCTGCACCTATAATCAATGTACGTTTACCTTGCTTACCTGCAAAGCCCATATGATGGTCTTTAAGCCAACGATACAGTAAGCGTGGAATAGATAAGCCCATCAATAAGAACATGGGGTATAACAGCATCACGGAACGTGGAATAGCTTCCAAACGCAACCAAATAAAAAGCACTGCGAATGAAATCAATACACCTACAGAAACTGCTCGCATAATGCGTAATAAATCGGGAATAGAAGCAAAGCGCCAAATACCACGATACAAATGAAACAACCAAAAAGATGTCGTTTGAACTACCAAACAAACAAACAACATAGACCACATGCCTGATTGATTACTGGAAGGAATACTTTCCAAATTAAAGCGTACCCAAAAGGCTAAAACTAAAGCCAATGGAATCCATAAAATATCATGGAAAAAAGCCATCCACCGGCTACGCCACAACCACAAATTCATGTATCAACCTCACCACCAAACGATAACAGTGCTTGTTGCGCGGCATTCAATTCAGCCACCTTCTTTCGTTCGCCAAAACCCGCACCACATAATTTATTTTTAATCCAGCACTCTGCTTCAAAGCGTGGTTTATGATTTATGCCCAAATCACAAACCTTGTATACAGGCAATCCCCAAGCTTTGGCTTGCGTATATTCTTGCAAATGACTTTTGGCATCGCGTGCATCCGAAACATCCATGTTTTTCAATAGCGGCTGCCATGCTTTCAAAATTAAAGTCTGCGCAACACGCCAGCCTGCATCCTTAAATACTGCACCAATCACCGCTTCCACCGCATTGGCAATAATTGATGTTGATTTCACACCCTGTGCAGAGCGCTCTCCATCTCCAACTTGTAGGTATGCCTCTAAATTCCAATGTTGCGCCACTTTATAAAGGCTTTCTTTACGCACCAATCCAGCCCGTAAACGTGATAACTGACCTTCCGCTTCATCTGGAAACAAATCATGCAAGTGTTCAGCAATAACCAAACCAAGAACTGCATCGCCAAGAAACTCCAAACGCTCCATGTGTGACGTTGAATGCGAGCAATGCGTTAATGCGCGAGTAAGCAGTTCAGTATTCGTAAATTTAACTGCAATGCGCTTTTCTAAATCTTGCTGCGATCTCACTATCATTTAGAAGTCTTAGCATAAGGTTCAAAGTCAAAGTCCTGCCGTAATTTGGCACGTAATTTATCCATACCCTTTAAATCAGACTCTGTATAATCAGAATTTGGGTCTACACCTTCGACAGGACCTATCAACCAAACTGTAACATGATAAAAAGATGAAATTTCTACACGCCCATCTGCCGCTTTAATTTCCAAGTTATCATAAAATTCTTGTGGTACTTCACCCGCAGCCAAATATTTGATATGAAATAAATCTGGTAAGCGTTCTCGAATCGCACTTTCACTGCTATCTGCCATCGAGCGGGATACACCTTCAAAGGTATCCTGAACCTTCCAATAGGCATTATAAACAGGTATAATCATGTAGCCGTAAATCACACCAGCAGCAATGATTGCACCCCAAAACATCATCTTAATCATCGAAAAACCTTGCTCATTCCTCATACATACTCCTCGTCTAACTTATAGCACCTTTTAATGAAGTATGGTTCCCAAACGATTCCAGCGCACTTCACCCTTCGCACCATCCCAAGACCACCAAACAATTGCTGCTTTACCTACCAAGTAACTTTGCGGCACAAAACCCCAAAAGCGTGAGTCTCTAGAGTTGTTTCGGTTATCACCCAACACCATATATTTATCTGCTGGCACCTTCCACTCACCATCTTTAATCGAGAATTTTTTACGCAACACATCATGATTCACATCGAACAAACGCTCTTCATATTCAGTCGACATATCCACACTGCCATCACCCAAAAAATAAGCCCGTGGGCCTTTTTTGCTTAATGGCATTTCTTTACCATTCACAAAAAGCTTATTATTTTCATAACGAATATCATCACCAGGTAATCCGACAATGCGTTTGATATAATCAATACTACGATCACCAGGATAATCAAATACAACTATATCTCCACGTTTTGCACGCTCTGGTGCTATCTGAATATCTGTTAATGGAATACGAAAGCCATAATTATAACGCGTAACAAATAGATAATCGCCAACATCCAAGGTCGGCACCATACTTGATGATGGAATTTTAAACGGCGCAACAATAAAACTACGAATCACAATCGCAATAATTGCAATCACAATCAGAGATTCAATCCACTCACGCCATACTGGTTTTACACTACTCATAATCTAATCCTCCCCCAATTTTAATACCGCCAAAAATGCTTCTTGTGGCACTTCCACACTACCAATCGACTTCATACGCTTTTTACCGCGTTTCTGCTTCTCAAGCAACTTACGCTTACGCGAAATATCGCCACCATAACATTTCGCAGTCACGTTCTTACGCACCGCTTTAATCGTTTCACGCGCCAAAATTTTACCACCCATCGCAGCTTGAATAGGCACATCAAACTGTTGCCGAGGAATCAATTCACGAAGTTTTTTCACCAACGCACGACCTCGCGAATCAGCCAATGAACGATGCACAATCATGGATAATGCATCCACAGGCTCATTATGCACCAACACATCCATTTTAATCACATCTTCTTCACGAAATTCTGCCAATTCATAATCCATCGAAGCATAACCACGCGTTACAGATTTTAATTTATCATAGAAATCAATGACCATTTCCGCCAGTGGTAAGTTATAGGTCAACATCACACGACCCTGACCGATAAATTTCATATCTTCCTGCATACCGCGCCTGTCTTGGCACAATTTCATCATCGAACCAACAAACTCTTCTGGCATAAATACATTAGCATGTACGGTTGGTTCTTCAATTTTAGAGATGAATTGTGGATCGGGAAACTCACTCGGATTGGAGATCTCTTTCACTGAACCATCACTATAGTGAATACGATAGACCACCGATGGCGCTGTGGTAATCAAATCAAGGTTGTATTCACGCTCCAGACGCTCCTGAATAATTTCCATATGCAACATGCCAAGGAAACCACAGCGAAAGCCCAGTCCTAAAGCCGTTGAACTTTCTGCTTCATATGTAAAGGCAGGGTCATTCATATTGAGTTTTTCCAAAGAGTCACGCAAATCAACATAGTCGGCAGAATCCACAGGATAAAGCCCTGAAAATACCATCGCTTTGGGTTCGCGAAAGCCTGGCAATGCTTCTTCGGCAGGCTCACGCTCCAAGGTAACCGTATCGCCAACACGCAAGTCAGCCAAGGTCTTAATCCCGCAAATCATAAAACCAACAGAGCCTGAAATCAGTTCTTTGCCAGACACAGGAGCAGGCTGAAACACGCCCACATCATTCACTTCATAAGCTGTTTTATTCGACATCAAACGAATCTTATCGCCTTTTTTCATCACGCCATCAAATATACGCACCAAAGCAACAGCGCCCACATACGAATCAAACCATGAATCAACAATCAAGGCACGCAGCACCCTATCATCATGCTCTTGCGGTGGTGGAACACGCTTCACAATCGCTTCCAACACTTTATCAATGCCTTGCCCTGTTTTAGCAGAAACAGCAATAGCTTCAGAGGCATCAATTCCAATCACTTCTTCAATTTGACGTTTGGCTTCCTCAACATCTGCGGATGGCAAGTCAATTTTATTAATGACTGGAATAATTTCTAAATCATTTTCCATTGCCAAATACACATTGGCAAGTGTTTGCGCTTCTACACCTTGTGCGGCATCGACAATCAACAACGCCCCTTCACAAGCTTGTAAGGAACGCGATACTTCATAAGTAAAATCCACATGACCCGGTGTATCAATCAAGTTGAGCTTATAGACTTCACCATCTTGCGCGGGATAATCCAAACTTGCTGTTTGTGCTTTGATGGTAATGCCACGCTCTTGCTCCAAGTCCATGGAATCGAGCACCTGTTTCTTCATTTCACGTTCGGAAAGCGCACCAGTTTCTTCAATCAAGCGATCTGCCAAGGTCGATTTACCATGATCAATATGAGCGATAATTGAAAAGTTTCGTATATATTTCTGTTGAGGGTCTGTGTTTGCCATTGTCGCGGCAGTGTACTCACAGCAGCCACGCTTCGCCACTGACAAAAACAAGGAAAGCGATAATTTAGCTTCAATCATATATGCACCAAAAAAACATAGCATTGTTCTTATGCGATATTCATGCTGCAATAGCACCGTTAAATTCTGAGGGGAACCCATGAAAAAGAAAATGCATATGACCACAAAGATTCTCATTTGGATGGCGGCAGGTCTTGTTACTGGTAGTCTGATCAACACCTTTGCATCAAATGTGATGTGGATTCAAGATTATTTGGTTAATGGCTTGTTTCACGTCATCGGGGCAGTGTTTATCAACTTGCTCAAAATGCTAGTTGTACCACTGGTCACTTTCTCCCTTATTTGCGGTGTTTGTGGCATTGGTGATATCAACAAGCTCGGTCGCGTTGGTGGTAAAGCTTTCGCTCTGTTTATGCTGACCACAGCACTCGCCATCACACTGGCTATTGTAGTTTCTAGTATCTTTGCACCGGGTGAAGGTTTTGAACTAAGTCAAGCCACGGCAAACAATTTTACAGCCCCAGTCTCCCCGCCACTAAGCCAAGTCTTTATTGATTTAATTCCTAGCAATCCTGTTGCCGCTTATGCCAAAGGAAACATGCTTCAAATTATCTTTTTTACCATTTTATTTGCTGTATGTGTTCTTATGGTTGGTGAAGTTGGCAAACCTATTATTGATGCTTGCGAACGTTTGAATGCAGTCATGATGAAAGTTGTGGACGTTGTGATGCAGTTGGCTCCTTATGGTATTTTCGCTTTGATGGCAAAAACTTTTTCATTGCAAGGACTTGGCATGATTCTTCCTATGATGAGCTACTTTGCAGTGCTTGTATTTGTATTGATTCTACATGTCACAGGTACGCTGATGATTTTGCTCAAAGTCTTGGGACGCGTAAGCCCACTGACATTCCTCAAAAAAATGCGCAGCACACAAATCTTTGCATTTAGTACATCAAGTTCCAATGCCACCATTCCTGTTACCTTACAAACCGCCGAAAAACGACTCGGCGTAGATAATTCCACAGCCTCATTTATCGTACCTTTCGGTGCCACCATCAACATGGATGGCACTGCCATTATGCAAGGTGTAGCAACGGTATTTATTGCCAATGTTTACGGCATTGATTTGGATTTAAGCGGTTATCTCACGGTGATTGGCATGTCTGTCTTGGCATCCATAGGTACGGCGGGTGTGCCAGGTGTAGGTTTGATTATGTTAGCCATGGTCTTTGCACAAGTTGGGTTACCCATTGAAGGCATTGCGCTGATTATGGGCGTGGATCGCCTATTGGATATGGTTCGAACTGCTGTGAATGTTACTGGTGATGCCACCATCACCACCATCGTTGCACGCAGCGAAAATAGCATTGATATGGATATATTTAACAATCCTGATGCAGGCAATATAAAAGAAGTACATTTGAGCGATACACAAATCTAATGAAAGCCGCACTGCAACGCATGATCAACGCCCATCACACTCAAATATATCTATATGGGTAAAATGTAAATATTTATCTATTTTTAATAAAAATATAATATATTTCTATATATTTTCACGCAGATTCAAGTAATCCTGTATTTTTTTACACACATCAGCCAACCCTTGGTCACTGTATTGCTGTGCAGCCACCGCACCCCATACAGGGGCAGGCCACGCTGCATCGGTTTTGTAGCGTGCCACATGATGCACATGCAACTGTGGAACCATATTCCCCAAAGCTGCTACATTGATTTTATCTGGCTGAAATAGCTCAACAAGCACCCGCGAAACATGTGATGATTCCCGTATAAGAAGTTGCTGATCACCTTCACTTAACTGATATATTTCAGAAATATTCTCACGTTGTGGCACAAGAATAAGCCAAGGGTAATTGGCATCTGGCATCAAAAGCACAGCGCACAAGTCCAGCTTTCCAAGCACAATACAGTCTTTTTCTAATTGTTTATGTAATATCATGATGTTACCCACTCTCGATTAGCACGTATCACATCTTTTGGACGGCCAATATCGAACCATTGACCACGATGCAACAAGCCTGCACAACGTTGTTCTTCCATCATTTTCCGCATCGGTTCCAACAATGAAAAAGAAGTATCAGCCGCATAATCTTTGAATACACAATCATGCCACACAGACACACCTGAAAAAGTATAACGCGGTTCGCCTTGCAAGCTTACAAGCCCATGTTTGATTGCAAAATCACCATTTGGGTGATGCACTGGATTTGCCACCAAAGCCAAAGCACAGCCACCTTCAGGACACCGCTTTGCCAAGCTTTGCACATTTACATCGGCCATCACATCAGCATTGTGTACCAATACGAGACCTTCTCCCGACAACACTTCTAAGGCTGTTCGTACACCACCACCAGAATCTAAAAGTTCAGTTTCTTGGCTAAAATGAATATTTATACCCCATTTCGAGCCATTTCCTAAATAATCCATCAATATATCAGCATGATGATGGGTGTTTATCGCAATATCTCGAATACCTTGCCCTACCAACTGCCGAATCACATGCACAATGGCTGCTTCATCCTGAATCTTCATCAATGCTTTGGGGCGATTACGTGTCATCCACTTCAAACGTGTTCCCAAACCTGCTGCCAAAATTACCACGCGATCAACTGTGTTCTCAACGTACAAGATACGCTCCTTCTGCCAAGTTTATCATATTCGCCAACATCGAATTGATAGGCGCAGCAACGCCAAGTCGCTTGCCTTGCGCTGCAATATAGCCATTCATCGCCGCAATCTCTGTCGGTTTCTTATGCGACATATCCTGCCACATACTGCTTTTCACCTCACCTGCTTCGCACGTCATCTGTATATGCTTCTCAATCATACGCGCATCAAGCTGAACCCCTATCGCAGAAGCAACAGTTATCACTTCTAACATCGCAGCTTTTACCCAAGCTACCATGTCAACATGCAAAGCCACATCACGAGCATAACGCTGGGTGAGTGCTGTGATAGCATTAAAACCACAATTCCAAAGCATTTTTTGCCACACAACTGCATGCATATCCTCCTCAACTTTGGCATCCACATCAGCTTTCTGCCAAGCACTCTGCAATGATAACAACACATCATCACCGCCTTTATGCCAAAGGCCAAAGCGGATATGACCTGCAGCTGAATGAATCACATGCCCCGCTTTTTCAATGCGTGCGCCAATAAATGCCGATGCCGCCAGCACATCATCCTTAGGGTAATATGCCGAAACCTGATCTGCGGCTTGCACACCATTTTGCAGCGTTAACCATGTTACATTTGGTTTCACAACATGTAATAATGATTGGCACATCGCATCAAGTTGCGTGGTTTTACAGCATAATAAAATCACATCACAATCTGCCAATACTCTCACATCATCACTGGCAGACACCGTAAAAATATTCTGCTTTCCACCACTTTCATACAACAAACCTGTACTTTGCAATGCTTGTAAATGCGCACCACGTGCTAAAAATACCACATCCAGTCCTGCGCGCTGTAGTGCTAAACCATAAAAACAACCAACTGCCCCTGCCCCTGCAACACCAATACGAATCTCTGCGTTCATCTTATCGCACCTCCTAGGAGTCTGTCGGACTTAGGCTCCTAGCCATCACACTTACGGAAAAATACTTCGTTTGCACGTTTATTTCGTGTTATGGTGCGACCACTTATCATTTAGTTAGGAGCCTCCATGCCAAGCAACGAACAAACCGAAGAACAGAAAAAAGCCTTGTTACGTCAAGATGCATTGGATTATCACCGTCTTCCTACACCTGGTAAAATCAGTGTTCGTGCTAGCAAAGCATGCATCACCCAACGCGATTTATCCCTCGCATACACACCTGGTGTGGCAGAGCCTTGCTTGGCGATTGAGAAAAATCCTGAATTGGCGGATGAATACACATCACGTGCCAACTTGGTCGGTGTGATTAGTAACGGCACGGCAGTTTTAGGCTTAGGAAACATTGGTGCATTGGCTGGCAAACCTGTGATGGAAGGCAAGGGTGTATTGTTCAAACGTTTTGCTGATATTGATGTGTTTGATTTGGAAGTTAATGAGCTTGACCCTATGGCTTTTGTGGAAACTGTTGCTCGCCTTGAACCCACCTTTGGCGGCATCAATTTAGAAGATATTAAAGCGCCTGAATGTTTTATTATCGAAGAAGAACTCAAAAAACGCATGAACATCCCTGTATTACATGATGATCAACATGGTACAGCAGTGATTATGGCTGCGGCATTTATTAATGCTTTGAAATTGCAGGGTAAAAACATCGAAGATGTGAAAATTGTTTGCTTAGGCGCTGGTGCGGCTGGTTTTGCATGTATGAAGCTTATTGAACAACTCGGTGCCAAACATGAACATATCTTCTTCCTTGATCGCAAAGGTGTTATTCACCACAACCGTGATGAAGAACTGCCACCGCATAAAGCCTATTTTGCCAATGGTGACAAAGCTCAAAGCCTTGAAGAGGCTATGGTCGGTGCTGATGTGTTTATTGGTGTATCACAAGGTAATATCGTCAAACCAGACATGTTACAAAGCATGGCAGAAAAACCCATTGTGTTCGCTATGGCAAACCCAAATCCAGAAATTGATTATGACTTAGCGATGCAAACACGCTCTGATTTAATTATGGGAAGCGGTCGCTCGGATCACCCCAACCAAGTCAACAACGTATTGGGTTTCCCATTTCTATTCCGTGGTGCGTTGGATGTACGAGCCACAACCTTTAATGAAGAAATGAAAATGGCTGCTGTTCATGCGCTTGCCGAATTGGCACGTGAAGAAGTTCCTGCTTCTGTATTAAAGGTTTATGGTGAAAAAGAACTGCGCTTTGGCCCTAAATACATCCTACCCAAACCATTTGACCCTCGTTTGATTGAAGTTGTACCTGCTGCTGTTGCCAAAGCTGCAAGTGAGACTGGTGTCGCTCGCAAACCCATTGAAGACTATACCGCTTATGCTGAAAGCTTGGGGGATCGCATTGATCAATCACGCACATTTATGCGTATGATTATTGAGAAAGCCAAACATCAGCCGCTTAAGTTGGTCTTACCTGAAGGCGATGATGAAACAGTCATCCGTGCTGCAACGATTATGCGCGACGAAGGTGTTGCCAAGCCAATTTTGATGGGTAACCCCGATACCATTAAAGCCCAGTTAAATGCTATGCACTTGAGTGCTGATGGCATTGAAATCTTGGATCCACATTTGGAAGATTCGCGTTTTGAAAGCCTTGCTGATGCTTGGTATTTTGATCGTAGGCGTCAAGGAACCTTACGCCAAGATGCAGCCAAGAATTTACGTCATGATCGTAATACCTTGGCAGCGATGATGGTGCGCCAAGGCTTTGCCGATGGCATGTTATCAGGGCGTACGGCGCATTATCCCGATGTGCTTCGTCCCGTCTTACAAGTCTTGGGACATGACAGCGCTACAGGTAAACGTCACCATGTTTACGGTATGTATATGATGGTCATGGAAGAACATGCTTATTTCATGGCTGACTGTACTGTAAATGTGGATATGAATGCGGAAGAATTGGCTGAATTGGCAGTGCTTACAGCAGAAACCACCGCTGCATTGGGCTGCGAAGCGCGCATTGCCATGCTTTCGTTCTCAAACTTTGGTAGTGCGCCTCATCCAGAAGCCAGCAAAGTGGCTGATGCTGTTCAAATTCTGCATCGTGACCACCCTGAACTAGCCGTAGAGGGTGAAATGCAGGCTGATACTGCCGTTAATCCAGATATTTTGGCACAATACCCTTTCTCTCATATCAAGGATGCTGCCAATGTATTGATTTTCCCTACCATGCAAGCTGGTAATATTGCATATAAATTACTCAAAGAGTTGGGCAAAGGCACCGCCATTGGTCCTATTCTTATTGGTCTTCCGCAACAAGTGCATGTGTTGCAAACTGGTGCCAGCGTGGATGATATTGTGAATATGGCAGCGATTGCATCGGCACGTGCAAATTAACAGGCAAATGTAAATAGCTTTATGGGAAAGAAGTTAGACACTTTTCTTGATGGTTCGCCCAAGTGCATGATACTAGGTTTATAGGATTTGTGACTGCCTGCTTAGGTGCAACTTTAGGCTTTATTATTGATTATGATCCAAATCAACCGCTCTCTTTTATGGCATTTGGCATTGTTCTTATCGGGGTATTGCTAGGGCTCATATCAGTAGCATGGGGTTACTTTACCATAATAAAATCGTAGCCCTACGGAGTACCAACGCAACGTAGTTTATAACTATTTAAAAGCCAGTGAGAAACTAGCCTCTCGGCAAATATGTTGAAGGGTCTAAATCTTTTCCAAAACGGCGCACTTCAAAGTGCAAATGTGGACCTGTCGAACGTCCAACAGAACCTACACGTCCAATCAACTGATTGTATTCAACCTCATCACCAGCTTTTACAGCTGAGCTGGACAGATGCCCATAACGGGTACGGTAGCCATAACCATGATCAATCTCAATCAAATAGCCGTAACCTCGCATTTTACCTGCAAATACAACCACACCATGACTCGCTGCCAATACAGCAGCACCAAAACGATTTGCAATATCCACACCACGATGCATAGCACGTTTACCTGTAAATGGGTCAATACGCATACCATAATGCGAACTTAAATAGCCACCTTCAGTAGGCCATGCATGAGGGCGTGCCACACTTTCTTCTTGGTTACCTTGCAACACCATATCAATAGCAGATAACTGTGCATCCAAATGGGTCAGTTGTATATTCACATGTTGCATTTGCTCATCCAAGCCCAACACGGGAGTCTGTTGTTCAAGGCGCGGGCCACCCAATGCAGGTGCAACACCAAAATCAAATTCATTTTTATTTAACTTGGATACTTCAACCAAGCGTTCGCCGAGGGAATCCAGACGCAAAACGCTCGCCTGCATTTGACCAAGGTTACGTGCATAAACTGCCAATTTCTTCTTCTCTACATCCAACTTTGTTTGCATATCTTCATACGCATCATTTTGACGTTGACGCGCCACTTGCAGCATCTCTTGTGAATTGAGTAAACTTAATTGCATTTGTTTTGCCTGATAAACACTGTACGTGCCCCAAGCACCAAAAGACAATAGAGCCAAAACAGCACCTACAACATAAAGCAAGCTGCGCTGACTTACACGGTAAGTACGCACTTGCCCAGCATCTGGCACCAACATTAACGAAAAATATTTCAATTTATGCCCACTCCTTAGCCTACCCAAGGCGACTTTATAACATTTGCATGCTTTTCAGTCAAAACTTGGGTGACATTTATCACTCAAGACTTATGCTTTGCCACATGCAAGTATCCGATCAAATTTCCTTATCTATCGCGCGTCACGTCATACAGTTTATTTGGCAAATATCATTATCCGCCCATAATGATAAAATCATGGGGTTATTGGGTAGCCAAATCAAAGGGGAAATTGACAACGCAACACGCACACAACTGTGGCAAGTATCAGCTTTACCAACAGCCGAAGATGTAACGCATATCACACAAGGAAATATCAATAAACTCTCACAAACATGGCAAAATAAGCAAATATTTTTATCAGGTATTTATCAATGCGCTCGACCAACAATTAGCGCGATGCTGGCTACAGAAAGGCTTTTAAACCCATACTTTGAACAATACGATGGCATACCCTTCATTCATCTAAATACATCTTTTGATACCAAAGGCGTATTGGAATCTGAGGCATGGATTATACAAAATGAGCAAGCCATTCAAATTCCTATGCTGCTGATTGAAGATAGACAAGCAGCAACAAAAAGTTAGGTTTCTCACATGAGAATTTGTCATATTGGTTTAAACCATAAAACGGCACCTGTTGAGCTTCGTGAGCGTCTTGCTGTGCCAGAAAAAGATATTGCATCTATTTTACAAGCTCAAGTTGCCCTTCCCCCTATTCGTGAAGCTGCGCTTCTTTCAACCTGTAACCGCGTTGAAATGACCGTTGTTACCCATGATCCAGATGCTGCTATTGCACTGGTTCATGAATGGTTTGCCAGCACATCTGGTATGGATCTCGACCAAGTTTGTCCTCACCTTTATGCTCACACCACCGATGATGCGGTGAAACACCTATATGCTGTGGCATCTGGTTTGGATTCTTTGGTTCTCGGTGAGCCGCAAATTTTTGGCCAAGTGAAACAATCCTATGAACGGGCTTTGGCAGCCGGTACTGCAGGACACATTTTACACCGCTTATATCAATCAACCTTCTCCGCTGCCAAGCGTGCGCGCAGTGAAACCGCTATTGGCAAACAATCAGTCAATATCTCATCATGTGCAGTTGAGCTTGCCAAGCGTATTTTTGATGAATTAACAGGTAAAACAGTGTTACTTATCGGTGCTGGTGAAATGGCTGAATTAGCAGCACGGCACTTGCGTGCCAATGGTTGTAGCAATATTTTGGTTGCCAATCGCACGTTGGAACGCGCTCAAAATCTCGCTATTGAATTTGAAGGTCATGCTCTAACACTGGAGCAATTGCCCGAATACTTGGATGCTGCGGATATTATTATTTCCAGTACAGGTGCAAACACCTATGTATTGCTGCCAGAAGTGATGCAAGATGCCATGGAAAAACGCCGTGGTAAGCCAATGTTTCTCGTGGACATTGCCGTACCACGCGATATTGATCCACGTATTGCCGATATTCCAGGCGCATATGTTTATGATATTGATGATTTGCAACAAGTGGTTCAGGGCAACCGTGAAAATCGCGAAAAAGAATCCGAACAAGCACGCATTCTACTTGCTGAAGAAGAAAAATCCTTCTTATTATGGCTAAAATCGCTCGAGTCGGTACCACTTATTCGCAGTATTCAGCAGCAAAATGAATCCATTCGTCAAGATGAGTTGGTAAAAGCACAACGTTATTTAAAAGACTTATCACCCGAACAACATGAAGCCGTTGAACGCTTTAGTCGCTCATTAATGAAACGCTTTTTACATCCAAGCTTACGCAATTTAAAAACACTTCCCGAAGATATGGAAGGCGATTTGCTCATGGGTGCAGCACGTAAATTGTTCAATATTGAAATCAAGCCCGTCACAACTCAGAAGGAGTCCGATGAACACACGTCTGGATGATATTCTACATAAGCATGAAGAACTTACTATCATGCTGTCCGACCCTGAAGTTACATCTGATCCCAAACGTTATACTGAACTTTCGCGAGAATTTTCAGAAATTGAGCCTTTAGCTGAAAAAGCTGCGCATTATATGGGGCTACAACAGCAACTTGAAGATAATCAGGAATTGATCGCAGACGCTGATTGTGACCCTGAACTTAAAGACATTGCGCAAGAAGAAATTTTAGAACTTAAAAAAGCCATGACAGCATGTAATGAAGAGCTAACGCTCCTTCTTTTGCCCAAAGACCCCAATGATAACCGTAATATCATTTTAGAAGTACGTGCTGGCACAGGTGGTGATGAAGCAGCTCTTTTTGCAGCTGATTTATTTCGTATGTATAGCCGTTATGCTGAAATCAAAGGCTTTAAGGTTGAAATCTTATCCAGCAATGGCACTGGCATTGGTGGCTATAAAGAAGTTATCGCACAAATTACTGGTACCGGCGTGTATTCTAGCTTTAAATTTGAATCAGGAACCCATCGTGTGCAACGTATACCCAGCACCGAATCAGGTGGTCGCATTCATACATCCGCTTGTACTGTCGCCGTATTACCCGAAGCCAAAGAAGTGGATATTGACATTCGCCCCGATGATTTGCGCATTGATGTATACCGCGCCTCTGGTGCTGGTGGTCAGCATGTCAACAAAACCGAATCTGCTGTGCGCATCACCCATATTCCGACGGGTACCGTGGTGCAATGCCAAGATCAGGCAAGTCAGCATAAAAACAAAGCCCAAGCCATGAAGGTGTTACAAGCTAGAATCCTTGCCAAGAAACAAGAAACCGCCCATAACGAACGCGCAGAAACACGAAAAGATATGGTCGGCTCTGGTGATAGATCAGAACGCATTCGTACTTATAACTACCCACAAGGTCGCATGACCGACCATCGCATCAACTTAACATTGTATAAATTGGAACAAATCCTTAACGGCGAAATGGATGAGTTGGTGCAGGCACTGCAAGCACATCAGCAAGCGGAGTTACTTACCGCGCAACAAGGCTAATGACTACGCAACAAGCCATACATGATGCCATCAAACAATTACGCGATGCCGCATGCGAAACACCACGTTTGGATGCAGAAACACTTTTGATGCATGTATGGAATATTAGCCATACTCAGCTCATTATCAAAGCCCATGACGCTATTCCAAATGATATTCAATCTGCCTTTAACCATGCTATCGGTGAACGATGCAAGCGCATACCTGTCGCATATATCACGGAAAAAAAAGAATTTTGGTCGCGACAGTTTAAAGTCACCCCTGATGTGTTGATTCCACGCCCTGAAACCGAGCATTTAATCGAAGAGTTGCTCAAGCTCTACCCTGACACACAAGCCCCCTACCGCTTTGCCGACATTGGCACAGGCTCTGGCTGCATTGCCATCATCATGGCTTGCGAATACCCCAATGCAAGTGTGATTGCGACAGATATTTCCGAAAAATCACTCGCTATTGCCCAAACCAATGCAGAAAAACATGGTGTAGCAGAACGTATGCAATTCAAATGTGATGATTTATATCAAGCCTTTGATCCAGATATGCCTAAACTTGATGCTATTATTTCCAACCCGCCTTATGTTAGCCAAGATGAAATGGGGCATATCGAAGCCGAGCTATATCATGAACCTTGTCATGCTCTCACCGATCAAGCTGACGGGCTAAGTCTACTCACTACCTTGCTAAAAGATGCTGCTCTTTGGCTCAAACCACAGGGATATTTATTGCTTGAAACAGGCTTATGTGGATTACCTAACATACCCGATAACATGCTTATGCTGCACACATACCACGATTTAGCAGGTCATTTGCGTGGTGGTGTTTACCAAACAACCAACGCATAACATTCATTTACCTTGGCTATAAACCTTGGTTGGTGAAGATCGTTTTGTATAGTTTTCAACCAATCTATTTTTCACGAATGGGTTTTTGTTCATAACAGCCCTAAACTCTTCTATCTGAACCTG
The DNA here is from genome assembly GCA_913055645.1 of uncultured Pseudomonadota bacterium. Taxonomy (GTDB): domain Bacteria; phylum Pseudomonadota; class Zetaproteobacteria; order Mariprofundales; family Mariprofundaceae. The sequence goes on along the minus strand of CAJXLC010000011.1, from coordinate 22,274 downwards.
AAGAATATCTGTCTCACTCACCGTAACAATATCGCCTGTAATCGCACTTTCTTGAAATGCTGCCATATCAGCAACCATCTCCCCAGGCTTAATGGGTTCAAGCACATGGCTGTTCCCAGAAAAATCCTCTGCCACAATTCTCATAAGTCCCGAAATCATGATGCCTACCCAAGCTAGTTTTTCCTCCGCATGACAAACCACCGAAAAAGGGGGATAACGAACAATATTTGCATACAATGCAAGGTCAGACTTTGCATCATCAGGAAGTTTTGCCAATGTTGTATTACTATTAATGGCTGTTAGTCGGCGACGAAACTCGCTTTCCTGACGAAGGTAATCCCCTACTTCAGGAAATTTAAGCAAACATAAAAGAACACGCCTTGATGATAGTTTAAGCACGCTGGCTTTCGTATTGGCTATGACACTTGCACTACGCGCTTTGCCCTCAAGAAAAGCCATTTCGCCAATAATATCACCCTCATTCAGCATATGAATAAGAACCGCATCAGCCTGTTTTTGATAGCTTACAAGCACAGCCAAATCACCATCAAGGACAATGTACATACTATCATCCGTATCACCTTGTCTTATAAGCAACTCATTTTCATCTAAATGAAGCTGCTTGGCATCTTTCATTAACATCTGGATGGCTTCAGGTTTAATCCCAGAAAGAAAAGGATTTATGGTTGAATGCCCCTCATCAACAAGAGATAAATTACGGCGTAAATTTTTCAATGATTCAGCGGAATGATTTTCACCATTTTTTTTATAAAGACTTTCCAACTGTCGCATGCGGTCAATGGCTTCACTTTCTTTTCCCAATTGCAATAGCAACTCTACCAAGCGGCGAAGGTATTTGGATTCACTCGGATATAAATCAACCATTTGAAGATAAAGGACTTCTTTATGCTGAAGCTCTTTCTCTAATTCTACATCCATTTAACCCCTCTCTTTATATTTCCCCAATACGACCAGGGTACTCTATTCTAAAATAGTCATGATGTCGCTACCTGTGATATGAATCAGATCCAAATATCTCCCTGATAAAGTTGAACGAAAAAATCAGTAACGTTTACCACTTCATATATAAACGCTAGCCTTTCCGCATCCTGAAAGACGGTACTGGCAACAGACCGAAGCGGAAAGGTGAATAATGACGCAGATTAAAAAACGTACCACAGCAAGTACATTGCTGGCGGACAAACAAAACCATCACAAACACGTATGGCTTACTGCCTACGATGCCCCCAGTGCTTCATTAGCAGAATTATCGGGTGTAGATGTAATTTTGGTAGGTGACTCTTTAGGCATGGTAAGCCTTGGTTTTGATTCCACTATCCCTGTAACCTTGGAACACATGATTCATCATGCCGCAGCCGTAGTTCGTGGTACAGATAAAGCTTGGGTGGTATGCGATTTGCCTTTTGGCAGCTATCAGCAATCACCTGAACAAGCCTTTGAATCTGCTGCCAAAGTCTTGCAACAAACAGGCTGTGATGCTGTAAAAATTGAAGGTGGCAAACATATGGCTGCGACCATTGCGTTTTTAAGTGAGCGCGGCATTGCTGTGGTGGCGCATATTGGTTTAACGCCGCAATCAGTTAAAAAATTCGGTGGTTTTAAAAAACAAGGTGGTAACCCAGAAGCTGCGAAGCTTATCCGAGATGATGCCCAAGCTGTCAGTCATGCTGGAGCCGTTGCTGTTGTTTTGGAATGCATCCCTGATGATTTAGCTAAAGGAATCACACAAAGCATTACCATCCCTACGGTCGGCATTGGTGCGGGAAACAATTGTGATGCACAAGTATTGGTATGGCATGATTTATTAGGTTTATCTGAAAAGAACCCGACCTTTGCCCCTGCCTATAGCAATCTTCGCGACACCATCACCCAAGCCATTGGACAGTGGGTAGATGATGTTCGCTCTGGGAAATAGCTACAATCACCATGAATATTTCCCAAACACCTGAACAAACCAGAGCACTTATTGCCCCGTTACGTGGGCAACGTATTGCATTGGTACCAACCATGGGCTGCTTACATGCAGGGCATATCAGCCTGATTCGCAAAGCCAAATCTTTAGCTGATGTTGTGATTGTCAGTATTTATGTAAACCCATTACAATTTGGTGAAAATGAGGATTTTAATCAATATCCGAGAACGTTTGAAAAAGATGCCGACATTTGCAAAAACGAAGGTGTTGATATCATCTTTCACCCTGAAAATTTATATCCTGACAATGGTGCAAAAGTCACCCTAAAAGTCAGTGATCTGAGCAATATACTTTGCGGCATCTCACGCCCTTCTCATTTTGATGGTGTAGTCACTGTTGTGAACATGCTGTTTAATATTATTCAGCCAAATATTGCTATTTTTGGCGAAAAAGACTGGCAACAACTGGCTATTATCCGCCGTATGGTTAGTGATTTACATATGCCTATTGAGATTATTGGCAGTGAAATTATTCGTGAAACTGATGGTCTAGCAATGAGCAGTCGCAACCGTTATTTAAGCCCTAGTGAACGTCAGCAGTCACTGGCTTTATCACAGGTAATGCACTTGATGAAAAATAACTCTCAACAAGGTGAAAAAACATCAGAAACTATTAAATATGGCATAGAAAACTTAAATAATTATAATATTTCACTAGATTACCTTGAAATTCGCAATGAATTAACACTTAAACCTGAACATAGCATCACACCAGAAAGTCGCATATTTATTGCTGTCAAAGTCGGAAAAACACGCTTGATTGATAATATCTCTCTAAAAATGGAGTCGGAAATCACATCATGAAACTCACTTTATTAAAATCTAAACTTCACCGTGCCACAGTCACGCATGCAGAGCTTGATTACGAAGGCTCTTGTGCCATTGATAAAAATTTAATGGATGCGGCGAACATTTTACCATTTGAGCAATTACATATTTACAATGTCAGTAATGGTGAACGTTTTACCACCTATGCCATAGTCGCACCACGTGGCTCCGGCACTATCGGCGTGAATGGGGCAGCTGCACACAAAGCTACTGCCGATGATTTATTGATTATTTGCACCTACGCAGAACTTGATGCTGCCGAAGCCGAACATTTCAACCCAGCATTGGTTTATCTCAATGAAGAAAATGCTATTACGCATACCAGCCACGGACATTTAGCGGCTGCTTAAGAAAGTGTTAACTATTTAACCACAGACTTAAACTGGAAACCTGTGAAGCCAATAACAAACTGATACAGACCAACAAGATTCTCCAGAATGTTTTTTCATGCTTCACAAATCGTTTTATGCCTCGCCTCTTTGAATATGCTTTCATAATGCCAACCTTGGCACAGCTTAACACAAACACTATCGCATATTTATGCGATGTAAAAAATCGCAAAATATCAAAAAGCCTAACCCAATAACTGTCGCAACATGCCTCCTAATTCATTGGGAATAAATGGTTTACGTAAAAAATTACACGCACCGCTGTCAAGTAATGCCTCTACTTCGGCATTCGCAGGCGAAGCGCTAATCATTAAAATTGGTAGCGCATCTAAAAGATCTCGTAATTCTAAAAATAATTCCTGACCTTTATAATCAGGGAGATTCAAATCCAAAATAGCTAAATCATAATGATTCTTCTCTAATAACTGTAGCGCCAAAGCCCCATTGGTTGCCACGCTTACTTTGTAGCCCCACTGCCGCATCAAATCCTGCATAACCTCTAATACGATGGTATCATCTTCAATTAATAAAATATGCTCTGTACCCATATATGATTCAAACACACGCCGTTGCTGTATCACGCTTGGTGTACCTTCCTCTCTAACGACAGGTAAAAGAACCCTAAAGATAGAGCCTTTTCCTATTTCACTTTCTACAAGTATCTCACCCTTATGATTACGAATAATACCGTGTGCTGCTGCCATTCCCAAGCCACGCCCTTGAAACTTGGTAGTATAAAAGGGTTCAAACAGATGCATGCGCACAGTATCATCCATGCCAATACCATTATCTTCAATGCAAATTTCTACATACTCACCGCTTGCAAGATCCATCTCTGGTAGCAAATCATTACGCTCAATGGCTCTATGATGTGTCGAAATTTTCAGCACACCTCCATCCATCATCGCCTCAAATGCATTAAGTATAATACCACTTAAAAGTTTACGAATTTGTGCTGGGTCCCCATTCACAAAATAGGTGGTTTGCAACAAATCTAATTGTACATCCACAAGATCAGAAACAGGAAATTCTTCCGAAGCGATAAACTCCGTGAGTAAGTCGTTCACATGCATATCTTCAACTTGGTACTTGCCACCCTGTACATAAGCCAACATCTGACCGGACACATCAGTTGCCTTCATACCTGACTGATAAATTAAATCTAATAAGTGTTTAGGTTCACCCTCTTTGGGAAGGTATTGGCGCAACAATTCAACGCCTGTCACCACACCAACCATCAAGTTGTTTAAATCATGCGCTAGACCACCTGCTAACGTTTTTGCTACTTCCATGCGCCCTGTAGAAATAAATATTTTTTCTTTCTGAATCGCAAGCTTCTTTTCTTCGGTATCAAGTAATGTTTGATGTATCACCGCCAATAAGTTCTCAGGATTCAATTTATTAACATAATTGCTCACACCCGCCCGCAAATATTGAGCAACCACTTCTTCACCAATAGGTTTAGCTACCACTATAAATGGGATCAACATGCCCAGCTCTCGCAACTTATGCAAAACATCCTTCACCATGAGCTCAGGAAGATTAACATCACAAAGAATCACATCCCAATGCGATGTTTTTAGTGCCTTGCAGAATTCATCCATATTGACCACACATTTGATGTTCAATATCTGCTTCGACTTCGCCAAAGCATGGCGTACTGATGCTATATCATCAGCATTATCTTCTAAGAATAGAATATGTAATTCATCAGTCATCACATGATTACTCATTTAATATGATTTCTCTAACAAACTCAGTCTCATCATAAAACGACTATAGCTGAAAACATCAAATGCATAAACTTATTATAAATAAGGGCTTGAAATTAGCTTACACGCGCCTTACTAGAAGCCCCAGATGGTATCATTGCGTTTTTTATAACGCTTATATCCACAAACTAACACATAAAGGGAACCTATTCATGTCTAACACGCCTGTTAAAGAAACACATGCTTTTCAAACCGAGGTCAAACAGCTTCTCGATTTGATGATTCATTCATTGTATTCCAACAAAGAAATTTTCCTACGTGAACTGATTTCTAACGCATCCGATGCAGCCGATAAATTACGTTTTGAAGCCACAACCGATGATGCGCTTTATGAAAATGATTCAGACCTTCATGTTTATATTGAAGCCAATAAAGATGAACGCACCATCACCATTCGTGATAACGGCATTGGTATGAACCGCGATGAAGTGATTGCCAATATTGGCACCATTGCGCGCTCGGGAACCAAAGAGTTCTTTGGTCAACTATCGGGCGATCAAGAAAAAGATGCTCATCTGATTGGGCAATTTGGCGTTGGTTTTTATTCAGCATTCTTGGTCGCTGATAAAGTAACTGTTACAACACGTCGCGCGGGTCTTGAAAAAGAACATGGTGTACGTTGGGAATCTACAGGTGATGGTCAATATGATATTGAAACCATTACAAAAGATGCACGCGGCACTGAAATTGTTTTGCACTTACGTGAAGAAGCAGATGAATTCTTAGAATCTTTCCGTCTAACCAGCATTATTCATAAATACGCTGATCATATTCCATTCCCTATCCGTATGATGGGTACACCAACGCCTGCGGCTGAAGGCGAAGAAGAAAAACCAGCAGAAATCGAAACCATTAACCAAGCATCAGCTTTATGGACACGCCCGAAATCTGAGTTATCCGATGAAGAATATAACAACTTTTATAAACATATCGGGCATGATTTTGAAGATCCATTGACACGTTTACATCAAAAATTGGAAGGCAAGTATGAATATACATTATTGTTGTATATGCCAAAACGTGCACCTTTTGATTTATGGCAAGCCGAAGCAAAACATGGTGTCAAACTCTATGTACGCCGAGTATTCATCTCTGAAGCGACAGAAGATTTGTTGCCACGCTACTTACGTTTTGTCCGTGGCGTGATGGACACCAATGACTTACCGTTAAATGTATCCCGTGAGATTTTGCAACAAAGTCCTGCCATGAATGCAATGAAAAAAGGCGCGACCAAACGTGTACTAGGCATGTTGGAAGATATGGCAAAAAATGCCAGTAATGAAAACAGCGATTACGCAACGGCTTGGAAAGAATTTGGTAATTGCTTAAAAGAAGGCATTATCGAAGATACTGACAACCGCGATCGTATTGCAAAATTATTACGTTTTTCTACCACCAAAGATGATGAGCAAACTGTATCACTAACTGATTATGTAGAACGCATGGTTGAAAATCAGGATACCATTTACTATATCACGGCCGAAACACTGGCTGCTGCCAAGCATAGCCCACACTTGGAAGTTTTCCGTAAGAAAGGCATTGAAGTGTTGCTATTATCAGACCGTATTGATGAATGGCTTACATCTCACCTTACTGAATTTGATAGCAAGAAACTACAATCCATTGCCAAAGGTGAATTGGACTTATCCAATATCGGAGACAATGCCGAAGAAGATAAAAAAGAGCATGAAGAAGCTATCAAATCAGCTGAACCAGCCGTGAAAAAGCTCAAAGAATCTTTGGGTGATAAGGTGAAAGATGTACGTACCACCGATAGGTTAACAGACTCACCAGCTTGTCTAGTTTCAGATCAATTTGATATGACAGGTAATATGGAACGTATTCTAAAACAGGCGGGACAAGATGTGCCGTCGGTTCAGCCTATTTTGGAAATTAACCCTGAGCATGATCTAGTCAAACGCTTAGCAAAAATGCGTTCCAAAGACAAAATTGCAGATTTTTCCGATATCCTTTTTGATCAAGCTATTTTGGCGGAAGGTGCACTACCTGAAGACCCTGCTGGTTTTGTTCGTAAAGTGAATAGTCTATTGACGCAATAAATGTGTAAATCCCATCCCTCATCAATCGCTGAGGGGTGGCCCTCACTCTAAAAAAACCGTGAATATTCTCGGGGTAACTACCAAACAATCACTTCAAATGTAAAAACACTCTCAACAGAACCCAAAGAAAGCGTGTAAGTACCTGGCTCTAAGGTAACTTTAATCGCCCCGCTACCCTTACTCTGCAAACGTTCCCCATTCAACCATGTGCCTAAACGCGATTCATCAACAAGGTAAATGCCCGCTTTGTTGCGTTCAAAGTGACAATGGTGTCGTGAAATACCATAGGGTGGAATATCGTGAATATCCAAATCATTTTCATCGCTGCTCAAAAACCATGAGCTTTTCATTTTTTTAGCAGCCCAACGCCCAATCTGAAAAGGAAACTTTTCAACAACAAGACGTTCCACACCATCTAGAACATGTTTTGCTTGCTCTGTTTTACCCGATAAGGTGACATTGCCAGGCTTGAAGGTGACCACATTCTTCTTTGCTTTTCCCAGCTGGTCTGTCTGTGCTTCGATTTGGTTTTCCAACTCCATCACCCTAAGATTCATCTGCCGCATGCGTTGAAAAAGTGTGCCTAAAATACTCTCTACAGATGAGAAATTTTCAGCCATTGCTTGAACAAATTCTTTTTTATCAAAAAAACGAACTTGTACATCACCAACCGCACTCACAGTTGCAGAACAAGGTTCATGACTAATCAAACCCATCTCACCAAACACTTCACCTTCAGAAAGTTCCGCCAAAACTAGATTACGACCAAAATCATCACGGCGTGAAATAACAACACACCCAGATAATAAAATATAAACACCATCACTCGCTTCACCCTCTTGCAAGATGACTGCACCTGTAGAAAAGTTTTTGATTTGCGCTTGTTCTTGGCTCATTCTAATCGTACCCCATGATTCTTCTAAATCTATATTCGCAAGGTCTAGGAAGATTCCATGTTAGTTCGAAGAAAAATAAACGCTACAATTTATGTAACTATTCAGCATGGTAAAGTAACTGTTCAGATTGCCGCTGATTTACTTAAGATTAAGGCGAAAAAGCACAGCGTACTCCCTGTACGTGAGTATTTTTCAACGCAAAGCTTGGGAAAATAAGTAGTAAGCTGAATAGTTACCAACTTATAAAGGATGAACCTTCACCTGCCCTGCTGCACTCACATCAATTTGATAACGCACACCATTGGGACATGTGGCGCGGATAGTTTGGTTACCATGCCCATCGTTTTCTTGTTGAATCTGCGTTACTTGTTTACCCCCACAAGCAAAACCACGCAGCAAAATCGTGGTTGCAATATCTTCTGCTTTGGAGATAGCCCATGCAGGTGATGCCAATAATAAAGCCAACATCCATAATATAGTCTTCATCCATGTTTTCATCCCTGCACCTCCAGTAAGCTTTTGAAAATAGAATGTCGTGCCAAATATATTTCCTTCGACAAATCAGGATCTTTTTCCAATAAAGCTATAATTTTCAATAACAAGCCATCAAAACTTGCTTTAATATCCTTCATTTTATCTTTTATTTGTTTGTTTTCGCGCATTTTTTTCACTTTATCTTGAAAGCCAAGCACATCCGAACGAATCGCCAACTTGGTAAAAAAACCAATCGCCTTGGTATTTTTTAAACGCTTAACCAGCTCATCCATAGAAATGGATGAACAATCTTCTATTGATTTATGCTGTGTAGAAGCTTCTTGCTGCACACCTTTTTCAACAGTTGCCGAATGATTCGATTCATTTGCCGATACAGAAGCACCACCCATAACAAGCATGGCTAACATATAACTCATACATATCATCCAATATTTCATATCAGTAGTATAGTCTATTTTTAGCATGATAACTTACCTATTTTTTACACCTAACACGCAATTTATGCGCTTATACGATATTGAGACCCCTGAATAAAAAAATAATGAATTCTATCATTTTGTTATTCATTCGTTAGGTTTTCGCAATGCGACCTCTATCGCTATTCAGCAACGATGCAAAATAAATGTGACTATTCAGATTGCCGCATATTTTTCTGATAGGAAGACGAAAAAGCGCAGCTTACTAAGGAAGCGCTGATTAACGCCACTTAGCACCATTTATCATCTTGAGCGAAGTCGAAAGTTCCTTGTTTTCAATGTGTTGCAAAACAGATCTCTCCGCTTCGGTCGAGATGACACCTTTAATCAGCACTTCCCTAATGTAAGTGAGCATTGTTTAACGCAGCTATCAGGAAAATAGGTAGTGAACTGAATAGTTACACGATATTTAGCATACCCGCATACTTCTCAGAAAATACGACAGTAAAACGTATATATTCATCTTCCACATGTTGATCTACAACACGTCCATACTCATGACACCATGAAATCATTCTACCGTCAGATACATGCAATTTCACCGAACACATCACGCTATCAGTTTCTTGCCATCGTCGCATAAGTAAAAGCAATTCTTCCATGCCCTGACCCGTCAGGGCTGATACGGCTACACGGCTACCATCAATATGATCCAACAAGCGCGACTTTACTTCAGGTGCTTGATCAACTTTATTTAATACTTCCACAATAGGCGGAGCATCATCACCATCCAAACCAAGCTCTTCCAACGTTTCTAGCACAACCTTCTTATGCATAGGTGACTCAGGGTCAGAAGCATCGCGTACATGCAAAATTAAATCCGCTTCAATCACTTCTTCCAAGGTTGCTCGAAAGGCATTAACCAACTCATGCGGTAAATCCTGCACAAAACCCACCGTATCAGAGAGCATCAGCTCTTCACCACCAGGTAGGATTAATTTACGTAACGTTGGATCAAGCGTGGCAAACAACTGATCAGCAGCATAGACATCGCCTTCAGTCAGTCTATTGAACAGTGTCGATTTACCAGCATTAGTATAACCCACCAAAGCAACGGTTGGAATCTCATTGCGCTTACGTCCAATACGCTGGGTTGCACGCATACGTTGCACTTGTGCCAATTCGACTTCAAGGCGTTTGATGCTGTCGCGAATCATACGTCTATCCAACTCAATCTGACGCTCACCAGGGCCACCCAAGAAACCATGACCACCACGTTGACGCTCCAAATGGGTCCATGAACGTACCAAACGCCCCAATTGATAGTTCAAACTTGCCAAATCAACCTGCAACACACCTTCACGTGTGCGTGCTCGAGCACCAAAAATTTCAAGAATTAAACCGGTACGATCCACCACCTTTACATCCCAAGTGGTTTCCAAATTCTGCTGTTGCACAGGTGTCAAAGCATGATCCACAAACACCACATCCGCCTCATACTCTTCCACCAAATCGGTAATTGTTTCCGCTTGTCCAGAACCAAGCAAGGTTGCAGGCACAACCTTACGAATGGCTATTTCTTCTGAGCCAACCAAGACACAATCACAAGACAATACCAACTGTTCAAACTCATGCAGACGTGAGGCACTGGCATGCTCACCCCAACGTTTATCCGACAACCGTGGATGCAGAGCTATTGCCCGACTTGGTCCTTCATCTGTTTCCATCATGTTCATGCTTTCAGTTGCTCCACCATCGCTTGTTTCAATGCTTCTGCATCACCCTGCACGGCATTCGGGGTTTGATTGCGAAACCATGTGACTTGCCGTTTGGCATATTTACGCGAGGCTGTAATGGCATCCCGTAACGCCTCTTGCAATGAACATTCATCATTCAAATACATCAACAACTGCCGATAACCCACTGCACGCATGGCAGGATGCAATTCAGAAACCTGCTGCTCTTTTAACCAGCGTACTTCATCCAACCAACCTGCGACCATCATCGCATCAATGCGCTTTGCCAAACGCTCACGCAACTCAGGGCGTGGCACATTCAATACAAACACAGGACAATCAATCCTCTCTTTTTGTGCTTCTTGTTCTGCCTGCCATGTAGAAAGAGGCACATTCGTACTCTTATAAATACACAAGCCGCGCATAATACGCTGGCTATCGGTGTTATGTAATCTTTCTGCTAAAATTGGATCACATTGTTTTAATAAATCATGCAAATACGGCGTGCCATACTCGGCTTGCAAGCTTACAAAATAATCACGCACACCCTCTTTTTCTTCGGGTATTTTTGCAAAGCCTTCCACCAACGCTCGCAAATACATGCCCGTACCACCCACAATCAATGGCACGCGCCCTTGCCCATTTTCCTGTTTGATAATCTCTAGTGCAGCATCAGCCCAACGCTGTGCAGACCAAACCTCTGATATATCCGCACAATCAATTAAATGATGCCGGATGCGTTGACGTTCCTCAACACTTGCCTTGGCTGTACCAATATCCAAACCACAATAAAGCTGCATAGAATCACATGAAATAATCACCGAGCCACAACTTGCTGCCACATCCAATGCCAAAGCTGTTTTACCCGTACCTGTTGCTCCCATCAATGCCATAGCACGCCATGGCGGCGTTGTACTTTCTGTCAATCCGTTCTCCGGGTTTGTTCCAATTGTTTCATCATATCTCTGATTTCAGAGTCCAATGCCTTATCTGCTATCATTTGCGTGTCTTCACGAATCATCAAACGCACTGCAATCATCCACAATGGACTTAACATCAATGAAAAAGCAATCACCACAATCGCCATTTGATGACCATCCGTACTTAGTATACCCATGGACAAGCCCAACGATGCTAATAAAAAAGACAGCTCACCAATTTGCGATAATAAACCACCTGTTAATAAAGACAGCGTCCATGTTTCACCAAGTACCCGTAGCACCAATGTGTTAATGCCAGAGTTAAGAATAAATACACCCAAAGTCATGAATATCACAAAGCCGATATGTTCCATTACAAAATTCAAATCAACCAACATGCCAACGGAAAGGAAAAATATCGCCACAAACACCACATACAATGAACGCAAATGCTCCTCCACCCATTCTGACTGATCGGATGATTTTAAAATCATACCTGCCAAAAATGCCCCAAATGGTGCTGAAAGACCAATCCATGCTGTGAGTGCCGCTGCAGCAAAACAAAGTAAAAGACCCATCATAATTTGTTTATCAACACTTATGAGCAAAGTCTCTGGAATATGCCAACCAGGATGACGTAACAACCAAATAACCAGAGCCATTAATGCAACACCACCCACCAATTGCACTGCAATTTCATTGCCAGACATCTCATGTTGACCCATTGCACCGAGAATAATCATAATCGGTACAATCGCTAAATCCTGCATCAACAGTACGCCCAAAGCATTTTGACCAAACGGTGTTTCCAATTCATCCGTATCTTTGAGCAGTGTCAGCACCACTGCAGTTGAACTCATGCTAATAATAAAGCCAAAAAGTAAACCTGACTGCCAACTCCAATCCAATAACCAAGCCACCAAACAACAAATTCCCACCGATAATGTCATTTGAGCCGCTGTTCCCAATACCGCCACACGCCATTTGGCAATCAAGCGTGGCAGCGAAACCTCCATGCCAATAAAAAACATTAGCATAATCACACCCAACTCACCCAAATGCTTTAGCAGTTCTTTATCACCTATCAGCCCCAGTGCAGAAGGACCCACCACAATCCCTGTTACAATATATGCAACTGCCGCAGGAATATTGTAGATACGCAGAATATAAGCGAATAAGAAGGCGCAACCAATCACCCCAACAATCGCAAATAAAACTGCATTCATTTCCATAAAACTTACCCTCTACTGGCTTAAATCGGAGAGTTGAATATCCTCAAGCAACTTTTTATGCTCTTTTGAAGCCATAAAGCGTATATTTAGCAATAAAAAAGCAATCTTACGAATATAAAACAGAGCCATCACAATCACAGGTGATGACAATATCTCAAACCAGAATAACCATGTATAATTCGAGTTCGCCAAGGCTGAATAACTTAAGAAATAAGCAATCAAAACCATTGCCAATAATGTACCTACGGTGAGTGCGATATTCTCATGCGCACTTTTAATCTTTTCTAAAATTTCTTGCTTATGATGTGTCATAATAATGCGTTCACCTTATTCCTTTCGCCCAAACAATCGATCTAGCTCATGAAGAGACAAACGCACATACGTTGGTCGTCCATGATTACACTGCGCAATGTTCGGGGTTTTCTCCATTTCTCGCAATAGATTTTCTTGCTCTTCTGGCAACAATGCACGTCCTGCTTTAATCGAGCCCTTACAAGCACGATTACCAAGCCAACGCTCCAACACCCTACCCAAACCTGTATCGCCTGCTTCTGCATCCATGCCCATCAACATACAAGCATCAATCAGCTCAGAAACCAACTCAAGCGGCGATTCATTGGCAAGCATAGCTGGCACACTACGGATTAAAAATGATTCATCATCCACCACGTCCACAGATACCCCAAAGGCTTCGAGTTTTGAGCTACAATCGTGCAGCCATGCTGCCTGTTCACCCTGCAATGAAAGTGAGACTGGCGTAAGCAACATTTGTGTGCTCACAGCACCCTTGCTTAACTGTGTTTTTAGCTTTTCATAGTTAATGCGTTCATGCGCTGCATGCTGATCCACCAAGACAATGCCTTGCTCAGTTTCAGTGACAATATAGCAACTATGAAGCTGAGCCACAGCATGCCCTAAATCCAGCGATTCTTGCACACCATAGGGCGTGCCTTCCTCATGCACTTCATGCGGTGCACGAAATAATAAATGCTGTAATTCGGGATTATTTTTAGGCGTATTGAATGTCGAACGAGATGGCATGGATGCTGAAGAAAATTGCGGCATACTACTATGCGACACATATCCACCAGATACATTCGACTGACTTGAATGCATGGCTCCCAACGCCTTATCTGTAGTCGTACTCGCAACCTGCTGCCCCATAGCCTCAATACCGGCTCGAACACATGCCACAATGCCCGCTCGCACGGTTTGTGGGGTTTTAAAACGTACTTCACGCTTGGCTGGATGCACATTCACATCCACATCCGCAGGATCAATCTCCAATCGAATCACAGCTACAGGATAACGATCATGAAACATCACATCTCGATAACCCGCACGCAACGCCGCAATCAATGATTTATCACGAATCACCCGCCCATTGACCAAAAACATCATGCGTGTGGAATCACGATGATGAAAGGTTGGTAAACCCAAATGCGCAGAGATTTGCATACCTTCATGCTCAATGCTTTGCTGCACACTATTCTCAGAAAATTCACGTCCCATAATTGCCAACACCCGTGCAGGCTCATCTTGCACAGGAAAATCAAAACGTTTACGTCCATCAAATTCCAAACGCATGGCGAGCTTAGGATGCGCCAAAGCCAAAGCCCGAAACACGTCAACAATGGCAGCTTCTTCAGTCTTATCGGTGCGCATGAAGTTTAAACGCGCAGGGGTATTCAAAAACAAATCAAGAATTTCAATTTTTGTGCCTACACGCGGAGCCGCAGGTCGTACAGTTGTTGCCCCACCACCATCCACACGCACCTCAACACCTTCATCACTGCCTTTAAAACACGTCTGCATACGAAAGCGTGATACCGAAGCAATGGAAGGCAATGCTTCACCACGAAAACCATGCGATGCAATACAATGCAAATCTTCCGATGTCTCAATTTTACTGGTGGCATGGCGTTGCAATGCAAGCTCCGCATCAGCAGCCGACATGCCGCAGCCATTATCATCAATTTCAATGCGTTTTTTTCCTGCCCCAATAATGCGCACAATAATCTTGCTCGCACCAGCATCCACACTATTTTCAATCAGCTCTTTTACAGCCGATGCAGGACGTTCCACCACCTCACCTGCCGCAATTTGATTGGCAACTTGGGGGGGTAAAACATGAATATAATTTTCAGTCATTATTTCTCCAACACATTTGATGACTGACACGATCGTGCCAAGAAACCCATATGATCCACACCAAAAAACATTTCAGGCTTGCCTTTACCATGCAATATAAATGTAGGTACACCAAATAAACCTGCTTTTAATGCCCTGCCAATATTCACCTCAAAGGCATCCGAACTTAACTCAAGCCATGCTTTGGGTAGTTTTTTGAGTGCAAACAATACTTCCAACCAATCTTCTTTACGCGGGTCAATATC
Organism: uncultured Pseudomonadota bacterium; assembly: GCA_913055645.1. Classification (GTDB taxonomy): domain Bacteria; phylum Pseudomonadota; class Zetaproteobacteria; order Mariprofundales; family Mariprofundaceae. The sequence continues at coordinate 7,142 of CAJXLC010000011.1, read as the reverse complement.
ACCCGACCATAAAGCTTCAAACACTGCTAGGCAAAAGTGTGTTCTATGCTCACCTTCTAATGCCCCAGCGATCGACAAAGCAGGGCGAGAATCAAAAGAGCCTGGACGAATCATCTTAAACGGTACGTCCAAATACGATGCCCAACGTTTTAAATCACGCAGTGAATACATCGCCTTATTTTTAATTGTTGCAGGACCCACATTGCCCGATTCGTGAATCAACTTTGGCAAGTTCACAGGTTGCCATGCAAACGTCACATCATTTTCTGAAGAAAAAGCTGCCAACTGTACCGCCGCGAGATAACTATACGGACTGATAAAATCAAAATAGAAATCAATCTCTTTCAATGATTAGCTCCCTAACGCTTCAAATCACGATAAAAGTTTTCATGCGAGCCAATTGCCAATAGTTTGATAATAAGTTTCCCATCATCATAACTGTATGCCAGCAAGGCTTGCTGTTTCAACATTGGAAACTTATAGACGCGCAAGTAGTCCAGCTCACCACGTTTCTGTATGCCAACCAAGGGATTCGCCATGATGACCTTCACCGCTTCATCCAATGCTTCTTTTTGATTCTTTTTCAGCTTCTTTAGCTGTTTAGAAAATCGTGGTGTTTGTAAGAGAAGCATACTTAACCAAACTTATAAGATTCTAACAAACCTTGCTCTGCCTCTTCATGGGACAACATCACTTCTTGAATAAAATTAAACGGCAAATCAGGATTTTCCTCTGCCATTTTACCCAATCTGGCCCAATGTTCTATCTGCTTGGGTGGTGTTCGATGCTGTGCTTTTGCATACAACTTTGCCTCACCCACAAGTTCATTTGAAAGTTTAATTGCAACAGCCATAAATACTCCTCAATACTTACAATACGCAACAACATACACCTAAAAGGTTTCTTTTTACAACCTTTATTTCGCGTACAAGAAATAAAACCATTCGCCCTCATACCAAGCCTTGCGGATTTCTTGGTTTTGGGAAATAATAAGTTTATTCTTTTTTTTGTTCATTAAAGCACTCTCAAAAACTCACCAATCACTCGAAAGGATATCGATGAATCCTCTGTGATTTCTAATATCTCAAAAGTTTCATCATAAGAAAGCGGCTTCAATAGAATTTTTTGGTGATGCCAGCCATCCTCATCCTCTACCTTGAAGCTCTCATACTCTTTAATTGTGTAGTGTGAACCGCCATCCCCATCGTCAACATCACTAAGCTCAACTAATACAATTTTTCCATTACGACTTCCCCCTTGTTCAATGCGGAATAAACAGACACTTTCATTAGGTATTACCTTATTCATGGATTCACCTATAACTCGACAGGCAAACATGTTCTCACTCAACCTAATATCACCAGAAACCTCAACCCAGTCTTTATGTTCAGCTTTTTGAACCTCACTAAACCCTCCTGCTGCTGCATCCAAATCATACAAAGGCACTGAGTTCAAATACGGTTTTAGTTCAATGATTTTTACAGGTTCTTGTTTTATTGCCGACTGATACATCGCAATATGCTCTGCCAAATAATCTCGCAGACTTTTATTGCAAGCATAAACAAAAGTCCCTTTAATACCTCTAAGCATGATGGTTTTATAAATGTTTAAAATGTATTGCTTCAACTCATCTGAAGAATTTATGCTTTGTTTACCGTTGCGATCAAAATAATTATCTTTGTTTATCACAATCGTATCATTAAACTTATCGTAAGATATCTCCTCACCAAAAATTATACCTGTATAATTCAGGTCATAGCCTTGTGTAGTATGAATACAACCGACTTCATCCTCAGAACCTTTTGTGTTAATCCAATCTGTATTTGTACTATTCCAACGTAATTGAGTTCCTTCAATATTTATATCAAAAAGTGATGAGTCTTTTTTAGAAACCCATGGCCACGCATAGCCTGCAATTAACCTTGATAAACCAAACTGTTCATTTTTTTGCTTAAGCAAGGCGACCATATCATCAATAGAATCAAACAGAGTAAATTCATAGTTTCTTGAACTAAACTGCTTGCCCTGCTTTAATTTAACATTCAGTAATGCATCTACATATTCAACATAGGCATTACCTCCTCCCACACGAAACTGTGACACAAGAGTTTGAACTTGCGTGCTGCATGCGGACTTTAAATTATTAAAGTCAGCAGCATTAGCATCAGATGGTTTGATAGATTGACTTTTATCATAAAAGAACACTGACTTATCTGCTTGTTCACATACCCAGTCCACTTCACTGCAAGTGGCCTTATCAAAACCCAATGTCTCACAAGCTTTATCAAAAGCTCCATAATATGCGCCTAGGTTTACGCGCTTACGCAACCTGTGGGATTCATCAACCAAGACAATGTCATAATGCTGCTTAGCCAATTCAGATGGGCTAATTACCATACGGGCATCCAACCCTTCAATATGCTTGAAAACTTTTTTTAAAGTCGCCCTGAACGAAGTCATCGGTACAACAAGAGCCATTTTAGGGTTTGGGTGTTGTTCCTTAAGTTGGCTCAATAAATTACGCAGTTCATCTTCTTCATTCGAAAATTCATCAAAATTTAAGTCATTGTGGTCAGAGTGCATTAACTTGAATAGAAATATTGCTAGTATGGATTTACCTGTTCCTGCGCCACCCTCTACCACAAGAGATTCCAGCCTCTCATCCAGCAATGCGTACATAATCCCCAACAGTCCCTGTCGCTGGTCAAAAGAAAGAGACTTATATGGTGAGTATTTAAAGACATCAGAGTTATCAATAGATTCTAGCGAATGAACCACCAAACCTTCTCTGCGTAGCTTATTCCAAACAACCTTGAAAATTGGAGTATAAAGAGATTCTTTTTGATAGTAATTGTGGTCAATTAATCCTAAGTTTCCATTTAGAAGAGAAAACTGACCATCAGCAGCCATATATTTAATCAAACTAGACTCTACATCCAGCGTAGCTGACTTGTTAAAACGGCCACTGCTAATTAAATGAACTGTCGTTAACCTACTCTTTTCAAGGTGCTTTAAGTGTGCTCCCATTCGAGTAAGTGTATCCGTAGTTTCGCCAATATAAGCTGACTTTTCTTTGCCATCACTTAATACATATACTAACGGCCACTGATCACTGGCATAAGCATTAGTACGAATCGCATCTAGAGACTCTTTGGAAAAATTATATTGGCTTACTTCAACCAAATGTTGATGATTCATAATTCTGTATACTTTTTAGAAGATCCCTTAGCTTTGCTTATGGGGTACTTTTTCTTATTTTTCTCAATCTTATCTGAAATAATTTGCTTCACATCTAAACCATAGTTATCAGCAATAAGCAAACACATCTGCTAATTCTTCTTTTACTTTTTCAATATCCGCATCTTCGGATGATTTCCATAAGAAAACTTCTAACAGTTCACTAGATTCAATATTTAGAGCCAAAGCCAAATCTTTAGGGTTGTGAAATTTTTTCCAATCACGTTCATCACGAAATTCTCTTAATTTATTTATTATTTCATCCATATGCCTCCCCTAAAAACTATTCCAGTTTAATAACATCACATATCAACCAACCTGTTTTGGAACTGGCAGCGTTAAACCTGTCGAATTTCGCATCAATAAGCTTTTCATTGCACCTGCATTACCCACAGCTTTCATGCCTAGCCCGCGCAATATCGGTAAACCTGGAAGTTGGCTGGTAAAGATACGATGCAAACCTTCCATCGAACCCATCACACTCAAAATATCTGGCATACGCAACTTCATATAACGGTTGAGTACCGACATATCACCCCAATCTTCGCCATATTTCTTGGCATCAACGATTTCCTGCGCCAGCACCATGGCATCACGTAAACCAAGATTTACACCCAGCCCAGCCAATGGGTGAATGGAATGCGCAGCATCACCAATCAGTGCAAGACGCGGACGCACAAGATGCATGGCGAGTTGTCCTTTAAGCGGAAATGCAGCGCGTTTACCGACCTCTTCAATACGACCCAACATAGGGCCAAAAGTGAGATTCAACTCTTCTAAGAAACCCATATCATCCAAAGCCATCAAGCGTTCTACATCGGGGTTAAATTGACTCCAAACAATCGAGCAAAGCCCATCTTTCATCGGTAACATCGCCAATGGTCCTGATGCTGTAAATCGCTGAAAAGCTATGCCATGGTGCGGTATCATGGGGCGCACATTCGCAACAATGCCGCTTTGTTTATAGTCGCGGGAATAAACACCAATATCCGCCTGCTCACGTAACCATGAACGTCCACCATCTGCTCCAACAATCAATGGCGCAGCAAGTTTATACCCATCTTCTAGTTCAATTTGAACATGCCCGCTCAACCATTCAACCTTGGCAATCGTTGCAGGGCATAAGATTTCAATATTATCATAGGGTAAAAGTGTTTTCTTCAAAGCAGCTTGCAAATGCGAGTTTTGCACCAAATAACCCAAGGCATCATAGCTTGTATCACCCGATGCAATCTCATCGACATCAAAACGAATGCCTCCTGGATGTTGATCATCCCAAATTCGCATGCTGTGCATGGCTTCACCATGCAAATGTTTCCATACGCCCAAACCTTCTAAAATCTGCTGATTGCCCAATACAATCGCGGATACACGGCAGTCCATACCCAATGATTCAAATACTGAAGTTTCGCCACGCTCAATCAGTGTGACGCGCAAGCCTGAATCTTTTAAAGCGCAGGCAAATGCCAAACCGACCATACCCGCACCAACCACCAGCACATCTACTTGTTCGATATGCCCATTGAACTCTTTATCAATACGTGCACTCATAGACTTGTCTCCGACTGCTTCATATGCGCCTTTGATGATTTGCGCAAATGAGTTAAACCAGATGCATGTTGCAAAAGCTCATCTTTTAAAGGTTGGCATGTTTGCATCAAACCCAAAGCCTGACCGCGTAACAATCGCAACCAATCCAAATCATTGGCAAAGCTCACCAACATGGATTCAGTAAACCCGCCCACAGCCAACACATCGGCACGTCGTTTTTCAGCATATGCACTTAATAAAAGTGGATTACCCGCATCCTTTTTCGCCAAGGGGCTATCAAGCACTTCGACCAAATCAATCACATCGCGTAAGCCCAAATTCATACCCTGCCCTGCTACGGGATGTAGCGTATGTGCAGCATTACCAATCAAAGCAATACGCGAACGAGCATATTCTTTGGCAATACGCAACTCCAACGGAAAGCATGCACGTTTACCCAATGATTCAAAACGCCCTGAGCGCGGCAATACCGATTCATCGGCGGCACGTTGTAAACGTTTTAGAAACATACGGTCAGGCAAATCCATCATGCGCACCGCTTCTTGCGGAGCCAATGCCCAAACAATAGAAAATCTATCATCCGATAGCGGTAAAAATGCCAATGGCCCAGATGAACGAAAACATTCATAGGCCGTATCGGCATGAGTACGTTCACAACGCACAGAGGCCACCAAACCAAAACGATTGTGATCCCAACCATGTGTGCCAATACCAGCCATACGACGAATTTGAGAATTTGTGCCATCAGCACCAATCAGTAATGCGGCGGAGATACGCTGTTCTTCGCCATCATAGGACAATGAAATACGAATGCCATCATGTTGATGTTGGAATGATAAGACTCGTGCTGGGCGAAACCATGTTACCTTGCCTTCCAAGGCAGCATAAATTGGACGCACAACATCGGTAATTTCCACCACATAACCCAGTGCATCAACACCAGCTTCTGCCGCATCCATCTGCACCAAACCATGATTATTCGGCTCGCGCACCTCAATATGTCGAATATGCCCTGCCCCAGCTGCCGCAATATCCTGCCAAAGTCCTAGCTCTTCAAGGTAACATTGCGAGCCATGTGATAATGCCACCACACGTTCGGGATCAGTCTTACCCATACCATGCGATAATGCTTCGACAATTGCAATGCGATAGCCCAATGTACTCAGTTGCAATGCCAATACGCCGCCAATCACACCGCCGCCGACAATGACTACATCAAAACCCTGTTGTTGATTCATATCCCTATTTCCCATATGGGCTATACTGATACAATAAAAACACATCACAAGTCTTGACTCTAAAAAAACTCATGACAAAGTTCGCCGCGTCTTACCAACGCTGTTCTTAGTTCGTATATGCCGGGGTGGTGAAATTGGTAGACACGCCGGATTCAAAATCCGGTGGCTTCGGTCGTGCCGGTTCGACTCCGGCCCTCGGTACCAGAACATGGTCTTATACAGACCGATTAAAGCCTGTAATCGTTATGACTACAGGCTTTTTTATTGTCATCTTATCCTATGATATCCTATACTGTCTGAAGAAGTCCGAGATATTCGGGGGTACTTCTGGGGGTATTTCTTTCTATTTCCTCGTAGAATCTAATAAGTACCCCCAAAGGAGATATGAAATGGCTAGGGTTGTACCACTAACAGATGCAAAGGTAAAAGCAGCAAAACTACCCGAAGGTAAGAAACAGAAAAAGCTAGCTGATGGCGGCGGATTATACTTGATGGTCAAAACTTCAGGTAAATATTGGAGAATGAAATACCGATTTGCTGATAAAGAGAAAACTTTATCTCTTGGGGTTTACCCTCAAGTAACACTCAAAGAAGCTCGCAACAAAAGAAGCGATGCTAAAAAGCTGCTTGAAGAAAATATTGACCCTAACCAACAGAAGCGGGCTGATAAAATCAAAGCCACTTCGAAAGATAAGTCTGACACTTTTGATGATGTTTCTAAAGAATGGATAGCAAAGAAATCCAACATTTGGGCAAGTTCAACGACAAAGAACAATCAAGCAAAGCTTGATAAACACATTTTACCTTGGATTGGCTCACTTCCCATTTCTGATATCACCCCTCCAGAAATTCTTTCATTAATTCAAAGAGTTGAAGATAGAGGAACTATTGAGACTGCCCATAGGTTGAAAATGATATGCTCACAAGTGTTTCGCTACGCCGTAGCTACAGGTCGAATCAAAAGCGACCCAACTAGAGACTTAAATGGCGCCTTAACACCCGTAGTATGCAATCACAGAGCTACCATCGTAGAAGAAAAACCTGTAGGAGCTTTAATGCGTGCGATTGAAACATTTGAAGGTACATTCGTTGTTCAATGCGCCTTAAAAATGACAC
>CAJXLC010000010.1 GCA_913055645.1 uncultured Pseudomonadota bacterium | reverse complement strand
ATATGCGCAAATTTAATGGCATTCCACAGCAACATTTCTACTACTTTTTAAAGGAGTGTGAGTGGCGTTTTAATTACTCTAATCCAAAACAACAATTATCTATGTTAAAACAATGGGTTACAAAAAATAATACCTAGTTATCTGGGACAGCCCCATAATCAATTTTATTTTGCTAGATCATACCACGTAAAATCACTCCAATACTTGAATAAGTGACTCACATGCCTTTTTGGCATCATCAAAAATCATCATGCTCTTATCCATATAAAACAAGTCATTATCCAAACCTGCATAACCCACGGATAATGAACGTTTAATAATGAGAACATGGGCTGCTTTTGAAACCTCTAAAATCGGCATGCCATAAATCGGACTGCTCGGATCTGTTTTTGCAGAAGGATTGGTTACATCATTCGCGCCAATGACTAACACGACATCAGTATCCGCAAATTCAGGGTTAATCTCATCCATTTCATACACAATATCATAAGGCACATCTGCTTCTGCTAAAAGAACATTCATATGCCCAGGCATGCGCCCTGCCACAGGATGAATAGCAAATTTCACCTGCACGCCTTGTTTTAATAATAAATCCACCACTTCTTTGAGTGCGTGCTGTGCGCGTGCTACAGCCAAGCCATAACCAGGAACAATCACCACGCTACGTGCATTTTTAAGCAAGAATGCAGCATCTTCAGCAGCACCTGATTTAAATGGTCGATCTTCTTGTGCGCCACTTGCTGCGGCCGTCGGTGCATCACCACCAAAACCGCCCAATAATACATGAAACAACGAACGGTTCATGGCTTTGCACATAATATACGAAAGGATTGCACCCGATGAGCCTACCAAGGCTCCCGCCACGATGAGCATATTATTGCCTAGTGTGAATCCAATACCCGCCGCTGCCCAGCCCGAATAGGAATTCAACATCGACACAATCACTGGCATGTCCGCGCCACCAATCGGGATAATCAATAAAACACCCAATAACATCGCAACACCTAGCATTATCAAGAACGGCATCCAAGATGGTTCGATACAGAACATCACGCCAGCAATAATCATCACAATACCTAGCAATAAATTAAGCAAATGTTGCCCTACAAATGTCACAGGACTGCCAGACAATAAGCCGTGCAACTTACCAAAAGCAATCAATGATGCGGTAAAGGTAATCGCACCAATAAATGTTCCTAAGAATAATTCAATTCGACTGGTAACATGCAGACTTCCGACCCCATCAGCAATACCATAACCAACAGGGTTAGCAAAAGCAGATACAGCAATAAACACTGCAGCCAAACCGACCAAGGCATGCATAAATGCAACGGTTTGCGGCATGTGCGTCATTGGAACTTTCTTAGCGGTAACAGCACCAATCAAGCCACCAATAGCAATAGCAGCAAAAATCCATGCATAATTCTGCACCGATGACAACTGCAACGTCACCACAACTGCAATAAACAGCCCTACCATGCCAAATGCATTACCACGACGTGAAGACTCAGGCGATGCCAAGCCTTTGAGTGCTAAAATAATCAGTACCGATGCAGCCAAATAGGCCAATGCCACCATATTTGCGGATAACATAATTTCCCCTTTACCTTTTTGTGCCTTACGAGCGTTTCTTAAACATGGCAAGCATACGTTGCGTAACCATAAAACCACCGAATATATTCACCGATGCTAACCCGACAGCAATCAAACCCAATACTGTCGCCAAATTCATTTCAAGTGGGCCGCCTGCAATAATTGCACCGACAATGACAATACTGGAAATCGCATTGGTCACGCTCATCAAAGGCGTGTGCAGTGCAGGTGTTACGTTCCAAACAACATGATACCCAATAAAAATGGCCAATATAAAAATAGAAAATGACATCACAAATGGATCTGCGCTTTGCGCGACCGCATGCCCTGCATGAGCTCCCTGACCTACAACATCACCAACCGATAAAGCATCAGACATAGCTACTCCTTCTCACCCAATAATTGTGGTTTTAAAAACTCACCATCTTTACAAATTAATGACGCGGCAATCACTTCATCATCCATATTTATATGTAATGCAACAGGCTCACCTTCTGACTCTGAATCCAACATTGGTGAAATAAAATTAAACACATTGCGTGCAAATAGCTGACTGGCATCAGTTGCCATCAATGCTGGGATATTGCTTGTACCAATCAATGTCACACCATCTTTAACCCATACGGCATCTTTTTCTGTAAGTGGGCAATTTCCACCTGCTTCAGCAGCCATATCCACAATCACACTGCCTGCCTTCATCTTAGCAAGTGTTTCCTCGGTTACCAGCACAGGTGCAGGGCGACCTGGAATCAATGCAGTGGTGATAATAATATCCGATTTAGCTGCATGCTCTGCAATCAATACTGCTTGTTTTTCTTTATATTCATCGGACATTTCTTTGGCATAACCACCTGCATCTTCTCCATCCGCATCATCGGCTGGAACTTCAATAAACTTCGCACCCAAGCTCTCCACCTGCTCTTTGGCTGCGACACGCACATCAAAGACTTCAACCATGGCACCCAAGCGACGCGCTGTGGCAATAGCTTGCAAACCAGCAACGCCCGCCCCCATCACCAAAACCTTAGCGGGTTGAACGGTACCCGCTGCAGTCATCAACATAGGCATAAAACTTTTATAATGTTCAAGTGCCAAAAATATTGCTTTATAACCTGCAATATTAGCTTGGGATGAAAGCACATCCATGCTTTGCGCACGTGAGATACGCGGAATCATCTCCAAACAAAAGCAGCTCAAACCAGCTTTGGCATAATCATTCAATAAAGGATTGGAAAAAGGTGCAAATAAAGAAGCTACCACAGTGCCTGATGATAATTGTGCTAGTTCTTCCTTCGAAGGCGCACGAACTTTCACAACAAGATTCGCATCTTTACAAGTATCAGCAAACGAATCAGCCAAACTTGCGCCAGCATCCGCAAACACAGCATCGGTCAGATTAGCGTGCTCACCAGCACCTTTCTGCACAACAACTTCACAACCAGCAGCAACAAACTTTTTTACCGTTTCAGGCGTTGCCGCAACACGTGTTTCATAAGCCAAAGTTTCAGTTGGAACAGCAATGCGCATCAGAGATCCCCCTCACTGGATAAAAGAAAGCAGAAGCTTAAACACGCCACACTGATTTACAAGCGTAAGGACACCTCTAACAACATTCCATCTTTGCCAACAGGCAATGTTAAATCCACCAGCTCAGATGCTGGCACAAACACATGCGCATAACGAAACAAATCATCATCCAATATATCATCACCATACATCAGTAAATCCAAATCTAAGGTACGAGGCTTCCAAGATCCTTTTGAACGATCTCTACCATACTTATCCTCCAAACATTTCAACCATTTAAGAAGCTCTTTTTTTTCAGGAACATTGCTCAACAAACAGCAGGCATTAAGGAAGTCATCACCATCCATACCGACTGCAGCAGATTGATATACCTTCGAATATGCAACATCTGAGAAATATTGTTTTATATCTTGACTGGCACATTGCAAGTGCTTCTCAGGATTAATATTCGAGCCCATGCCAATAAGCGCTGTTGTCACGACATCACACCTCGTTCAATCAACACGGCTACATTTTCAGAACCACGTACTGCACCTGGCTTGGACATTTTCAAACGTATCCAAGGCACCTGGAATTCTTGTAATAAAATAGCAGCACATGATTCTGCTAATTTTTCAATAAGCCCAAATGAAGAGCCTTCCACAAACTCAATCAGTCGCTTGGATACCGCTTTGTAATCCAAGGTATCAGCAATATCATCGCTTTGCCCTGCTTTGGAAATATCCCACGCCATTTTAATATCAAGACGTACTGTTTGACGAATTTCTCTCTCCCAATCATAAATACCAATCACAGTACGAATTTCCAAACCTTCAATCAATACCAAATCATATTTCATCGCTAATACCCTTAAAAATATTCCGTATTTAAACTTGACTCTTAACCATAAAACAACAGGATGCGCCGCCATCTTGGGAGGAAACCTAAAATGACTGTCGATACCATTAAAGCAACTGATGAAATTGTTTCCTGCTCGGACAATGGTCAGCACCCATTGGTTTACATTAACCTGAAAGACGGCAAAGGAAAGTGCCAGTATTGTGGTCAGTCATTTGAATTGGCCAAAACAAGCCATAACAAAGCACACTAATGCAAGCTAGCCCGCATGATTGATGCAGGCTAAAACGCTCATTGCATTTGGCGCACCACTTCAAATAAAGTCACACCCGTCGCCACAGAAACATTCAATGATTCAACTTTTCCAGGCATCGGAATACTTAACAACTGATCGCAACCCTCACGCACCAAACGACGCATACCTTTACCTTCTGCACCCATCACAATGGCATTTTTACCACTGAATTTAGTCTGATAAACTGTATGCTCTGCTTCACCAGCCAAGCCTGAAACCCAAAAACCTGCATCTTGCAAATCTTTTATACTACGCGCCAAGTTTGTCACCCTTAAAACGGGCAAGCGTGATAAAGCACCGCATGCACTCTTGGCAACAACAGGCGAATCCAAACTTGCAGCGTGATCTTTGGGTACAACAATACCGACACAACCTGCTGCCTCTGCCGTACGAATACATGCACCAAGATTGTGAGGGTCGGTAACCTGATCAAGCAAAAGAACCAACGCTACGTCAACATCCTTTAAGCCCTTCAGCCAAGGTTTGAACTCTAGCAAATCTTTGGGCTGAACACGCGCTATAACACCTTGATGCGGAACACCTTCAGCCAAACGCTCCAATGCTTCACGTGGCACAAAAGACACACGCACTTTGTTCTTTTTAGACAAATGCACCAGTTCATTCAAACGCGGATGATTCTTGCCTTTTACAATTAATAATTCATCCAGCTTTTCCTTACTATCCAAGGCATGTTTTACGGCATGAATACCTGCCAATATACTCATCTCAACTCATCCCCATCACTACAAAAATCATAGTCCCACCACCATCTGCAACAACTTATCTGATTCAAACGTCTGATATTCACCCGCTTCCAAACCCAAAGAATCCAATGATAAAACGCCAATTTGAATACGCTCCAGAGCAGTCACATGATTGCCCAGTGCCGCAAACATACGCCTTACCTGATGGTAACGCCCTTCATGCAACACCAAATTCGCTGTATTCTCACCTGTAACTTCTAATTCTGCGGCTTTACACGGCCTATCATCTGCATCCAACATCAATGTGCCGCTGGCTAGTTTTTCCGTTTCATGCCCTTTTAAAGGCTCTGCTAGTGTGATTGCATAGGTCTTAGAAATATCATGTTTGGGGCTAGTCAATTGGTGATTTAAGGCTCCATCATCGGTTAAAACAAGCATACCTGATGTTTCCTTATCCAAACGACCTACACTGGATAAAGCTGGCTTTCGTCCCAACCAACGTTCTGGAAAATCAGCATAAATAAGCCGCCCATCTTCTTTGCGCGAACACACGGCTCCCAAGGGCTTATGATAAACCAATGTCAACCCATGGGGGTGATCCAGCGGCTTTCCTTCCAACATCACTTGCGATGCTAAAACTTTTTGCGATGCTGCTTTCGCAGGTTTTCCATCCACAGTTATCCAACCAGAACGAACCCAATAGCCTACATCTTTGCGCGCTCCATAGCCCAAATTCGATAGTATTTTTTCCAAACGTTCCTTTTTCTCTGCCACGTTTATCGTTCTCCATGCATAATTTTAAAACCTTGCGTCTCAATCACAGTTTCAAAACGCCTCAAATATTTCGCCAAAACTGCTTCATAAGGCAACTTACGATTTGCCACCATGTAAAAATGCCCACCACGTTTTAAACTACGACAGCCTTGCGCTATAACAGCCTGCCCCAATGCAATATCTTGGTCTTGCCCTGTATGAAAGGGAGGATTGCAAATGACATAATCCAACTTCCTAGGTAAATCATCCAATTGCGCATCCTGCCAATAAAGCTGTACTTTATTCTGCCATGATTGAACGTTTTTCTTTGCACAATTGAGAGCCATATGATCCGCTTCGACCATATGCCATTGTGTAATATCCGAACAATGCTTCAAAACACGTTCTGATAGTAATCCGTAACCACAGCATAAATCCATACCATCACCGGTCAATTCAGGTAAATACTGTAATAATAATTCCGAGCCAATATCCGCCCTATCCCAACTAAACAAGCCTGGCTGGGAGTACAAACCATGTGCTTCAACACGGCGCACATCTGCTGCACTAATCCATTCTTTCGCCATTTCTTCATCAAAACCAGCATCTCTCCGAGCTGAAAATACCCTACATTTGGATTTTGATGTTGAAGACACATAACCTGCCAGCTTCTTTAAAGCAGCATCATACGACTTGGCACCATGCGCATTGGCACAGGCCATGATAATTTTTCCATTTTCACGCAGAAGAAGTATGGCTTTTGCCATGTTTGAGAAGGTTAAACGTTTGTTTTTTGATGGCAAAACAAGCACACCATCAAATTGACCATCAATTTCACACTTAGATTTCAACCCCATGCCTACGATGTCATCGCATATGGGCTTAAAAGACTGTTGCAACTGATATATTTCTGATTTCGAACAAAGCTCTCGCAAGCGCGGCTCAACTTGGGCATTCACCACCGCAAGACTGCCACTTTGGAAAGAAGACAAACCAGCCTGATATAATAATTCAACAGCCGGCATCAAAACTCCCTATTAAAAAATACGGTAATCATTCCATTTTTTGTGAGTTTTCTAGCAGTAAAAGCCAATCCACAACTAGCTAATACTCCACTAGAAAACCCACAATCAACTGAATTATAACACTTTAAGCAGCTTGGCACTCAGCGCGAAAAAGACAAGGACTAACCGCACAGTTTTGAATGTTTTTAAAACAATCATCATTGCCTTCAGCAATTTGAATAGCATGAATTAAACTTTCTTTTTTCAACTTCTGCACACCTTTAAGATCAAACTCAGTTGCTTTTACCAATAATTCTTTTTTTGTAATTTTCTTTTGAGACATTGTTTTTTCCACCTATACGTTTTTTTGCCCACCATAGGTATTATTTGCTGTAATGCAAATATTCAAGCGATCCAAGCACCTCTTATGACTTAAAGTGTATGACTAAATCCTCAACCGCAGCAACCTGGTAGCCCCAATCATGCTGTGACTGCTTTGGTGTGACCCAACAGGTTTGTGTGCCAAGTTCCTTGGCTACAACAAGATTCTCTTGCATATCATCCAATACCAATGTGCGCACGGGCAATACACCCTCATCATGCAATAACATTTTCAACGTTGTTGCACATGGTTTGGGCAAATATTCATTATAGCGAATATCATAAATCACTTCAAAATGATGGCGTATCCCAAGCGCATCCAAAACACGTTCTGCATGTTCAGAAATACCATTGGTATGAATCACCTTACGACCAGGAAGTTGGTGTAATGCTACATTCAACTGCGCATTTTCACAAAGTAACTCATGTGCATTCACATCATGCACATTGTGTAAAAAGGCTTCGGGCTCCACGCCGTGGTGTAAAATAAGACCACGCAATGTCGTTCCATATTGCCGCCAATAACGCACACGCAAAGCATTTGCTTCTGCATGCTGCATACCCAATGTATTGCAAATAAATGCTGTCATGCGCTTATCCATGCGTGCAAAAACACCATTATTTGCTGCATAAAGCGTGTTGTCTAAATCGACAACCATCAGATCAATGGGCATAAAACCTACAAAGCAGATTCTTTGAAACTGTAATGATCAGCATATCTAAAAACACCCCGTAGCTATTCAGATTGCTGCTGATTTGTACTCAGCAACGTTGCAAAATAGATCTGAATAGTTACTTGGAATTAACGCTTCTCCATAGGGATATAATCCTGTCCGTTTTCACCAGTATAAATCTGCATAGGGCGGAAAATACGGCTCACACCCAACTGCTCTCGCCAATGCGCCAACCAACCAGACACACGCGCAACAGCAAAGATAGGGGTAAATAAATCCGTTGAAATACCTAACTTCCGATACACAATACCTGAATAAAAATCAACATTCGGGCAAATACCTTTGGCTCCCAATGTACTGCGTGAAAGCTCCTCAATACGACTGGCAATTTCATAAGTTGGGTCTTCACCCATTTCTTTGGTTAGCTCGACATAAAGCTCTTGCAAAAGTGTAGCTCGTGGGTCTTTTGTTTTGTAAACCCTATGTCCCAAACCTGCAATTTTTTCTTTTTTCTCTAACTTGTCATGCAAGTAGGCTTCAGCACGATCCACATGTCCAATTTCATCGAGCATATGTAACACATCTTCATTGGCTCCGCCATGCAAAGGACCAGAAAGTGAGCCAATCGCAGCACTGATACAGGTATAAGGGTCAGCCAAAGTTGAGGCCGTCACAATGGTTGAAAATGTACTGGCATTTAGCGTATGTTCAGCATGCACAATCATTGCCACATCCATAATACGTTCCATCAAAGGTGTGGGCTCATTACCCGTTAACATGTATAAAAAATTGCCCGCATGAGATAAATCATCACGCGGCGGGATTGGATCATCGCCTTTACGCATGCGTGCATGCGCTGCTACCAAAGTCGGCAATTTACCCACCAAATTTAAGCATACTGTGCGCACATGTTCATCATTCAAGTGCCCATCTAAATTGTGCGGCAAGGGATAAAACATACCCATCACAGCGACTGTTGTTTGCAAAGAATCCATAGGATGTGCCGATTCAGGGAAACACTTCATAATATCCCGTATGCGGAATTTAATACGCCTATGATGATGCAACGCATTGGTAAATTCAGCTAATTCAGCTTCGCTTGGAAGGTGTCCGTAAATTAATAAGAATGACGTTTCTTCAAAGGAAGATTTCTCAGCCAGTTGCTCAATATCAATACCGCGATACTCCAAATGCCCAATACTTCCATCCACCGATGAAATCGCCGATTCTGTCACAGGAATACCTGCCAAACCGGGTGAATAACACGCAATTTCCTGATTTTCCGCCATGATTTTCAATCTCCTAAGATATAAACCAATATAACTCGGCGCATTTTAACATAAAATACTGCCGTGCGCCTATTTTATTCATGCAGTATCGCTCATGTTAGACAGATATAGTATCTGATTTATTACGCCGTATCATTGATTCACGGCATTCCAAACTCACTTCATATCAATATAATTATCAGCACCCCACACATTTCCTGCCTCTGGACGCATAATCTGCTCGCCTGAAGATAAACGAGCGTGTTTTAAAATAGCTCCTATCAACCATGGGCGTTGAAGCATAAAAGGTTCAAAATCATGACGTGGTAAACGCAACAAATGGCAAGACGTGCCCGATAACACTTTATAAGCCGCATGATGACCACGCAATAAACCACCAAGGTGAAAAAAGTCGCCTGGCTGCACGCTACCAAGCAGACGTTCCTCTTCTTGGCTACAGTCTAATAACAACAACACGCCACTCTGAACCATATAAGCATGCGGATGATCTTCGCCCTGCTCCATCAATGTTTGACCAGACCTTGTGATGGTATTTTCAAAAACAGATGTTAATCGTTTACGATCTGGTTCGTTAAACAATTTAAATACTTGATGTCGTGATAATACATGTGCAATAAGTCTATGCCGAAATAAATAATCCATCATTTCATACAATGATTTATCTTCCTGTAATAGTACCCGAATCGTTTCGTAAGACAATTCAATCACTTCAACATGCGTTGCACAACACAATGTCGCAGCCCTGCGCATGCCTGTAAAGTATGCTAACTCGCCCATCAAACATGGACGACTCGGCGCTCCCTCTAATTTTGAAGTGATCTGATGAGGCAAGACCGCATCAATGGTTCCTTTCTTCAATAGCCACATATGTCCAGCCATCTCACCTAGATGACACAAAACATCACCGGGCAATAATGAACGGCTATAACCATGCTCAAACAAACGCGTTACAAATTTAGCTTCCGCTGCATCGCGATCCTCATCAATAACAGGGTCATTTTCTGATTCCCCTACATCTGCCATCAACTCACGTAGGCGGGTCATACTCTCTTCGGCTAAATCTTGTTCGCCTGCCAAACTCGATCTATGAACACTGCTTCCCATCAATGTCTTATAAGCTTGTAATGCTTCGGTATAATCACCCGTTCGCTCACAGGAATACGCATAACTCAACTGTACATCTGTATCATGTTTCCATGTTGGAGATTGCCATAACTCCGCATACAACTTACGTGCCATCTGAAAATCGCCTTTAGCTGCAGCATCTCGTGCGCGTTGAAATGTTTTTTGAAAATCCTGCATACTACCCTCCGAAGAGTCATCACTCCTTAGTCTAGGACATTTTTACGCAATTCGATATACCTATCACTTTTCCATAAATAATCATCGTTGGGACGCATCACCTGCAAATGCACGGGTCGATGACTATAGCTCAATACAGCCTTAATAATCCATGGTCGCCGCAATGCGAAAAGTTCAAATGCTTCTCGTGATAAATGTAATAATCGCACAGGGGTCGCTGCAACAACACGGTATGGGCTTTTATAACCATGCAATAAACCACCCATATGTATCATATCACCCGGCACAACACTGGTTAGTAAATTACCACTTTCATCATCGAGTTCATCATCAGCTGGACTATCAGCCTTGTGCAAAAAAAACAAACATCCCATTTGTAGTAAATAGGCTCCATTGTGCTCCTCATCAGCCTCAATCAAACACTGCCCTGGCTCCAACTCAACAACGTCCAAAGAACGGCTTAAGTTCAAACGATCTACCTCATTTACACGTTCAAAAATAGTATGTTGGGAGAGCACAGGATCTACCCAATGTTTGCGCAGAAGCCTTTCCATCGCACATTGAAATGCCACATCATCACAGTCACGAATACACTTGGCAGGAATCGCGCATAAACGACATAGACCCTCCGCATATACGGCGGCAGAACGTCGCTGATCCGTAAATACCCCCAACTCACCCACCAATATAAATTCGCCCTCTTTGGCACGCAGTTTATCAGGCTCATCTTCCGTATAGTCGGGCATATGCACGGTTAATGTACCCAGCTTTAATAACCATAAAGTGTCAGGTAAATCACCCGCATCACACAACATATCACCATCTGACAACTCAATATCTTCACCCATATCCTGCAATGCTTCCATGAGCTGTTCTTTACTCAAAGCTACAACTTCTTCCTTAACCTCAACATCTTCTTGCACTACCACCGCAGACTCAAGCAGTGCATCCACAGACTTCTGCAAGGCCTCCGCCGCCCCCAACTCACCTTCATCTGTATATTTTTTAATCACACTTTGATAAAGACCACACGCCTCATCCACATGCCCCAAATTCTCATGACACCAAGCCAAGCGCAATTGGACATCCAAATCATCTTTCATCGCATCACTATCAAGCACCTGTTGATACAAATCACACGCTTCTTTGTACTGCTCTTTATTGGCAGCCTTACGGGCTTGGCGCATCATCACATGCACGTTCAAGCATCACCTCCCAGTGGGTGCACAGCATCAACCCATTGATGTAAACGCACACGGCTAACATGCGTGTAAATTTCTGTTGTGGTGATATTCGCATGCCCTAACATCATTTGCACGCTACGCAAATCAGCGCCATGATTCAATAAATGTGTCGCAAATGCATGCCTCAAAACATGCGGGGATGGCAGCGGTTTCAAGCCAATTTCCTCCGCATACTTTCGCATTCGCAACCAAAAATTCTGGCGACTCATAGCTTTTCCAGCACGCCCGGGAAACACAAAAGCATTGGCAGTCTGCGGTCGTTGATGCAGCCACCGAGATAGCCAAACTTCAGCCTCTTCTCCAAAAGGAATCAAACGTTCTTTATCGCCCTTCCCCACCACGCGCAAGACACCAGCTTGCATATCCAAACATCCCAATTGCAAGCCTACCAATTCAGAAACACGCATACCTGTGGCATACATCAATTCCAACATACAACGGTCCCGCAAGCCATGCATGCTATCTATATCAGGAGCCTTCAAAAGGTGGTTTACATCATCTTCGGACATGTTTTTAGGTAATGAACGCCCGCGCCGCTGTTTGGGTAGGTTACGTACAGGGTGATCCTCTCGAAAATCTTCTTGCTGCAAAAAACTATACCAAGTCGATAAGGCACTACGCTTGCGTTGAATGCTGCTGGCACGCAAACCGCGTTTCATCAATGTGCCTAAATACAATGCCAGCACCTCTGTTTGCGCATCAAACAACGTGGTTTTTGATGTTTGTAAAAACGTATGCACATCCATTAAATCACTACGATAAGCAGCAAGCGTCTGACGCGACCAGTTACGCAGCATCGCCAAACGTTGCAACAAACCTTCCACCCGTTCAAAACCTTCCTCAACTAACATATGGCAAGTATAAACTATTATTAAATAACACGAACGCGAAATGAGCGACCTTTCAATTTCCCATCACCCAGTTTTTTCAAAGCAAGCTTGCTCACATCACGGCTTACAGCCACATATGCCCACTGATCCATCACATGAATTTTACCAACTTGCTTGCCCGCAATATCATTACCTGCTGTCAAAGCGCCTAAAATATCCCCTGGGCGCAACTTCTGTTTTTTTCCACCACCAATCTGCAAGGTTGTCATCACAGCTTTAAAAGCCGACTCCTTCAAAAGATTTTTTGAGGGTAGTGCCTCTGCGTTTATATCACGTTCAAGATAATCACCCAGCACAGTCATTTTGTAGTCATCTCGAAGCGTAAATAACGTACATGCTACACCCTGTTTACCAGCTCGACCTGTGCGTCCAATCCTATGCACATGAATCTCTGAATCATGGGCAAGCTCATAGTTTATCACAGCATCCAAGCCATCAATATCCAAGCCTCGTGCAGCAACATCCGTTGCCACAAGAATTGATACACTCTTATTGGCAAACCGCACCATCACCTGATCACGGTCGCGCTGTTCCAAATCACCATTTAAAGCCAGCGCACTAAAGCCTTCATAAATCAACGCATTGGCAACATCCTCTGTCTCACGTTTGGTATTACAAAAAACAACCGCCGATTCAGGTTTGTATTGCAACAACAACAAACGTATTGCCTGCAAACGTGATTCATCGTCATCACCGACCTGATAAAAATGCTGCTCAATGCTTTTATCATCATGTGTAGATGCCACTTGCACTATGACCGGTTGTTGCATCATACGTTTGGCAATGGATTTTGTTTGCCCCTGAAATGTCGCGCTAAAAAGCAGGGTTTGACGCTGTTCAGGCGTATGTTTTACAATCGCATCCAAGGCAGACTGAAAGCCCATTTCAAGCATTCTATCGGCTTCATCCATTACCAATATCTGCAAAGCTTTCAATTGCAACGAGCCGCGATTCAAATGGTCTTCAATGCGCCCTGGTGTACCCACAATCATATGTGCGCCATATTCCAGAGAGCCTAACTGCGCGCGCATTGGCATACCGCCGCATAGGGTCAGTATTTTCACATTCGGCACGGTACGCGCTAATTTACGCAATTCTTTCGCTACCTGATCTGCCAATTCCCGTGTCGGGCAAAGCACCAATGATTGCACATGCATCTTTTTAACATCTAATTTTTCTAGCAACCCAAGCCCAAAAGCCGCTGTCTTTCCCGAGCCTGTCTGACTTTGTGCAATCACATCCTTGCCTGCCAAAATATGCGGCAAACTTTTCGCCTGAATTGGGGTCATCATATCATAATTCAATGATGATAAATTTTCCAATACATTTGTATGTAATTTAAGTTCTGAAAAAGGTAACTGGCTCAAAATGGATTCCTGTCATTCGTATATAAAATGGATATACGCCATAGAGTAGCCACTACTAGCTATCAAATCACATGATTTGAATAAGTGATACAATATTCTTAAGAGTTTCAACCATGCAAAAAATTCATTTTCCCTATTTAGCACTCGCTTTGGGACTCATATTTATGTTCATTATTCATATAGGCAGTGAAATAAATGCCGAACATATCACCCGCATACCTATCTTAAGCCTGCTTATTATGAATGAGTTTGCATTTTTTATGGCTGCAAGTGCGACCTATATAGGTATCAAACATATGCAAAACATTGGTTGGAGCACGCCATATACATTTATCGTGGCAGGCTGCGCTGTGTTAACCCTACGTTTCATATACCTCGGTATACAATTGTGGCCGCTATAAACCTAACGTTATTTTACAATGTCACACGCAAGAAATATTCAACTGTTACAGTCTCACTCGCATGGTGCATGATATTTTAAATCAATCATCAGCTAAACTCGGGGGGGGGGGCATGACATGGTTATTCAGTGTGAAAAATGCGGACACAAATCAACACGTAGAAACTTCCTAGCAACACACAAATGCGAAATTAATCTCGTAAAAAAAATGAAACGCAAAAGAAAACCTGAAGAAAAAACATATTCAGACTATATGCTTTGTGGGGTACACCTCGTCAGCTAAGCATAAAAAAGGGCCGCGATGCGGCCCTAATCCAAAATATTTAGATATTATTCCTTTTTAGAATCTTTATCGCCATCACCAGCAACCCAATGATAAGCATCACTGGATGCCTCTTTCGTTGAATCCCAAGCACTTTCCATCGTTGCACATCCGCTTACACCAAAAGCAACAATCATAACCCAGAATAAATGTTTCATGCTCGCCTCCTGATCATTGGAATAATCGCATACCAATGTTATCTCGGAGATACTACTGGAGAAAATATGGCAATAATGTGAAGACCATCACAAAAGCAATGGTTAAAAAAGCAAAGCTATCTAGCCGCACCTTGCCGATCACGACCGTCGTAGTTCGACCAAACCCAGACATTCAAATTTCCTGCATTCAACTCGTAAGTGCAACTTTGATAAAAGATAAGTTGAAATATTTATTTTTAGACATAAAAAAAGGCGGAGCCGAAGCCCCGCCTTTTAACCTTCATTGAAAATTGAGTTATGCGTCAGCTTGCTCAATCAACGCTTTCATAGAAAGACGAATCTTACCACTACGATCCACTTCCAAAACTTTCACTTTCACAATTTGACCTTCTTCAAGTTCATCAGCAACTTTCTCAACACGCTTGTGTGCGATTTGAGAAATGTGCACCAAACCATCGGTATTGCCCATGATGCGAACGAATGCTCCGAAATCCATAATCTTCACAACTTTACCTTCGTAAGTTGCGCCGACTTCAACTTCAGCCACAATGTCTTCAATCATTTTCTTCGCCGCTTCACCAGCATCGCCAGTCACCGCAAAGATTGTGATTGTACCATCATCAGCAATATCAACCTTGGCACCTGTTTCTTCAACAATACCACGAATGACTTTACCACCGGCACCAATCACTTCGCGAATCTTATCGGCTTTGACTTTCATCGTGAACATACGTGGTGCGTGATCAGCAACAGAACCACGCGCTTCAGT
Organism: uncultured Pseudomonadota bacterium; assembly: GCA_913055645.1. Lineage (GTDB taxonomy): Bacteria > Pseudomonadota > Zetaproteobacteria > Mariprofundales > Mariprofundaceae. Next base: position 50,466 of record CAJXLC010000010.1, on the reverse strand, counting down.
GATACACTTCGCCATTTCACCCAAGATATGCATACGACCAGCATGGGATTGAGCCAAAGCTTCTTTCATAATTTCGCGTGTTAGGCCACCAATTTTGATGTCCAACTGCAAGGTTGTTACGCCATCAGCAGTACCCGCTACTTTAAAGTCCATATCGCCAAGATGATCTTCATCACCCAAGATGTCTGACAATACTGCATAACCGTCTTTTTCTAAGATAAGACCCATCGCAATACCAGCAACAGGTGCTTTCACAGGAACACCAGCATCCATCAATGCTAGAGACGTACCACACACAGATGCCATGGAAGATGAACCATTGGATTCGGTAATTTCAGACACGGCACGAATCGCGTAACCAAAATCATCCATCGTAGGTAAGCTATATTCCACACCACGACGCGCCAAACGGCCATGACCAATTTCACGACGACCTGGAGGGCCGAAACGACGTGCTTCACCCACAGAATATGGTGGGAAGTTGTAATGCAACATAAAACGTTGTTTGGCTACACCTTCCAAGCTTTCAGTGGTCTGCATGTCTGATTCAGTTCCCAAAGTAATGGTAACCAAAGCCTGTGTTTCACCACGGGTAAACAACGCAGAACCATGTGTGCGAGGCAAGATGCCAACCTGACAATCAATATTACGAACATCCGAAGTTGAACGACCATCAATACGCGGATTGCCATCAATGATGGAACGGCGCACTACATTCTTTTCCAAGTTTTTCACAGCAGAAGTCACATCATTGCTTGAGAACTCACCTGGATTTTCTTCTGTGCCTGCAAATTTCTCTTGTGCTGCACTACGAAGTGCTTCGACTTTTGCCGCACGTGCAGATTTGTCCACTGTTGCATAAGCATCACGAACATCTGCTTCAAATGCTGCGTTCACTGCATCCTGAACATCTGCATTACCAGCAAGTTCAACAAGCAATTTTTCTTTACCTGCGTCTTTTGCCAATGCTGCAATCGCATCAATCACTGGTGCATAACCTTCTTGACCAAAAATAATCGCATCAATCATTTGCTCTTCAGATAATTCTTTTGCTTCAGATTCAATCATCAATACCGCGTCACGCGTACCTGCAACAACCAAATCAAGCTCAGATTCTTCCATTTGAGCGTACGTTGGGTTCAAAACAAATTCGCCATCAATCAAACCAACACGCGATGCTGCGATTGGCTCTGCAAATGGGATGTCTGAAATCGCCAATGCCGCAGACACGCCATTGATTGCCACGATGTCTGGATTGGTATCTTCATCCGCAGAGATAACAGTCGCAATCACTTGTGTTTCATGGAAATAGCCCTTTGGAAACAATGGGCGAATTGGACGGTCAATCAAACGCGATGTCAGCGTTTCTTTCTCAGATGGACGACCTTCACGCTTGATAAAACCACCCAAAAAGCGGCCTGCCGCGTAAGTTTTTTCTTGGTAATGAACAGTCAAAGGCATGAAGTCTACGCCTTGCAACGGTGTCTTAGCCGCTGTTGCAGCAACATGAACAACCACATCGCCCACCTGCGCTAAAACTGATCCACCCGCTTGACGGGCAACACGCCCTGTTTCAAAGCTAATTTCGCGACTACCAATAGTCGCTTTGCTTGTTTTAATATTAAACATAACTTTCCTTTCTAGCATACAAGCCTTCTCATATGCTTATTTTATTTGTAACGATTCAGTTCACTTATCATTTGACCGGTAGCTGCGTCACACAATACTCATTTGCAATGAGTAAGCTCCGCTTTTGTTTCTTGCTATCACACAAATTATCAGCGATCTGAATAGTTATATTCTTTTAAATATGCATGCTCATAACTGGGGAAAAGGAAATCGAAAGAAAAACGGCTCCTGCTTAGTGAAAAACAGGAGCCGCTATGAATGTATGCTATGCTTAGCGACGTAAGCCAAGCTTTTCAATCAACGTACGATAACGACCGAAGTCTTTACCTTTAAGATATTTCAAAAGGTAACGGCGGCGACCAACCATTTTCAAAAGTCCGCGACGTGAGTGATGATCTTTATGATTGCTCTCAAAGTGAGAGCTTAAACCGTTGATACGTGCAGTAAGTAATGCCACCTGTACTTCAGGTGAACCAGTATCACCTTCCTTGGTAGCAAATTCAGCAATAATTTCGTTTTTCTTTTCCACAGCTAGAGACATGTTTATTCCTCGTTTTCATTTAATAACTTTCAACCCAGACGGACATGCGGAACACATAGAACCCCAGAATTGAAGGCGCACCCTAACTATATCAATATAACAAGTCAAAATATAAGCCTCAAAATCAAAGCGCTAACTTTACTGGAAAACCTATAGTTTCTATTTTATCGCGCAGTGCCTCCATCCATTCAGCACTTAATGCCGATACATGCACTGCCTCAGGCTGCAAAGATGGGCGTGCCAAACCATACAACAGCACCCCTTTCACAGGCACCTTTTCTTCTTTCAGGCGTTCTAAAAAGGCTAAATATGCATTGATTTCACCTTCACTCGGCTCTTTTTCGTGCCAAGCCAACATGCATGTCTGAATCCAGCTTGAGCAAACCGCTGCAACACACTTTACCTGCTTAAATAATAATTCCGCAGAAGCCTCTACACCATTGATTCGTAAAATCGCTTCATCCGTTACGGCATCAACTTTGATCCATACCTCACCCTTATTCGCCGCCATCACATGCAGGCCGCGTTGCACATGCGTTTTATGTATATAAGAACCATTGCTAATCAAACGAATAGGAATCACGCCAAGTAATGCAAATGAACCCATCACCTGCAAAATAACATCCACGACCTTATCAAACTCTCGACAGCTGGTCGGCTCACCATTACCTGATATAGCGATGTCACATAACTGCTGACACCCCTCTGGCACACACTGCTGCATAAAATTACCATGCATCACATCATCCAGCATCGTTGTTAATTCAGACCGTAAAACATCCAAATCAATCTCTGGCGCAATACCTCGCGTTAAATTCGGAACTTGGCAATACACACAATGCCAATTGCAAGCATTGTTCGGATTCAAGTTAATCCCTACCGACACACCACCAGCTCGACGTGATACAACAGGGTAAACATACGTCATGCCCGCCGCATCACGGTCATGGTTCTTCGTATTCAACACCGTTGTCATAGTCTGCTTGCCCCACACATCGCCGATGTGAGCGTGCTTACATCATCCCTATTCATCACAAAAGGCGGCATGGTATAAAGTAATTTCCCAAATGGCCGCAACCATACACCCTGCTCAATAAGATAGGATTGAACCTTCTGCACATCCACAGGCTCTTTCATCTCAATCACACCAATCGCACCCAACACACGCACATCAGCAACAGCTTGATGATTTCGACATGGCTCAAGCCCATCTAATAATTGCTGTTCAATAGCTTGCACACGCTGTTGCCAAGGCGAATCCAGCAGTAAACGAATGGAGGCTATCGCCACGGAACATGCCAAAGGATTCGCCATAAAGGTCGGTCCATGCATCAATACACCATGCTTATCAGCATGAATACCATTGCACACCTTGTTTGAGCATAGGGTTGCTGCAAGTGTCATGTATCCACCCGTCAACGCCTTACCCACACACATGATATCAGGTTGAATATCGCCATGTTCGCATGCAAATAGCTTGCCTGTACGCCCAAAGCCTGTGGCAATTTCATCAACAATCAGCAACACATCATACACATCACAAAGCTTGCGAATTTCTTTTAATAATTCAGATGAATAAAAGCGCATACCTCCTGCGCCCTGTACAATCGGCTCAATAATTATCGCGGCTAACTCTTCATGATGTTCTTTGATTTGCGCGGTAAAAGCTTCGATATTAACATCAGCAAAATGATGTTTGGGTAACACATCGGCAAACACATGATGCATGCCCGAAATAGGGTCGCATACCGACATCGCACCAAAGGTATCGCCATGATAAGCATGCTTGAGCGCCAAGAACTTACTTTTTTCACTGACGCCCTGTGCCTGCCAATATTGCAATGCCATTTTCATTGCCACTTCCACCGATACCGAACCCGAATCAGCAAAAAAAACTTTCTCCATCTGATTTGGGACAATAGATAAAAGCAACTGCGCCAATTCGACAGCAGGTTGATGTGTCAAACCGCCAAACATTACATGCGCCATATCTTTGAGTTGCGCTTCAACAGCAGCATTCAATTCAGGCACATGATAACCATGAATCGCACACCACCATGATGCCATGCCATCAATGACTTCACGCCCATCTTCAAATGTTAAACGAACACCTGAGGCTGATTTTACAGGATAAACAGCTGAAGGGTTCTGCATGGAGGCATAAGGATGCCAGATATGCTCACGCTCAAACATATTCCAATCAGAGCTCTGCAAGATTTTCTCCAATCAAATGCAAGGTTAATCGTTCCACCACTACAGCTTTATCTTCCACCGATGCGCCTTTAAGCAGCTTTTCTGCATCCTGTAGTGCGGCTACCGCTTTGGTTAAATCAGCACCTTGCCAAAGTCGTGCTTCCTGCGGGATTTTACTACGTGCATCACCAAACACCTTAGCAGCCTGCAACGGGTTTCTATGCCCTTTGGCTTGATACCAGCGATACATCAGCAATTGTTGAAAGCGGGTACTTAACCATGAATGAAGCTGCACTTCATTCACCTTTTGATCACGCAATAAGCGCAATACCAAGCGCACTGCAGCTTTATCTTTCATCGCGACAGCATGCACCCACACATCCAAATCATCAGGGGCGCGTTCACCCAAAAGTGCAGTCATGACTTCCTGACTTAACACATCGCCTTTTCCACCATCATACAAATGCAATCGTTCAATCCATTGCCTTGCAGCCAGTCGCATGCCACAAAGCTGCTCAGCAACCATGGTCAAAGCATTTTCATCAATGATTAAACCTGATTTCTGAATTTCCGCGTACAACCATTGCTGAAATGCCTGCACATTGGGCTGATTAAATTCGCAATGCGCCACATCCGATAACGCCTGCATTTTTTTGTGCAGAGCCTTTTTCCATGATATTTCAGGTGCACAGATAATCAGTCTGTTCGAGCTTTCAACAGAAGATGCTAGTTTTAACAAATACTCTGTTTGTTTGGGGGTCGCCGATTCGGCATTGCGCACCAAGCCATAACATACCGTGCTTCCAAACAGACCTTGATTGCGGCTTTCTTCTTCAAAACGTGCAAGTTCAGACACATCCAAGCGCAAACGCACTGCCCCACCATCACCCGCTGCCAATAAGACATTGGCAGCTTCATTAAGAGCATCCCTATCTTCACCGCTTAGGTAATAACACCTATGCTCAGGCTTTGATAGCTGTGATGGTGATATTTTCATATTACATCAAAATCCCGAACGCAAACGACCCAAAGCTTTTTGTGCCCATTCATCACGTAAATCTTGTAATACACGTTCCTTTTGCGCTTCAATGGCAACGGCACCACCCGTCGCAAACACACCGCCAGAAGTGCTAATAACCTCGGACTTCCATAGCTCTTTACCCGATTGCAACATACGCAATGATGCCGAAACAGTCACTTTGTACTGATTGGCAATGCCCGAAGCATTAAAGGCTGATACAGTCATGTTTTCAGAAGCATGTTCCATACGTATCTGAACAGCATTATCCATCGCTTCTTTCATATTCACCACGGGTACATCACTCGATTGTTTCAACTTCTGACGAAATAAAGTCAATAACTTCCCAGTATTTCCTACAACCACGATCTGCGAGGCATCAACAGGAATTGCACCCGTACCATCTCCTTGCCCTACCAAATGATAACCACAAGCACTTAAAGCCAGCGCAAGCATCAGTGTTGTTAATAGCCCCCTCATGCTGGACGCACCACAATATTGAGTAAACGACCTTTCACCAAAATTACTTTCACAATAGCCATGCCCTCCAACCATTTCGCAACAGCACTATCGGCTTGTGCCAAAGCCAGAGCTGTATCCTGATCCACACCTGTAGGCACCATAATTTCTGCGCGTTTCTTGCCTTGAATTTGTACCACTAAGGCAACCTCATCCTGAATCAAAGCTTCTGCATCCACCTCTGGCCAAGCCATGATGACAGCATTTTTCTCAAAGCCTAGTTGCTCGCCACATTCGCAGGCAAAGTGTGGCACAAATGGACTCAACATTTTCACCAAGGCTTGCAAACCTTCAATAAAAGTAGCTTTGCTTGACTCACCTTGTATGTCAAAGGACTGCAATGCATTTGCCAATTCCATTTGTGCTGCAATAGCAACATTAAAGGCAAAACCATGCTCAAAAGCACGCGTTACCTTTTCAATCGTGACATGAATCGTACGGCGCAAATCTTTGACTGATTTATCATCCCCTTCACCAGCAATATCGACATGTAATTTTTCAAACAAACGCCACACGCGATTTAAAAAACGATGCGCCCCTTCCACGCCTGAATCTTCCCATTCCAAGTCTTTTTCTGGAGGTGCTGCAAACAAGGTAAACAAACGTGCTGTATCACAACCATAACGCTCAACAATGGCATTTGGGTCAACCGTATTACCCTTGGACTTGGACATTTTTGTGCCATCAAGTAACACCATGCCTTGTGTCAGAAGATTCTTAAATGGTTCCGCACCCACCTTCTCACCATCAAACAAGCCTATATCACGCATAATTTTATGATAAAAACGTGCATACAATAAATGCAGCACAGCATGCTCCACACCGCCAATATATTGATCCACAGGTGCCCAACGCTGCATATCTTCTGCATCCACCATCGCTGTTTCACTGCGTGCTGAAATATAACGATTCATATACCACGATGATTCCATAAAGGTATCAAAGGTGTCAGCTTCACGTTGCGCTGCTTTACCGCATTGCGGGCAATCAACATTTAAAAATGCTTCACATTCAGCCAAGGGCGAAGAACCACCTGTTGGCTGCAAATCTTCAGGCAATACCACGGGCAAATCTTTTTCAGGTACAGCTACTGCACCACAATCATCACAATGAATCACTGGAATTGGCGAACCCCAATAACGCTGGCGCGAGACCAGCCAATCACGCAAACGATATTGAATACGTTCTTCACCTTTATCATGCGCATCCAACCAATGCGTGATGGTCTTTTTAGCTTTACCTGATTTTAAACCATCAAACTCACCTGAGTTTATCAACACGCCTGCATCGGTATATGCAGCTTCACTCACATCGGCATGACCTGCTACATTGGTGATGACCTGCTTGATATTCAAATGATATTTCTTTGCAAAATCATAATCGCGTTCATCATGCGCAGGCACACTCATCACAGCGCCCGTGCCGTATCCCATCAATACAAAGTTCGCCACCCAAACAGGGATACTCTCGCCAGTCACTGGGTGAATCGCGTTCACACCCAATGCCATCCCTTTCTTTTCCATGGTTGCGACATCAGCTTCTTTGGTTGAAATCGCGGCACATTCTTTAAGAAAGGCTGCTAATTCGGGATTGTTTCCAGCCGCTTTCACTGCCAATGGATGTGCTGCTGCCACAGCCATATAAGTCACACCCATCAAGGTATCAGGACGGGTAGTGAAAATATCCAACACATCATCAGAATTTTCTACCTTGAACGAGACCTCTGCACCAGACGATTTACCAATCCAGTTGCGTTGCATGCCCACCACTTTTTCAGGCCAACCAGATAATTGATCCAAATCATCCAACAATTCTTCAGCATAATCCGTAATTTTAATAAACCACTGTTTCAAATTCTTCTTCACCACCGGTGTATCACAACGCCAACATACGCCCTCTTCCACCTGCTCATTGGCAAGCACAGTATGGCAAGAGTCACACCAATTCACCTCAGCTTCTTTCTGATATGCCAAGCCTTTTTCCATCAACTTGGTAAACATCCATTGTTCCCAGCGATAATATTCAGGTTTGCATGTAGCAATTTCACGCGACCAATCATAGGAAAGCCCCAAACGTTTCAATTGCCCACGCATTTGATCAATGTTGGCATACGTCCATTCAGCAGGTGGGCGTTGACGCCCAATCGCTGCATTTTCGGCAGGTAAACCAAAGGCATCCCAACCAACGGGATGCAGCACATTAAAGCCCTGCATACGCTTATAACGCGCCACGGCATCACCCAAACAATAGTTGCGAACATGGCCCATATGTAGGTTACCTGATGGGTAAGGAAACATTTCCAAACAATAATAATTTGCACGCTGATTACTGGCATCGTCGGAAGGAACATCAATGCCCGATTCAGCCCATTTCTTTTGCCATTTTATCTCAATATTTTGAGCATCATAATATTTATGTTCACAATTTTCCGAATGACTCACCCGTAACTCTCCTAACAACACAATCTCTTACTCGATTCAGGGGCAATGCTGCTGACGAACATCAAGAAAGAAAAGCACTATCCGCATATTGATTAAGTCATGAAGATTCGATAGAACCCGAACCATGGACGTATCATTGTTTTTCCCCATTGCCGGGCTTATTACACTTTTTAGTGCGTATCTCATCTGGAGCAGCGTTTTAAAAGGCGAAACCTCGCATGACACGCGTTTTGAATCCTTACTCATGACGCTGCAAAGCTTGGCAACATTATTTACACTAAGTGGCATTGTTTTATTACAACCAATCACCAGTCATGACATCCACTTTACACTGGTAACTGCTGCCGCAACCGCAACACTCTTTGTTCAAGTCATGTATTTATTCGGACTATTACGCCATGGCATTCAAGGGCTTGGGCTATTTTTATTGCCAGTCATTGCCATCTTATTGCTTGTTATCCCCGTGCTGCCTGAGGGTGGGAGTAGCAGCAGCATCGAAACCACTTCTATATTACACAGCAGCCATTTACTCACCTCTATGCTGGCTTATGCGGTACTTACCATGACTGCGTTTCACGCTATTATGCACCTTTTGCTTGATCAAGCACTTAAACAAAAGCGTATTCATCCCGTGATTCAGGCCATGCCTCCATTGGTTAAATTAGAAAAGCTGATGCTGACATTATTGCATTGGTCAGTCTGGTTAATCGCCTTGGCTATTTTAACAGGCTTGGTATGGCAGTGGGTTGATTTTTCACAGTTTGCACTATTTACGCATAAAATTTTATTGGCACTAATTTCATTCGCCGTATTATCATGGTTATTGCATCATCAGAGGAAAGCCGCTTGGCACGGTCGTCGAACCAGTCAATGGATTCTCGTTGCGTATTGTCTGATGATATTAGCTTATTTCGGTGTACATCTGATTAAAGCGTGGTTGCATTAAAAAAAGTTTCGCATCTATAAACGCTATGACTGAACTGGATATTCCCCTTTCTGTAGCCAGTATTATTTTACTGATTCTATTGCTTCTGTCCGCTTTTTTTTCAAGCTCTGAAACTGCTTTAACAAGGGCAAGACGTGTACGATTACGCATACTTAGCGAAAAAGGTAACGCTGGAGCTCGGTGTGCTGAACATTTATTAAAAACGCCTGAAAATATCTTATCTGCTATTTTACTGGGTAATAATTTTGTTAATTTCGCAGCATCAAGTCTTACTGCTGCTATATGCGTGATCGCGTTTGGTGATGCCGGTATTATATATGCCACGATTGGCATGACCGTGATTGTGGTTATTTTTGCTGAAGTCTTACCGAAAACCATTGCCGTGGCCTATGCCGAGCCGATTGCCTGCAAAGTTTCAAAGCCTTTGCAATGGGTTATGCGCATCTTTCACCCCATCATTGTAGGCCTGATGGCAATTGTAAATGCACTCAAGCGCATACTACGTATTCCAGAACATCAAGAAGTAGGCTTTAGCCATCAGGAGTTGGCTACCATGGTCGATATTAGTGCTGAATCAGGCATGCTGGATGATGCACGCGAACAAATGCTGGCAAGCAGCCTTAGCCTGCATGAAATTCCCGTAAAACAACTCATGGCACCTCGCAAAGATATGATTATGCTGGATGCCAGCCAGAGTGTTCAAGTATGTAAGGAACATGCCTTAAATCAGCCTCATTCCCGTTACCCCGTTTTTCTATCACAGGGCGATAATATTCTCGGTATTATTCACCTACGAGAACTCATTAAACTGGATGATTCAGAACAACCTCTGGCACATGCTATTATCTGGCAAAGTCCACTCTATACGCCCAATAATCGCCATGCTTTAAGTCAATTGTTTGATTTTCAAAGTAAACACCAACATATGGCAATTGTGGTCGATGAATTCGGAGATATTGAAGGGTTAATTACACTCGAAGACATTATCGAAGAAATTGTCGGCGATATTGTTGATGAGTCCGATATCCCAGCGTCATCTGAAGTATGGCAACAGCCTGATGGCTCACTGGTCGTTACTTCAACGGCTAATGTTCATGATATTAACCAAGTGCTCGATAGTGATCTTCCCGAAGATGGTGCTATCACCATTGGTGGTCTTATTGTACAGATACTTGGCGATCAACCCGAAAGCAGAGTAAGCCTACCCATCAATGATTTACAACTGGAAGTACTAAGTATCGAAGACGAATGGATTCAACGCGTTCGCATCATCAAAGCAAAGCCAGTTGCTTCTGAATCATGAGTAAATCATCCCAAGCTTTCTTTTTTGCTTTGGGAGAGCGAAATAAATACGCAGGGTGATAAGACACCCATACAGGAACCCCTCGATAGCTATGCCATACACCTCGCAAATCATGCAATACAGCATCTGTGCCCAATAATGCCTGTGCAGCAACACGTCCCAACACACATATCACTTTTGGTGATACGTAATCCAACTGCCCATCCAACCAGACACGGCATGCATCTAATTCTTCTTGTTTAGGATCACGGTGATTGGGTGGAGCACACTGTAAAATATTCAAACTATAAACTTGTTCCCGATCCAAACCTATCGCCACCAACATGCTATCAAATATGTTTCCAGCCTGCCCTGCAAAACCTTTCCCAAGTTCATCTTCTGCGCTATTGGGAGCTTCACCAATAAATAATAAATCAGCAGTAGTATTTCCCTGACCAAACACAACATGCTGGCGAGACTCCGCAAGTACGCAACGCCGACACTGCATTGCCTCTACAGTCATGCTATGTAAATCTGCTGTATTCACATCAATAGCTTTCGAACCCACCTGTGGTTCATCAAGTACGGGAACATCCGTTAAAACCTGAGTGACAGGCTTCTCAACTTTGCTTGCCTTATGTCCTGAACGAACAAGGGAAACTGGTGTTCGCACACCAATTTCCCTTAAATACGTATCTACAAAATCAACTTCGGACATATCCGCCCCAGTAACAATCAGCCCAACAAAGTATCCACTTTGGTTGTTGAACCCAAATATACAGGCACACGTTGATGCAATGCTTCAGGCTGCAAGTCTAACACCGCCACACCATCACTGGACATAGATTTACCACCTGCCTGCTCCATAATAAAGCCCATAGGAATTGCTTCATACAACAAACGCAATTTACCTGTTTTATTCTTATGATCGGCCGGATATAAAAATACACCACCTTTCAAAATTGTCCTATGCATATCTGCAACCATCGCACCCACATAGCGCATACCCAAACCAGTTTCAGCTTTCAAATTATCCAGCTTAGCACCCATGCCATCCAACCATTGATCTGCATTGGATTCATTCACTGAATAATAACCACCTGTTTCAGGAATACGCATATTGCCGTGGCTTAATTCAAAACGTGCTGTTGAAGGGTTAAATGTATAACCATCCACACCCGCACCAACAGAGCAAACCAACATCGTTGATGGACCATACAATACATAACCAGCAGCAATCACATCACGACCACATTGCAATGTATCGGAAACATTTGGACGTTCTGTATTGGCAGTTTTACGTTTTACAATAGAGAAAATTGTTCCGACAGGACCATCCACATCAAGGTTTGAAGAACCATCCAATGGATCTACCAATACCAAATAGTCTGCATGGCTATATTCTTCAATCACCAATAATTCTTCTTGCTCTTCCGAACCTACTGCACAAACAAAACCTGTCGAACGCATTTCATCAAGGAAAATTTCATCCGACAACACATCCAAAAGCTGCTGTTGTTCACCCTGAACATTTTCACCGCCAGCTTCGCCCAATGCACCTCGAAACACAGCTCCGCGCAAAACTGCGGCAATCTCAATAGCAGCACGTCCCACACCCTGAATTACAGGCATCATCGTTGATCCATGTTCGCCCTGTTTAGCAATATTATTCAATGTCAGTGGCATATAGCCCTCCCGTCCGTTCATTAAGCCCAGCTATTTTTTTACTATTTGAAACGATTCATTCTCAGTTTTCATTTATACCCAATAAAACATCTAAGAAAATCTTCTAAAGACATACAAAATAGCATATGAGCAAGCTGGATAATCACTTGCGGTGCACCCTAACAAAGTTTAAGAATAGATACAAAAAAAGGCTGCATATCCGAAGATATACAGCCTTTAAAGTGGCGGAGCGGACGAGACTCGAACTCGCGACCTCCGGCGTGACAGGCCGGCATTCTAACCAACTGAACTACCACTCCAATTTGAAACGAAAATTATCTTAAATAATAAACTTTTCAAAACTTTCCCATACGGGAGATGGTGGGCGCTGCAGGACTCGAACCTGCGGCCACCGCCTTGTAAGGGCGGTGCTCTACCAACTGAGCTAAGCGCCCCTGATTCAGGATTAATCCCTCTTCAGCGCGGCGAACATTAACGTCTGTCCGCCAACATGCAAGCTTATTTTACGGCGTCTTTCAAGCCTTTACCAGCCTTGAATTTTGGCGCTTTTGAAGGACCTACTTGAATAGCTTCGCCAGTACGTGGGTTACGTGCAGTACGTGCAGCACGTTCAGCTACTGAAAATGTGCCAAAGCCTACCAAGCTAACGCTATCACCACTCTTTAATGCGCCTGTAACGCCGCCTAACACAGCTTCAACTGCTGCTGTTGCCGCCGTTTTGCTTAAGTCAGCACTTGCTGCTACATGGTTAATCAATTCTGCTTTATTCATCTTTTTCCTCCCAGAAATAAAGGTATAGGCGCACTATAGATTGCTTACCCTACTACCTGTCAATTTTTTTTAACAATTCAACAATTAATGCCTTGAAATGGGACCTTTATCTAAATAAATATCCATCAAAGAATTTTGCACAAAATCTTCGGGCATACTCATGCCCTCTGGAACACGCGTCAAGACGTACTTTAAGACTTCATCCATATGCGAAACACTGTGTACCTTTAAACCCTTCAGTATATTATCAGGTATCTCCTTGAGATCTTTGACATTTTCCTCAGGAATAATCACTTCAGTCAAGCCGCCGCGATGCGCAGCCAACAACTTCTCTTTTAACCCACCAATAGGCAATGCTTTACCACGCAAGGTGATTTCACCTGTCATACACACTTCTTTTTTCACCGTAATGCCCGTCAAAGCAGAAATAATAGATGTCGCCATGCCAAGACCCGCGGAAGGACCATCTTTTGGAATTGCGCCTTCAGGAACATGCACATGAATATCCACATTCTGATGAAAATCAGATTTTAAACCCAAACTTGCCGCACGCGAACGCACATACGTCAGCGCAGCCTGAATAGACTCCTGCATCACATCGCCCAACTGCCCCGTGACGGTTAACTTACCCTTACCTGGCATCAATGCCGTTTCAATTTGCAACAGTTCGCCACCCACTTCAGTCCAAGCAAGCCCAGTAACCACGCCAACCTGATGTTCTTCTTCCATCATACCAAAACTGTACTGACGTACACCCAAGTATGTCTCCAAATCATCACGACCGACTTTCAAAGCAACTTTAGGACTATTCTGCACCCACTTACGCGCCATTTTACGGCATAATTTCGCCAGCACACGGTCCAAACCACGCACACCAGCCTCACGCGTATAATAACGAATCACATCAAGCAAAGCCTTATCATCCACATCAAAACCTTCATCTTCACTCAGACCATGATTCTTTAGCTGTTTGGAAAGCAAATAACGCTTAGCAATCGCCAGTTTTTCAGCTTCGGTATAACCCGACAAGCGAATCACTTCCATCCTATCCAGCAATGGACCTGGAATATTCAAGCTATTTGCAGTCGTAATAAACATCACCTCGGACAAGTCATAGTCCACTTCCATATAGTGATCGTTAAAGGTGTTATTTTGTTCTGGGTCAAGCACTTCTAACAATGCAGATGAAGGATCACCTCTAAAATCAGCGCCCAATTTATCAATCTCATCCAACAAAATAAGTGGGTTCTTCACGCCTGCTTTTTTCATCGATTGAATGACTTTACCTGGCATCGAGCCAATATATGTACGTCTATGCCCACGAATCTCTGCTTCATCACGCATACCACCCAAACTCATACGTACAAATTTACGGCTTGTAGCACGTGCAATTGAGCGACCAAGTGATGTCTTCCCCACCCCTGGAGGGCCCACAAAACAAAGAATCGGACCTTTCATCTTACGCACCAACTGTAATACAGCTAGATGTTCGAGAATACGCTCTTTAACCTTTTCTAAGCCAAAGTGATCTTCATCTAAGATTGCCTCTGCAACACTTAAATCACGACGCACACGAGTACGTTTTTTCCATGGCAAATCAAGTAACCAATCCAAATAGTTACGTACAACGGTCGCTTCAGCACTCATCGGCGGCATCATTTTTAGGCGTTTGAGTTCAGTATTCGCTTTTTCCCGCGCTTCTTTGCTCAAACCACATGTTTCAATTTGTTTTACCAAGGTTTCCATATCACCCTGCGCATCATCATCGCCCAATTCTTTTTGAATTGCCTTCATTTGCTCAGATAAATAATATTCGCGCTGCGATTTCTCCATTTGGCGTTTTACACGTGTGCGAATACGCTTATCCACTTGCAAGACTTCCATCTCATCTTCCATATGGCCATATAAACGCTCTAACCGCTCAATCACGCTGGGAATTTCCAATAGCGCTTGTTTATCTTCTAGTTTCAAGCTGAGATGCGAAGCAATGGTATCTGCCAGCTTATCCACTTCTTCCACTGCTGCGACCGACACCAATACTTCAGGCGGTGTCTTCTTATTTAATTTGACATAGGTTTCAAATTGCTGCTCGACAGTCTTAGCAACGGCTTCACGCTCGCGCAAATCATCATCTGATTCTGGCATAATCTGATAGCTCGCACGTAAAACATTGCCATCATTTTCAATCTTTGCCACACGCACACGCGCGCCACCTTCAACTAGCACTTTAATCGTGCCATCTGGCAATTTAAGCATTTGCAGGATATTTCCCAATGTACCAACTTGATAAAGATCTTCTGCATCTGGATCATCCTTATCCGCATCTTTTTGCGCCAAAAGAACAATCTTTTTACCCGACTGCATTACCTCATCCAAAGCGCTTACGCTTTTCTCACGTCCTACAAATAAAGGTACAATCATATGAGGAAAAACAACAATATCGCGCAGTGGCAAGACTGGTAAAACACCTTCTTTACCTACATCATCAACCTGTTCACTATCACTTTCCCATTCTGCCACATTACTCTCCTTACCTTTACCTATAAACATCAAAACACGCTGATTTCAGCGTTGTCTGACTTCAACTACGCAGCTTCATCATCCGCATGAAATACTAAGACAGGCTCCGCATCACCTTCTACAACCTTGCGATTAATCACGCACTTTTCCACGTTGCCCATGGTTGGAATGTCATACATCACATCCAACATCACGCCTTCCATAATAGCCCGTAAACCGCGCGCCCCTGTTTTTCGTTTAATCGCTTTATCGGCAATGGCTGATAAAGCATTATCTGTAAATGAAACTTCAACATCATCATACGATAATAATGCCTGATACTGTTTCACCAGTGCATTTTTAGGTGCTGTCAAAATCTCTAACAAGGCTTCTTTATCCAGTTCCGTCAACGTTGCTACAGCAGGAAGCCTGCCAACGAGTTCAGGAATCAAACCGTATTGAATCAAGTCTTCTGGCTCGACCTGTTTTAGCAGCACACTAATATCCTGCTCATCTTCAGAAACAACATTCGCACCAAAACCAATCGAGCGGCTTTTACCACGCGATTCAATGAGTTTTTCCAAGCCTGCAAATGCCCCACCCAAAATAAACAATACATTAGCCGTATCCACTTGGATGAATTCTTGCTGAGGATTTTTACGCCCACCCTGTGGCGGAACATTGGCAACTGTGCCTTCAATGAGTTTTAACAACGCTTGCTGTACACCTTCACCCGACACATCACGGGTAATCGAAGGTGAATCTGCTTTGCGTGAAAGCTTGTCAACTTCATCAATATAAATAATACCACGTTGAGCGCGCTCAACATCATGATCGGCAGCTTGCAATAATTTTGAAATAATATTTTCAACATCATCGCCCACATAACCAGCTTCGGTCAATGTTGTGGCATCTGCCATCACAAATGGCACATCAAAAACACGCGCAAGACTTTGTGCTAAAAGGGTTTTACCACAGCCCGTTGGCCCTAAAAGAAGCACATTACTCTTGGAGATTTCAACATCACTCTGTTGGTTGTGTTCAATGCGCTTGTAATGATTATAAACAGCCACAGAAAGCATACGTTTGGCATCATCTTGGCCAATAACATAATCATCTAGGAAGGATTTAATTTCAGCTGGTTTTGGTGTCGATGAAACATCCGCATCAGCTTTTAGTGCTGTCGATCCAGCCAACTCTTCCACCATAATTTCATTGCACAAATCGATACATTCATCGCAAATAAAAACGGTTGGTCCAGCAATTAATTTCTTAACATCATGCTGGCTTTTCCCACAAAAGGAGCAGAACAATGTTGCATCACCATCACTTTGTTTACTCATGTCAAACCTCCATCACGCTCTACCATTCAACCATTAATAATAGCATTACTTTTGCCGGAACCAAATTCATACTACTACAAAAACCACATCATGCGCAATTTTAGCAAAAAACTGCACTGCTACGGAATTATCAACCATTAATTTAATTGTTATGAATCGCTGCTTTCCATCTCAGATCGAGACGCTAGAACCTTATCCACCAAACCATAATCACAGGCTTCTTGCGCACTTAAAAAATAGTCACGCTCAACATCTTCAGTAATTTTTTCCAAAGGTTGACCTGTATGCTCTGCCATCATGGCATTCATATGATCTTTTAATTTAAGAATTTCACGCGCATGGATTTCAATATCCGTTGCTTGCCCTTGAAATCCACCCAAAGGCTGATGAATCATCACACGTGCATTGGGCAATGCAAAACGTTTACCTTTTGCACCAGAAGCCAATAAATGTGCTCCCATGCTAGCTGCTTGCCCAACACAAAGTGTCGAAACATCACAACGAATATATTGCATGGTGTCATATATCGCCATGCCCGCAGTTACCACGCCGCCGGGACTATTGATATACATATAAATATCTTTATCGGGGCCTTCAGCTTCTAAAAACAACAACTGCGCCGTAATAAGATTTGCCATATTATCATCAACCTGACCACTCAAGAAGACAATACGTTCTTTCAACAAGCGTGAAAAAATATCATAAGAACGCTCACCACGAGAGGTACGCTCCACTACCATTGGAACCAAATTCATAGAAACTCCTTGCAAATCATTTGCCAGCTATCTGCTTGTAAGGACTGCAAGAGCAGAATTCAAGTGCTGACTACGCCTGAGCATCTCGCTCCTGCTGCCATTCAGATAGCGCCTTAGACACAGCTTTGGTTTTTGCTTCAGCAATAACATACTCCACGCAAAACTTCTCAACAAGACGATCTCGAATAGCACCCATCTGCTCTTGTTGGCCTTTCATCCAAGCAATAAATTGATCGTGTTGTTCAGCAGGGTACTGGCCAGACATTAATTCAAGCTCTGCTTCCACAGCATCTTCATCCAATTCAATATCAGCCATTTCACGCACAGCCTGAATCAATACGGACAATTTCAAGCTGCGCTCAGCACGTTCACGAACTTCTTTTTTAAACGCTTCATCAGCAAACATCTCATCGTTTGCTTCCATACCTTGCTGCTGCATATTCTGCATCACACGTTGCTTTGTATTCTTCACTTCTTCTTCCAATAAACGTCCAGGAATGGTCATCTCATTGGCAGCTAACAATGCATCCAAGGCTGCATCGCGTGTTACTTGAAACGATGCTTCTTTGGCTTCATTATCCAAGCGCTCTTGCGCATCTGCGCGTAATGCTGCTGCATCATCAAAGCCCAACATCTTCGCCAACGCGTCATCATCTTCAGCAGTTGCTGGTTTAGCTACTGATTTTACATCTGTTTCAAAACGTGCTTCTTTACCTGCCAAATGTGCCGCTTGGTATACTTCAGGAAAGCTTACATTCACAACAACATGATCACCGGCTTTGCTACCAATCAACTGATCTTCAAAACCTGGAATAAATTGTCCCGATCCCAATACCAGCGCGTGATCTTCACCATCACCACCTTCAAAAGCTTCATCATCAACAAAACCAACAAAATCAATTGTTACTTGATCGCCTTTTTCGGCTACACGACCATCTTCAATATCATATTTCACCTGTGATTTTTGCAAACGCTCAACCACAGCATCTACATCAGCATCTTCAACATTCACCGTAGTTTCATCAAACTTCAACTTAGACAGTGTTGCCAATTCCACCTTAGGCCATGTCACAACATTTAAAGTAAACGTAAACTCGCCATCTGGCTGCACTGCCGGCATGTTCAATTCAGGTTGAATTGCAGGCACCAAACCTGAAGACTCAATCGCACCAATATAGTGGGCTTGCAACAATTCAGAAACAGTGTCTTCGTGCAGTTTAGGACCAAATTGCTTTTGAATCACATGCGCAGGTGTCTTTCCTGGGCGAAATCCTGGTAATTTTGCTTGCCCACCAAGTTTACTCGCATGCTCCGCATAAACGCGATCATACTCAGATTGTGGTAAAGTTACATGAACTTGATGCTCAGTATCACTTAGTTGTTTTACATTTGTTTGAATCATTGATGGTCTCCATCACAAAAAAATAAGTATTGTCTCAAAACTAAAAAAGCCACTAAAGTGGCTTTATAAATATGGTACGAGAGGGGGGAGTCGAACCCCCACATCAAAGATACTGGAACCTAAATCCAGCGCGTCTACCAATTCCGCCACCCTCGCATGAGATAAAAATCAAAGAACAACCATTACTCAGCACACTTTTGGTTAAAAAAATCTGTGCCAAGCAACGCGGCGCGAACTATGCCTATGCCTACTAGCAAAATCAACGCATTGTCCTCACTTCGCAATAAAAGAGCCGTTTTACCAGTGTATTGTACATCACAAACCGTTTTAAACTTGTCGTTCATCCAATTATGAACCCACTGCACCTTGCATATCGCACATTAAAGAAAAAATACATTCTTCCGATAAATGTATAGCAGAAGGTGTACATAGGAGAGCGCCATGAACCCTTTTCGAGCAAAGAAAATCGCCGACCACTTTGCAGCAGTCGGCATATTCACAGTGAAACGTAAAATTTACGGTGTTGATGTTCATTTTCGTGGTGTTCGAAGCTATTTTGAAGATGAACCAGCATTATGGCGTTTTTTATTTTACATCTCACATGCCCAGCACTGTGAAAACATCATCACCACAGCTGAGTTAAAATTAACGGCTTGAGATGAAAAATAACGCTCTTTATTTAGCTTCGTTTAATAGTTTTGTTACTTCAGCAGTAATATTGTTTGCCTCTTTCACATACAAAACAGCAGGTTTTGTTAAGATATAATCATAACCTTTCTGCTTACCTAACTCACGAATCTTTGCGCCGAATTTGGTATTAATACCCTGCAATAAGCGATTTCTCTCCGCTGTCATAGCATCTTGAGCATCCTGAAGTTTACGCTTAAAGTCTTTTTTCATATTGTTAATTTCTTGTTGCTTTCCAGCAAGCCTATCTGGAGACATGGCCATCGATTGATTCAATAAATCTTTATCCATCTGATTTATTTTATCACGCAGTGCTGCCAATTCTTTTTGCTTGGTTTGTTTCATATTTTCAAGCTGCTTAAGACCTTTCCCATATTGCGTCGTATTTTCAATGGCACTTTTTACATCTACAAATGCAATTTTTAACTCTCCCGCAGAAACATTACTAGAAGCCAACAAACCGAACATCAAGATTCCAGCACTCAAAAAACGAAAAATCATAACCACTCCTTAAAGCTCTATATTCTAAAAAATGTGAAGCCTAGATTTATTTAGCAGATTGTCTAATACATCCGCAATAAAATATAAGTTCAATCTATCAATATCTATTTTTTTACCACGCTTTCCAACATCATTCTTGCACTATTCTCCGCGATGAAATAACAATTTTAAGCGATATTCTTCAGGGTCTTTGGTCTGTGTCATCGCACCACCACGCGGAAACAACGCATCATACAAACGCGATACCCAGAAACGCAAAGCAGCCAAGCGCAACAGAGTTGGTAACGCTTGAAATTCATCTTCCTGTAATTCTCTGACTGATTCATAGCCTGACAAGAAAGCCTGAATTCGCCTATCGTCATCATGGTTAAGCATCACAGCTTGTGCATTAAGTGAGATTGCAATATCCATCACCCACGGGGCTGTATGCGCATAATAAAAATCAATTATTCCCGATACTTCATCACCATCAAATAAAATATTATCAACAAATAAATCCCCATGAATCACGCCCTGTGGCAAATCACCCCATGATTGCTCTCTATGGTTTTCCAACTCATTCCGCAACAAGTTCGCCGCCACATCGCCATAGGCTTTCGCTGTGCCTTGCAACACTTTATCCACATGCTCTTGCAACCAGATCGTACCCGTAGGATTGGCTCGTTGTTCCGCAAATGATTCCCCTGCCAAATGTAACTGCGCCAAAGCTTGTCCAGAAGCATGCAATTGCCGTGTATTCAAAACATCCAATGTTTTACCCGACAAACAGGATACAACACACCCCCACTTCCTCTCATCACCATCCTGAACTTCAAACAAAAGAGAACCATCTCGCCGTTGCATAACATCAGGACATGGCAAACCTTTGGCAGCTAAGTGACGCATCAAACGCATGAAATAAGGCAGTTCTTGCTCATTCATACGCTCAAAAACGGTGAGCACAAAGCGCCCTTGTTCAGTATCAATGAAGAAATTGCTATTTTCAATGCCTGCAGCAATACCTTCAAAGGATAATAAGATACCAAGATTATAATCTTGCAAAATATTAGAAATATTTTCGTGGGTAAGTTCAGTGTAAACAGACATGCCGCAAGACTAGCCCCTTCGACTAACCGCTTCCAGCTTGCAATCTACATATCATTTTCATCATCGCGCGTTATAGTGCCCGCATGGAATGGGCACAACAATTTGTCGAGCAATATAGCTACTGGGCAGTATTTATCTGGACGTTCATTGAAGGTGAAACGGTGTTTATCGTTGCCGCAGCATTAGCGGCGGCTGGCGTATTGGAACCATGGAAAGTGGTTATTGTCGCTGCATGCGGAGCATTTGCTGGGCACTTGTTCTTTTTTGCACTAGGTCGCTGGCGAGGAAAAAGAATCATCCATGCTATCCCTACGCTTAGAAGACATGTCCCAAAAGCCAATATTATTCTTAATAAATATGCC
Organism: uncultured Pseudomonadota bacterium; assembly: GCA_913055645.1. Classification (GTDB taxonomy): domain Bacteria; phylum Pseudomonadota; class Zetaproteobacteria; order Mariprofundales; family Mariprofundaceae. The sequence goes on along the minus strand of CAJXLC010000010.1, from coordinate 28,805 downwards.
CATTGGTCTATTTTTATTTTTCAATACTTATATGGCACTCGCCTAGCTGCTGCGATTCTTTTTGGTTGTTCTTCCATTGAGTTTTGGCGTTTTTTCTTTCTTCAAATCATTAACTGCATCACTTGGGCTATTGTTATCTACACCATCGGCCACTTTTTAGGTTTGACAGCTATGAGCATCCTGCATCAATTTGGTATTTGGGGCTTGATTACTGCACTCAGTATCGCGGCTATCATTGCAGCAGTGGTTTATTGGCGTTATGGACATCATCATGTTAAACGTCATTTGGATTCCGACGACGCATAAAGCTCATCTATTTCATCTTGATGCAAGGCTCGAATATGCCGACGTTTAAGCTTTAATGTTGGTGTTAAACAGCCATTTAACTGCGTCCACTCTTCGGATACCAAAAGCAACTTCCGTATCTGCATATAACTCGCTAAATCCTGTGACTCACGCTTAATACGCTTCAAGAGCCAACGTTTTAATGACTCATCTTCACGCCAATTTTCAGGCAATACACGTTTCTTGCCACGCCAGCGCAAACGCAACTGCTCTTCATTGATCATCAATAACGCCGATAACCACGCCTGACCTTCACCAATTACCATGGCTTGTTCAATACATGGGTCATGAGTTACATGCTGCTCAACCAATGCTGGTGAAACATTTTCACCACTAGAAAGCACCATAATTTCTTTTTTTCGATCCACAATAAACACATACCCATCATCATCTATCTCAACCATATCACCCGTATGCAGCCAGCCACCTTCATCCAGCACTTCTTTGGTTTCAGCGTCTTTTTGCCAATAACCCTGCATCACCATATCGCCTTTTGCCAAAAGCTCGCCATCATCAGCAAGTTTTAATGCTACCCCTGGCAACGCAGGACCAACACTTGCTGGCTTGATATTCTTCTCGACATTCACCGTTAATACAGGTGATGCTTCACTCAATCCATAACCTGGCAATACAATAATATCTGCCGCTAAAAGGAAGTTCGCAATGCGCGGGCTTAAAGCTGCACCGCCCGAAACAAATAAGCGTAAATGTCCACCCATTTTGGCCCGCAACTTGGCATTCACAATACCATCCAGAAGTTTCCACAACTTCGCTTTCAGGCCACGCAAATCTTCACCTTTGTTGCGTAATTCGAAACGTTGCATGCCCAGTGACTGCGCTTGCTCAAACAGGAAACGCTTGATTGCTGAAGCCTCCATCTTGGCATGCACGCCTGCATAAATCTTTTCATACAAACGTGGCACAGAAATCATTACAGTGGGTTGCACCTCAGGCATATCCCGCATCAAGGTAGTGACATCTTCGGCGTAGGCGATTTCAGAACCGCATGCCATGGGTAAGAAGTGCCCAACAGTGCGTTCAAAAGCATGCGATACAGGTAAAAAGGATAAAAATACATCATCAGAGAATACAGGCACGCCTCCCAAGCCCGCCCAAACATCCGATAATAGATTGCCATGGGTCAACATCACGCCTTTGGGGTACCCAGTTGTGCCCGATGTATAAATCAGTGTCGCCAAATCATCACGTGTGGGACATGGCATTTGTAATTGCCCATCCCATGCATCATCACCAGCAATCGCAGCCAATGAATCGCTGTCTCCATGAAACACCAGCATCGGTTTATCATAACCATCTAGCTTTGCCTGCTGCGCGCCCTCCTCCACCAATAACAACGAACAACCTGCATCATCAAAAACATACTGCACAGCTTCGGCACTATCTGTAAAATAAGCAGGCACGGTCACTGCACCAATGCGCAAAATAGCATAATCCGCAATCAGCCATTCAGGGCAATTGTGCCCCAATATACCCACACGATCACCTGACTTAATGCCTTGTTTTTCTAACCATGCCGCCACACGCAAGACCGCTTGCTGCACTTTAATACGCGACCATTGTTTCCATTCGCCATCAGCTTTGCGAAAGCGCAACAAAGGTTTATCCAACCACTGTGAAGGTGATTCCAGTAACAAATCAGCTAGGCATGAAACTTGTTCAGCCCGATCCAAGCCTTTACACACTTTAGGCGAATGCATCCAACACCTCTAAATTCACAGGTAAATCAAAGCCCAAGTCGGCAATGCTCTGACGTAATTCGGAGCGTTCGCGCGAAGCAAAATAACACAATAAACCACCACGGAATGGCGGAAATCCAATACCATAAACCAAGGCAGCATCCAGATATTCCGCACTATCCAACACACCTTCTTCAAGACAACGCAAAGATTCAAGTAACATTGGAATTAGACACACATCAATCACTTCCTGCCCACCCATGACAAAAGCATCTTCTTTCATATTCGCATCAAATTCTTTTTCTTGTACGGCATTGCCATGTCCTACTGACGATGCATCTGATGACAAGTAAGCATCCAAGGCTTCATTCGCGCCTTGGCATTTGCCTTTGTTATATATATAAAAACCGGAACCACTTTTCTCACCAAGCAGCCCATCTGACACCATCTTGGCAAACCAGTTAGGCATGGCGAATTGTTCATTGCCAGTCAACGCACCACTTAAATGCTCACCCACATGCAGACAAATATCTAGTCCCACCCGATCTGCCAATTCAATCGCACCCATAGGCATACCGAAATTCTTTAATATCCCATCAATATGCTGCGCCGATTGCCCTTTCTCTAACAACCCTAAAGCGGCGGTCATAAATGGCATCAAGCAACGATTCACCAAAAAGCCTGGGCGATCTGCCACAATCACAGGAAATTTACCCCAACGCACGGCAAGTGCCGCCACCGTTTGTAATGTTTTTTTGGTTGTTTTTTTGCCTGCAATAATTTCAACCAAGGGCATCTTCGGAGCAGGATTAAAAAAATGTAACCCAGCCAAACGCCCTGGGTACTTTAAATCGGACTGCTGTTCACTTAATGATAACGATGAGGTATTGCTCAATAACAATGCCTGACGACTCACTTGCGCCTCAGCATCCACCCAAAGCGATTTTTTCACCTCTATTTCTTCCACGATTGCTTCAATCACAACATCAGAAGACGATAAACCACTGCTATCCAGACTTGGGCGAATGCGTTGCAAACGCTTGCCTCCGCGCTGTCTGTCACGTTTGGCAAATTTGGATGCAGATTGAAGCCCGTGACTCAACGCACCTGCTGACACATCATGTAAATCTACCGTGCCATCTTTAGCGGCAACCCAAGCAATGCCACTGCCCATCACACCCGCACCATACACCGATGTATGCTGTAATTTGGCAGCAGATGCTTTGCCTTTTTTCACTGCATCTTGATGTTTTAATGCTTCACCCAAAAAGAACACCCGAATCAAGTGTTTGCATGTTGGCGTAACAGCCAAACGCCCAATCGACTCAGCTTCCCAAGCATAAGCCGCATCACTAGACAACCCAGAAATAGTACGCAAGGCATTGAGCGCTCCCATCAATGCAGGATAAGTTTGCTCCATATCCAAATCTTTGAATCGCGCCCGTAACTTTCGCTCTGCCAACATAAAAAATATCTGTCTAGCCGGCCATAAAGCAAACCATTTTGGTTTGATAGAAATAACCTTCTTACCTTTTGTAATAAGCTGTTCAATAGCTTGTTCTAGTTGCTCTTCATGACATAACATATCCGCCAAACCGATGCGTTTGGCTCGTTTTGCATCCACAGTGCTGCCACTTAAAATCATTTGCGTAGCAACCACCCACCCCACTTTCTGTGGCAAGCGCACACAACCGCCAAAACCAGGGTGAATACCAATTTTTATTTCTGGCAAGCCCATACGAGTCTTATCAGCAGCAACGGCAATGATATAATCGCATGCCATTGCCAACTCCAAGCCACCGCCCAAACATACACCTTGCACCACTGCTATCGAGACGCTGGATAATCGCTCAATACGCAGGCAAACAGCTTGACCTCGCTGCGCTAATTGTGCGCCTTTTTCAGCACCTTCTACAGCAGCAATGGCATGAATATCTGCCCCCGCGATAAAGCTTCCTGCTAACTCACTTTGTAATACCAATACATCGGGTGGACTCGCTTCCAATTCATCCAAGTAACCTTCCAATGCCAACATACATTCTTCATCGAGTACATTCACAGGTTTATCACTGCGAGAAAATGATAAAATCGCACGGTCTTTTTTACGTTTTAATTGAAGCACCGATTTCACTGCCATGGCTCACTCCCCACAAGGGTTGCACCACCTTGTCCGCCACCAATGCACAGGCTTGCTAGGCCCAAACCGCCACCAGTTTCTCGTTTTAATTGGCGCAACAATGTTAAAATCAATCGTGCCCCAGTCATACCCACAGGGTGCCCCATCGCAATCGCGCCACCATGCACATTCAGTTTATCACTATCTGGCGCACCTATCGCTTCATCTTCGCCCCAAGCCTTCTTGGCAAATTGTTTGGAACCCATAGCTTTTAAGTTCGACAACACTTGCGCTGCAAATGCCTCATTAATTTCCAATCTCGCTATATCCTTCATCTGTAAGCCCGACGTAGACAAAACATGATGACAGGCATGCACGGGACCCATGCCCATACGTTCAGGATCGCAACCTGAATATGCCCAGTCATGAATATAACCCAACATGGGCCAGCCTTCAGCCTCAGCTTTTTCTCGATGTGAAATCAGCAACATAGCTGCACCATCGGTAATTTGGGAACTGTTTCCTGCCGTGACTGTGCCCAATGGTTTTTCAAATGCTGGGCGCAAGCGTTTTAATGCTTTCATACTCTGCTCTGCACGCACCCCTTCATCCATATGCACCGGTGCAAAAGAGGAACCCGCAAATACATGCATCACTTCCTCATCATACCAGCCACTATCCCAAGATTCCGCTGCCCGTTGATGACTCTGCAATGACCATTCATCTTGCTCTTTGCGTGAAATAGCAAATTCACGTGCCAATACTTCCGCCGTCTGCCCCATACCCATATTAACCACAGGATCCGTCAACCCTTCCATCAACGAAATACGTGGTTTCCAAGGTGCTTGTGCCACACCCCACGCAGCCTTTAAACGCGATGGAATATCTCTAGCACGTTGCAGGATTGCCATTTTTTTACGAAATTGATCATGAAACAATAAGGGGGCATGTGTCATAGACTCAACACCACCAGCCAACACCACATCGGCACGCCCAAGCTGAATTTTTTCCGCTGCATCAGTAATCGCTTGCATACCCGATGCACAATTGCGATGCACCGTATGAGCAGGAACAGCGCGTGGTACGCCCGCTTGCAAAGCAATCACGCGGGCAATATTGGTCGCTTCTACCGGTTGAATAACATTACCAACAATAACTGCATCCACATCATCGCGTGTTAATCGCGAGCGTACCAAAAGCTCTCGCATGGTCGCCATACCTAAATCAACAGCCGACAAATCAGCCAATGCGCCACCCATCTTCCCCAATGGGGTTCGAATGCCAGCTACCACCACTATTTCACGTTTATTCTCTTTCATGAAAGCTCCCAATATCAACGCATCTTCATTGTAGCAAATATATAACAAGCATGCACAAGTGCGTCGTTGTTCCTGTTCAAACCTTTCAAAGGTAGGCTCTTGCCCATGCTTATTCGCCTCACCAACATCACCATCGAACTTGATGAATCCGACACATACTTACGCTTACGCATTGCCAAACTATTGCAGTTATCAAGCCATGCCATTACGGATATGAAAATTATACGCCGCGCAATTGATGCACGCAAACGTAGTGCTGTTCATTTTGTATGTAGCATTGAATGTCGTGTCAGCGAAACACCCACACTTCCTCCACAAGCCAAGATTATCGAAACGTCCAGTGTTGATATACATAAACCTGAAGCATTGAACGGCAGTAAAACCAATCAGCATGCTATTATTGTTGGTGCAGGTCCTGCGGGTTTGTTTGCTGCCCTTGCCTTATCTGAAGCAGGTATACGTGTAACATTATTAGAGCGTGGACAACCCGTTGAAAATCGTATGCGTGATATTGGACGCTTGCGCAGCCGTGGCGAGTTAAACCCTGAAAGCAATGTTTGTTTTGGTGAAGGTGGGGCTGGCACATATACCGATGGTAAACTTTATACCCGTATCAAACACCCTTTTGTGCGCTGGGTGCTGGCAGAATTTGTACGTTTTGGTGCCGATAAAAATATTCTTGTCGATGCTCACCCGCATTTAGGCACCGATAAACTGGTTCGTGTTATTCGTCGTATGCGCGAGCATCTATTAAAGCTTGGAGTGGATTATCGTTTTAATGCCCGCGTTGATGAGGTTCTTCAAAATAAACAAACAGCTACGGGTGTGCGATTGGCTGATGGTGAAGAAATGATGGGTGATCATATCATCCTAGCCATTGGCCATTCCGCACGTGATACGATTGAACATTTACACACCCAAGGCATCGAGATTGAAGCCAAAGATTTTGCTGTCGGTGTACGTGCTGAACACAACCAGACATGGGTCAATACGTGTCAATTCAGTCAATTTTCCGAACACCCATCTTTAGGCGCAGCAGAATATAAACTAACACATCAGGTCAGCGATCAAGATATTGGCAAACGTGGCATCTATAGCTTCTGCATGTGCCCTGGTGGTCTGATTGTACCTTCACCTACCGAAGCTGGCATGATGGCAGTCAATGGCATGAGTAATGCTCATCGTCGCAGTCCACTGGCAAATTCTGGCATCGTGGTACAAGTCACCCCTGATGATATTGAACGACATGGTCTAGGTAATGATGCTTTGTGTGGTATTCGTTTACAACGCGAATTGGAACGCGATTGTTTTGAGATGACCCAAACACCCTATGCCGCACCAGCCATGCGTATTTCTGATTTTGTTAGCAAAAAGGCTACAGGAAAGTTGGCACAAACCCGTTTTAAACCTTCTGTTGAAGCCGCTGACTTGGATGACTTATTTCCCACATGGTTGTCCGAGCCATTACGTGAAGGCTTGATTGCATTTGATAGAAAAATGAAAGGTTATGTAAGCAATGATGCTAATTTATTGGCAGTTGAATCACGCACCAGCTCACCCATTCGCATGCTTCGCGATCAAGGTATGCAATCTACATCTTTATCCAATTTATATCCTATTGGTGAAGGTGCCGGTTATGCTGGCGGCATTGCCTCGGCGGCTGTAGACGGGCTGAAGGTTGCGGCTCAAATTTTAAAATAATACGGATAACATCATTGATCCAATGCTTTGAAAACAATATCTCGTAGGTCATCTGGAAGGTAAGGTTTTTGAATAAACCCTGCCAAACCTTTACCTGCAAATCGGTTGGTTGCGTCTTGCTGATTGTAACCTGATGAAAGAATCACGACGACATCAGAATCAATCGCACGCAAAGCTCGAAAACACTCTTCACCATTCATATTTGGCATCGTCATATCCAGTAAGACCGCACAAATTTCGTCTTGTTGCTCACGAAACACCTGTACACCCATCTGCCCGTCTTGCGCTGTTAATGTCGTAAAGCCAAAACTTTCAAGCATCATGGAAGCCGTTGCCCGAATCGTTTCTTCGTCATCAATCACCAATATCGTACCTTGCCGCTGTTCCTGATAAATAGCGTTCTCCTTATCAAGGCTCTCCACATTCAATACATCGGTACATGGGAATAATATTTTAAACGTTGTGCCTTTACCAAGCTCTGAATAAACTTTAATACCACCATGGTGACCGCGAATGATTCCAAGAATCGCACTCATGCCCAAACCGCGCCCTGTAAATTTTGTGGTGAAAAACGGATCAAACAAATGCTTCTGAGTTTCCTTACTCATGCCGCAACCTGTATCTGAGACCTCAAGAGAAACATAACGCCCCACCTTTAAATCACTGTCAACATATGTTGTTGCAATATATTGCTCATCAATATCAACAACTCCTGTGTAAATGGTCAACGTGCCACTATGTTTATCAATCGCCTCCGAAGCATTAATCACCAAATTCATGATGACCTGCTGCATTTGCGCCACATCAGCTTCAATCGGTAACAACTGCTCGGAAAGATCCAAACGCATCACCACATTCTTATCAATGGACACTTCCAAAAGGTTCACCATTTCATGTACCAAATGGCTTAAATTAATAGGCTCAACAATAAATTTCCCTTTACCCGAATACGCCAACATCTGTTTACAAAGTGCCGCTGCACGTTCACTTGCCTGCTCCACATTGGTTAATAATGGTGTCGCTGGTGACAAGTGCTCCAATTTTTGTTTTGCCAAGGCTGTATTGCCCAATATCGCGGTTAATAAATTATTAAAATCATGCGCAATACCACCAGCCAATACACCTAGGGATTCTAAGCGTTGGATATGTTCAAGTTTTTCACGTTCTTTCTTTTCACCCGTAATATCACGCTGAACGGATGTGAAACCCATAATGTTTTCGCTAATATCAAAAATAGGTGAAATGGATTGTTCAACCTCATACAACTCGCCATTTTTATTCTTATTTATAAATTCGCCAGACCAAACCTGACCACTTAACAACTTCTCCCACATTTTCTTATAAAATGAGACTGACATTTCTCCGCTCTGAACTATTCTTGGCGTTTCTCCAAGCAGCTCATTCTCCGAATAACCAGATAGCATCAGATATGCGGGGTTTACATACTCAATCACAGCATCGGCATCCGTAATCAATATGGCATCTTGCGTTTGATTTATCGCCTCCATCAAACGTGCTTGCTGATGCTCTAATTCTGTACGTTCGGTGATATCTCGAATGGTTGCCAAAAACAAATGCTGATTCCCTACCGGCATATCATTGATACGCAATTCAATCGGAAATAAGCCCCCTGTTTTTTTCAAACCACTTAATTCACGGATAACATTCATATCCCCTTCAGTATTCTCATCACATTTCAAAATTTGATTATATTCAGCACGATTTTTTTCAGGCATAAGGGTTATAAATGACACACCAAGCAGCTCATTTTCTGTATAAGAAAACATGTTACAGACGGCTGGATTGGCACGTTCAATAATCCCATACGAATCTATCGTGATGATGCCATCTGTTGTAAAATCTAACACTGCACGTATGTGCGAAGTCTGTTCATTCACCCTTTGATCTAGCAAACGATTATTCTCAGCCAATGATTCAAGCATACGCTGCATTTCTTCTTTGGAAGATTGAAGCTGCTCAAACATCTCCTTAAAGGCATCACTTAATATGCCGACTTCATTTCCTCCTGACTTAAGAAACTGAACATCATCTTTCCCTGCTGCAATATCAACACTGGCCTTCGTCAATCTCCTTAGTGGACGCGTAACGCGCCGAGTGACAATAAACAGAACTATGTACATCAACAACAACGCCAATATACTATACACAATCAATGATTTTCTAAGGCTATACCAGTAAGCGAACGCTTCCTGAGTGTCTATTTTAATCACCATCCCCCATTCTAGAGCTGGTATATATTGCCATACTGCCAAGACTTCTTTGCCTCGCCAATCAACAAGCTTGTCGGCACCTGTTTCACCCTGACTTCCCTCTCGAATAGGAAGTGCATCAACCGCATCCAATGCAACAGTACGCTGAAATGCCGCGTTAGCATCATGGCGTAAAGGAGCAGTAATAAGCACATGATCACCCATTCTTTTTCCAACAACCACTTCACCTGTTTCACCCAGCCCTGTATAGTTGTTGAGCACTTCATAAAAACGCTGTGTATCAAACTGGAGTGCAACCACACCCACCACTTTATCTTGATACATCATTGGTGCTGCAATAAAGGCAGCAGCCTCTTTGGATGGCGCATAATATGAGAATGTACTGTTACCCACTTGTAAATGATTTAAAGACTGATTGAAAACTTCCGCTAAACCTGACTCTCGGTACGCGCCAGTTAACAACGAGGTTGCAAAATCAGCTTCATGCTGAATTGTATAAACAATATTGCCTTCCACATCAATCAAAAAGAGGTCGTAATCGTCACCATCATCAAAAGATTCTTTAAAGTATTCTCCGTAAATTTTCTCAACCTGCTGATATGCACTTGAATCCACGCCATCACCATGAAATGCTTTGGAAAATGCTTCCACTGCCTCTCGCGAGAATCGATCCTTACTTAATGCTTCCACATGTTTTACGTGCTGATCAATATATTCATTAATGGTAGAAGCTTTTTCATCTGCAAGGCTTTCCAATGATTGCAAATATTGCTTTTCGATTGTTTCATTCACATGCTCAAATACATAATAACCAATCATCAACCCAACAGGAATCAAAACAATCGTTACCAGTATGATAAATTCGCCAAAAATCGAATGGACGAATGAGCCTTTTGATTGCATTGGCTTACTCATTCATATCACCACTTTCCATGCTCAATGGCGCTTCCCAATGACCATTCCAATCTTTATATAGACGATTCAAGAATACGCGTGCTTCAGACCTAGATACCGTTGCCGGATATGGCGATGGGCGAATGGGACTATCTGACGTCCAAAGAATATCAAACTGATGATTTGATCGAATTTTTCCAATTCGACTCGTTTTCCATAGGTGTTGCGTAGCATGATCAACACTAACAATGTCTTCTGCTGCACGCATACTTTGATGTTTGATAGCTTGTCGAACAATCGCAACATCATCAGTTTGTGCTGCACGAACCGCCTTTGCCCACAAATGCACGCCCAACCAAGCTGCTTCCATAGGATCGCTCACGGGTTTATTTTTGCCAAATCGTGCTTGATAACGCTCGATAAAATGCTTATTGATTGTATTATCAATACTTTGAAAATAACTCCAAGCCGCATAATCCCCAACCGCATCATCAGCAAGCTGTGAAAGCTCAGCTTCACCGATACTAAATGACATCACAGGCGTATCTTTCGCTTCTATGTCTGAATCTCTTAAAGCACGAAAAAAAGCAATGTTGGAATCACCATTAATCGTATTCAATATTACATCGGGTTTAAGGCTTTGAATATCTGCGACAACCGCCGCCATATCCTTGCCAGCCAATGGCACATAACGCTCACCCACTACCTCACCACTTAAACTTGGCAACTGCTTGTGAATTAGCCAATTTGCCACACGTGGAAAAATATAGTCAGAACCAACCAAGTAAACGCGCGGGCCGAAATGTTTTAATGACCAAAACACCGCAGGGAAAATTTGTTGATTGGGAACCGCACCTGTATAAACGATATTGGGGGACTGCTCCAAGCCTTCATACTGCACGGGATAAAAGAGTAAATTGTTATATTTTTCAAAAATGGGCTTCACTGTTTTACGGCTGGCTGAAGTCCAGACACCAAATACAGCACTGACTTTTTCATCGACAATCAAATGCTCAGCTTGCTGCGCAAATACCGATGGATCCGATTTACCATCGACAACCACGGGCTCAACTTTACGCCCTAGCAAACCACCCGCAGCATTGATTTCTTCAATTGCTAATAGCGTCGCTTGCATCACAGGTGTTTCACTAATTGCCATCGTGCCCGAAAGCGAATGCAACACACCCACCTTGATGGGTGGCAATGGCTCTTCATGCAAAAGCATCCATGTACAAAACAACAACAATACAGCGACAATCAGTACACTAATCTTTTGCAAAAAAGACTCCTACACCCTCAAATTCAATACTATCAAATACAAGGGTAGCATATCAGAACGTATATTGTTTAGAAATTAAGCAGTTCCGCCAAATCCACACACCATCAGTGTGCCCCTTCCGCCTCTTTTTCCTTGGAAAAGGCTGCCTGATTTTTGCCAATTAACACAATTAAAATTCCTGAATAAATAAAGGTAGAAAGTAAAACAACGCCAATAACCACAGCTTTAAACATTTCCAAATGCTCAAAAGATGCTGGAATCATCATCAACATCACGATGGATAAACCGCCTTTAATACCTGCAAAGGTGAGCACTCCCCACCAGCGAAAGTTAACATTGGTCATTTTATCCGTTTGATTGGTAATAATCGCAAATTTTGCCATCATCACAGCACGAATCACTGTAGTCGCCAAAAACATAATAATAATCTCTGTTTTATACTGCCATAACAATGACATATTGATTAACTCTGCCATAGCAACAAATAACATAGTATTGGCAACCAGCGCCAATAACTGCATATCTTCTTTGGTGCGTAAATGGCGCTCACGCTCTTCCACGGTCGCTTTGATTTTATTGACTGCCGTACGAATCACACCGCCAGTAATCGGCTTGCCTTGCAACACATCCTCTTCATGATCAATCATGGCATTTTCTTGATCAACTTCCCGCATCATCACATGATTCACCGTAATCGTAGCAAAAATACATGTTAAAATACCCGAAAAGTGTATATGCGAGTGCATACCAAGCATATGCAAAAGCGTATAAAAATGCTCGGCCAGCTCAAAACCGCCATACCCCATCAAAATCAAAACCATCATTTCGGCAGTGCGATTGGTGGTAGTTTTCAACATTGCAAACCCGACATACCCAAAAGCTACACCTAAAGCGGAAGAACCTAATACCACAAGCGCACTTATCTCTGTCACATACGAGACTGTAATTTCGCCACCATTCAGGGCATACAAACCAATAAAGACGAATACAATCAATGCCGTAGCATCATTAAATAGACTCTCACCTTCACATAAAATCTTTAGCTTATGCGGCAGATTAAAGTTGGAAAAGATACTCACCACCGAGACCGGATCAGTTGCCAAAACCATTGCGAATAAAACAATAATCGCTGCCGTAGATAGATTATAGTCACTAAACAAAGTCTGACCGATTAGTAATGCCGCCAATACTGACAAAGCCACTGCCACAACAGCTAGAAAAAATAAACTAAGCCCATGCTCTTTTAAATCAGCAACACTTAATTCAAGTGAATCGGCAATAAGCAGAATGGGAAGCAGTAATATCACCAACTCCGCAAAGTGCTCAGCATCACCTGTCAGCATAAAAACATCGCCCATCAAGGCGTGGAAAATAAATGATAGCACAATCAAACCCAACGGTGATGGCACTTTAAATTTATCTTCCAATTGTAATGCAAGATAAAGCACACTCGCAATTGCCAGTAACGTTATAACCATCTTACCCTCCATAGATAAGGCTTGCACAGCTCGCTATATCAAATTATTAAACCAAATTAGATAATCTATAGCAAAAAACCTGCCAATGTATCATATGATAGGATAAACAATAAATATCACGTATAGGAACCCATTACAAAGCAGCATACGCCCATTCAAACGAATACTAGCTTGCAAAAAATATAACCAATTGGTTTCCACGCAGTCTCCTAACGGATTAAAACAACAAGAAAGAGACCGTTAAATCGCCTCTCTTATATTAGACTCGGCGACCCATGAGATACTGCTGAAATGCCAAATGTTCTTCATTCATATGACGAATAACACCCGCTGCATGTGCCAAAAGATGTGTAAACAATGCAAATACCAAATCCTGATTTTTCTGCATTAATTCTGAATACGCCGCACGCGTCAGGCTGTACACCACACATGTTTTTTGTGCAGTTACCGAAGCACTAGCCTCAGCGCCCGTTAAAAAAGACATTTCACCAAACAACGATGCTTCACGTGCTGTCGCTACACGCATATCATGACCATTGGCATGGCATGTAATATCAGCTACTCCTGAATACAACATGTATAATACACCGCCCGATTTACCCTGCTCCATAATCTGCTCACCAGATGCATATTCAGTTACCTTCACCAACTCTTTAAGCAACGCAACTTCCTCTGCATCCAACTTGCGCAAAAGAACCTTTTCCTCCAACCATTTCACATCCATTGCCATAAAGCAGCTCCTTTCCCTATAAAGGGCAGATTCAAGCGTATCTAGGCGCTTCTTGCAAGCTCAGGAAATGCTAAACAATACTCTACTGAGCAACTATATAAGAAATAACATAGACGGTGCCGTTACATTTTGTTGAAATTGGCAATATGCATGCCAGCCACTCTTCCCATCAATTGCCTCATAAATGGCGACAACACTTCTTATTGGATATGCCAGAAGCAAAGCCTAATTGTATTTGGTTGCATGCTTGCTCGGTGGGTGAGGTTGCATCCATGATTCCTTTGCTTCAACAACTGCATGTATTGGGATACGCACTGCATGTAACCGTCATTACACGGACAGGCATGCAACATGCCCATCGTCAGTTGGGACATATCGCTTCTATTTCCTATTTACCGTGGGATTTACCCTTCTTGATGCAGCGGTTTGTTAACACTCTCAAGCCCGCATTACTACTGCTCACCGAAACAGAGTTTTGGCCAGGTATGTTCAAGGCTTGTAAAAAAAATAATATCCCTATGGTTGGTATTAATACGCGCATTTCGGACCGTTCATTTCCCAAATACCATGCTTCTCGTTATTTCTGGAAACGCTGGCTTGCACCCATCAATCTCTTTCTACCACAAAGCCCATTGGATGCAGAGCGCCTTATCGCTATGGGTGTTGATGCAAAAAAAGTTCGTGTAGCAGGTAATTTAAAATATGCTGTTCAAGCTCCTGATGTTGATAGCAATGCCTTACGACAAAAACTCGATCCAAGTTTAAAGCGCCCTATTATTTTGCTTGCCAGCACCCACGATGATGAAGAAAAACGACTCCTCGCTATGCTGCCCGCATGGCATCGTTTACAGGCTGATGTATTAACCGTTATCGTACCCCGTCACCCTGAACGCTTTGACCATGTTGCCGAACTTATCGCCAACCAAGGTTTGCAATACACTCGCTGGACTGATGAGCAGAACAGTGACCATCGCCAAGTAATTCTTATTGATGGCATGGGTATATTACAATCACTCTACTGCATCGCGGATATAGCTGTGATTGCGGGAAGTTTATCCCCCATTGGCGGTCATAATCCTATTGAGGCAGCAATATGTGGGCGCGGTGTGATCACCGGCCCTCATGTTCAGAATTTTCGTGATATGATGAGCGATATGCAAACAGCAGGTGCAGCGATTATTGCCAATAGTGATGATGAGCTGGAAACAGCCGTAGCAAGACTGCTTCAGCACCCCCATGAATTACGTCAACTTAACGGACAAGCCGCATTATTTATGCAAAATAAATCGCAAGTGTTAGCAAACGTTCTTGATGCTATCGCGCCATTTCTGCCAAAACCATGCGCTTAAGCCATAAAATTCACCAATCCATTGAGGATATTTGGTGGCAACAAAAAAAACCTAATTTATTACTACGCGGACTTAGTAAATTATACCATATCGCTAGTAAATATGATCAAAAGAAGCGCTACAAGCATGCTGTGAAAGCACCGTTACCACTTATTTCCATTGGTAATCTCAGTGTTGGTGGAAGCGGCAAAACACCGTTTACAATTTGGCTTGCACAAGAGTTAAGAAAACACCAATTCAATCCCGTTATTTTATGTCGTGGTGATGGCGGAAAGCAGGCTTCCCCAACATTGCTCAACCAAAATAGCCTCGCAAAAGATGTTGGTGATGAAGCTGTTTTATTACACCGCATAAGCCGCCGTCCTGTCATTTCAGCCCAAGACCGTGTCGTAGCAAGTCGCATGGCTGCTGAATATGGGGACATTATCTTGTTGGATGATGGCTTTCAATATCGCCAACTACAGCGTCAGTGTGATATTGTATTGATTCCAAATGAAGGTTTTGGTAATGGTTATATATTGCCTGCGGGCCCGTTAAGAGAGCCTTCAAAAGCACTCAATCGTGCTGATATCATTGTTCGTACAGGCACGACTTCAAACCAACCTCTAACAACGAACAAAGAATGGTATTGGCATAGCAAACCTCAGCCCTTGAATGATTGGAATCAATGCGCTGAAGCAACGCCAAAATCTGTAGTTGCCATTACTGCCATTGCGCGCCCTCAACGTTTCAATCAAAGCTTGCAAGAGCTTGATATTCATATTGAAGATTCATATTTTTTCCCAGACCATCATGCTTTTACAAAACAGGATATGCACGATATTTGGCAACAGCATACTGCGATTGCAGTGACCGCCAAAGATGCGGTAAAATTATTGCCTATATGGCCAAAAAATAGAGCTTTATGGGTACTTGAACAAGGCTTTGAAGGGGAAGATGGACTCATAGAAGCTGTTTTAGAATCTTTAGAGAAATCCTAAATAACTCTAGATATTGGTGCCAGCAAGCAGCAGTGTTAGGCTTGCCCCATTCATAACGCTGGAGATACTATGATTGATCAAGCCTTACTCGATATCCTTGCATGCCCAAAGTGCAAAAAAAGTGTGCAATACAATAAGGATAAAACTGCTTTATTGTGCGAAAAATGCCAATTGGCATACCCTATTCGGGATGATATTCCTGTTATGTTGATTGATGAGGCGAAATCCTTAGCTGACAGTTAAGCCAATACGATATGATGACACAGGCGCACCATAAGGCATCCAGCAAACAACGCTGGAGCACTGCTCTGAAAGCTGAACTATCTTTAGTGAATCAGCTTCAACAGGGTAATGTCGACATTGATTCTTTGAAAAAACAAATAAGAAAACGTTATATGCCACTCATTGAACCGCATGTATCTGACCTTCAAGAAGACAGTCAAATTCTCGAATTAGGCTGTGGTCCCACATGTGTTTCTCAATTCATCAAGATGGGGGAAAAGACATTCCTTGATCCTTTACTGGATGATTTCCGCCGCGCATGGCCTGGTAGCCTACCCAAAGGCACCTTTATCGCAGATATGGCGGAAAATATTGATGCCCCAGATGCATCTTTCGATTGTGTTCTATGTTTAAAAACAATGAGTCATGTACAAAATCCTGAATTGGTTTTACATGAAGTTGAGCGTTTATTAAAACCTGATGGAACTTTTCTAATAAGTGTTAAATTATGGCCAACGTTTTTTGCTAAATTACATTATTTTATAGCGCAGTTCTTCCCACAGCGTACACTTAAAAATCGTTTATATTGCTATACAAAGAATGGCATAGAAAACACCTTACTGCGCCATTTCAACATCCAATCAACGCATCGCTTTCCATCCATGAAAGTTTTTAACCTTCAATATGAATGTTTCTATGTTTGCACTCCTTTAAAAGACTCATGACACAAAGCATCAGTATATTTCCACCCAACTGGCTGGGGGATGTCATTATGGCGCAACCTGCTATGCGTGCCATTGTACAGCATTCTCCTGACAGCGATATTCATGTCTTTGGTCGTCCGTGGTTAAATGATTTACTGCCCTTTCTCAACTTAGAACAAACCACCTACCAAGCCAAACTTACATCACATCAAAAAAGCTTTTTATTTCGCAACAGCTTCCACGCCGCATGGCAGGCTTTTCGCTCGGGTAGCGAGGAACGTCATGGTTTTAAGCATGAGTGCCGCTCATTGTTACTGACTCATGCCTATCGACCCAAGTTGAATATGCAACATGAACATCATCGCGATTATTTTCTCGATTTGGTCGAACAGGCGCATATTCCCGTTGAGCAGCGACATGTTTCCTTGTCCGCGAAACAATCTGATGTGGATGCGGGCATTGCCTTACTTAAAGAGCATAACATTGACTCAGAACGCGCTATCTGCGTTGCCCCTGGCGCGCAATTCGGTGGAGCTAAACGTTATCCTTCCCAAGCCTATGCCTATATTTTAAAATGGCTGTCAGGAGCTGGCTGGCAAGTAGTAATTCTAGGCACGCAGGAAGAACGTGAAATTGGTAATTTATGCTTAGCAAAAAACACGGGTAAAGCATGGAATGCATCAGGCACAACAAGTCTGCGCCAAGCATTGCAACTGGTCGCATGCAGTAGGCTTACCTTATGCAATGATTCTGGTTTAATGCATGTCTCGGCAGGTCTTGGTAAACCCACAGTAGGAATCTTTGGCGCGACTGATCCAAGCCGTACAGCTCCATCGGGCAAACATGTTTCTTTATTATACAAACCTGCGCCATGTAGCCCATGTCTCAAACGCGAATGCTCTGTTTCAGGGCATCCTTGCATGGTCAATGTGTTGCCAGAAATGGTTCGTGATGCCTGCTTGGAGCAACTGACAGCTTGAAAGTTCTGATTGTAAAACTATCGGCATTCGGTGATATTATCCATGCGCTTCCAGCACTTGATGATTTACTTGCTCGCCCTGAAATAAACGAAGTTCATTGGTTGGTTGACCAACGCTTTGCCTTTGTCACTGATATATTCCCTTCTCAAGTCAAGGTGCATAAAGTTGCCTTGAAAGGGGATAATCGTATACGCCATGCTTGGCAAATGATTCAAGCATTACGTAACGAACACTTTGACATGATTTTTGATCTACAAGGGTTAATTAAATCAGGTTTTATGGCGTGGGCTTCTGCCAAATCAGGGTGTAAAGTCTTTGGTTTTGATCGAGAGCAAAGCCCTGAATGGCCAAATCGCTGGTTTGTTCACCCTGTAAAATTTCATCCCAATGAAAAACATGTTGTGCCACTTTATCGGCATATCATTGCTGCTGCATTGGGCACTAAAGATGAAGAACAGTCATATCATGCCCCACATATTCAAATTACCTCAGAGATGCAAAAACAAGGGGTGCAAGCCTTGCATGATATGGGGATTCAAGCTCCTTTTTCGGTTTTACATGTTGGTGGAAGTTATATCACCAAACGCCTGCCTGATGCACAGTGGCAACAATTAGCTAAACATATACAAAAAGAGCAAACATTACTCATCTTATGGGGCAATAAAGAGGAGAAGCAACGTGCGCAAGCCATTGCCAAACAAGGAAAACATATCATCGTTGCTCCTCAGTGTTTTTCTCTGCTAACCCTTGCTGGCATACTACAACAAGCCTCTGCCTATATAGGGCAAGATACTGGTGTCACACACCTAGCTGCGGCTTGTGATTGCCCAACCATCACACTATGGGGTGCAACCGCACCTTGGCGCATGGGTGCATTGGGTGCATTGCATCGACATATCATTCCACAAGCAAATTGTTCACCTTGTTTTAATCGTCAATGCGATAACTTTATCTGTATGCCATCACTTAATATCGAGCATATTTACCATGCTTGGCAGGAGACGTATCGATGAAAACACTCATTCTATTGATTGCCCTATGCCTGAATATTTCTGCGGTATATGCAAAGTCTGCATGCTTGCCTTATGCGGGAGAACAACTCACGTTTCATGTTGGCTGGGAATTTATCAATGCTGGCTCTGCCACGATGACTGTCAGCACCCCATCCGATAAACAATACAACATCCATACCTTTGCCCGCACCAATAAATTTCTTGATATATTCAAAAAAGTCCGTGATACCATTACCTCAGAAGGTGTGTGTGTCGATGGCAAGATGCAAAGTACACGTTTTGCTTTGGAGCAACACGAGCGCTCCTACCATGCAAAAAAACAAACTGTCTTTGACTGGCAGCATAACAAGGTGCTTTACACACAAAATAAAAAAACCGATCACTATGATGTCCCCGCGGGACATTTGAATGTCATTGATGCATTCTTTAGGGTACGCAACGCGAAGTTGGTTGCAGGTCAAACATTAAGCATTCCTGTTTTTGATTCGCGAAAAACATATAATGTTGTTGTAACCGTCGGGAAAAAAACAAAAATGCTGCACGCACCTTGGGGCGGATATGTTAAATGCATTAGTCTTGAACCTATGCTTAAAACAGCAGGTATTTTTTCCAGTAAAGGTAAACTGAAAATATGGGTGACCAATGATAGCAGGCATATTCCTATCAAGTTGATCGCAAAAATAAAAATTGGGCATATCGTCGGAACGCTCGTCGATTACAAGGAACCTAAGTGAATACAACGTATACAAAACTTGAAACATGGTGTCTTGCAAACCGAAAACTGGCAACAGCCCCAGCCTTTATCCTTTTATTGTTATTAGCCAAACCAAGCATGATGTCCTTAATCATTGGCGCAATCGTAGTTTGTTTGGGTGAAATGGGCCGAACTTGGTCATCGGGTTACATTGATAAAAATGCCAAGCTGGCAACGGCAGGGCCTTATCGCTTTACTCGAAACCCACTCTATTTTTTCAATGCAATGATTTTTGTTGGCTTTTGTGTGATGGCATCTAACCCTTGGGCTGTAATCTTTGGAATCATATCATTCACCATCATTTACCGCGCCACCATGCGCAGTGAGGCTGAGTTTATCGCTCCCATCTTTGGCGAAGAATTTGATAAGTGGACTGCTGTTGTGCCTATGTTCTGGCCAAAGTGGACAAACTATCCCGCGCAAGGTCAATTTTCATGGGCTTTGGTGGCAAAACATCGCGAACAGAAAAATGCTTTGGCTATGTTGGCTGGCATTATCCTATTTATTGGCATTCATTATTTCAAAACTGCCACATGACAGCTCCTGCATAAAGCCTATGGTTCATTCCACCGCAGTTATTATTTCAACATATAACAACCCTGACTTTTTGCGTCTGGTACTTGATGGTTATGCCAAACAATCTTACCAACACTTTAGTATTTACATTGCCGATGATGGTTCAAACGAAGACACCCGCGAGCTTATTGAGCATATAAGCCAATCATTTCCTGTACCTATTCAACATATTTGGCATGAGGATCAAGGCTTTCGCAAAGCAAGGGTACACAACCTCGCATTACAGCAGGTAAAAGAAGATTATGTCATCCTCACCGATGGCGATTGTATTCCTCACCCATATTTAATTGAGACACACCGTCGTCTTGCCCAAAAAAACATCCTTATATGCGGCAGTCGAATCTTGTTATCCCGTGCATACACAGAGCATGTATGCAAATCAGGAAGCTCCCCATCTTTTACGCCTCTACACTGCATCAAAAAACGTTTGCAAGGACATATCAACCGAATCTTTCCTTTATTTTTACCTGCCCACCTATCCGCAGCCAATAAAAAAATATCAGGTATTCATGGTTGTCATATTTCTTGCCATACAAAACACCTATTACATATCAATGGTTTTGATGAAAGCTTTGAAGGCTGGGGACGTGAAGATTCTGATTTGGTAGCTCGCTTATTACACAGTGGAGTGCAACGCAAAAACTTACGTGGCACACCAGTTCTTCACTTATGGCATCAAGAAAACAATCGCAATCAACTCGAAAATAATAATGCTTTATTACAAGCCTGTTTAGATGAAAAGCGGCAACAATCCTTGCTTGGTATTCGCGAGTTGGGAAACCACAGCGAAACATGACAACACCACTGACCATCGTACAAATTTGTCGTCGTTTCGGGCCTGTCGGCGGTATGGAGCGCTATGTTTGGGAGCTTAGCTGTGAATTAGCCTCTATGGGTCATAATGTTCACATCTTATGTGAAATAAACCTGTCCAACGAGACTGTACCAAACGTGCATATTCATGAATTAGGTGAAGTTCGTCCCAAACCACGTTGGTTAGCGCATATTCGTTTTTCAAAACATGTGCATCAATGGCTAGAAAAACATCGCTCGCCTGAAATGGTGATTCATAGCCATGAGCGTACAGCAGAGCACCATATCACCACCTTTCACGGCCCGCCATTTGCCAAAGTTCGCGACCTACCACTTTGGAAACGTTTTTCATTACGTATCAAAATGAATTTATGGCTGGAAGAGCGAGAGTTATGTGGGCAACAAGTACAAATGATTGTTCCCAATTCCAAGCATATTGCCAATGATTTACAACACTATTACCCAGCCGTTACAAAACGCATCATTGCCCCCATTGTCCCTGGTGTAACAGCAGGAAATGAACGCCCGCAACGAACCATTGAGCATGATACTGGCGTGATTGGTTTTGTTGGCAAAGAGTGGAAACGCAAAGGGCTTATGATGGCTATTAGCATCATGAATGAACTTGTAAAAAAACGACCAAACCTCCATTTCATGGTTGCTGGTCCCGTAGCAAAGAGTATTCAGTCATTGTTTCAATCAGCTCGCTTTAAGTTCACACTTGTGGGTGAAGTGAGCACGAACGACTTTTACTCTCAATTGGATGTTTTGTTGCATCCTGCCAGCAATGAGCCGTATGGCATGGTGATTACTGAAGCATTAAGCTGCGGTGTTCCTGTAGTCATTTCAGATGTATGCGGAGCAGCAAGCGAGGTCACACCTGAGCTTGGCAATATCTTACCACTAACAGAGCCTGTTGATTCATGGTGTGAAACCGTTGACTCTTGGTTAAACCACACAGATTATCATATTCATTATCAACGAAGCTGGCATGATATGGCAATGGCTTATGTGCAATTATATCAAAAGGTAAAGCTTCAATGAGTGCTGCAGGGCAACACATCGCCATACTGCTCAATAGCTTATCGCCCACAGGTGGCATTGAGCGCGATGCAACCAAATGTATTGAAGCATTGGCTGCTGATGGTTGGCATATTCATTTGCTCGTATCATTTCCTCACCCTGATATGCCCGCGTTGTTATCCCACTTACCTGTGACTTGGCACAAAATTACCACCCTAAAACGTCCGCCATCCATTGGACAAATGATTTTCATTCATCAAGCCCAAAAAGTTTTAAACCAGCTACGCATCAAATATCCAAACATGCATGCCGTTACCTTTGAGAATCACCCTATTGCATCCATTGTGGTTGGTTGCAACTCACGTCGCTTATGGCATCAAGCACGCAAAAAGTTCGGCATGAAAGCCAACTTTCGTCCCCTTTGGGAATGGTGGAATACACGTGCTGAACGGATATGCCTAAAAAACGCAAAAAAACTGGCAATTTACAGTAAAGCTGCCCGCCAAGATTTCATAAGGCATGGCATACCCGAAGAACAAATCGACCGTATTATTATTCCAGTCAATACTAATTATTTTTCACCAGCACTAGAAACGCCATTGACTGAACGAAATGAAATCCTAATTATTGGTACGAATCCAAAGTTAAAAGGTATCGATATTGCCTTACAAGCATGGGAAAAACTGCATCAACAATATCCTGAACTATCGCTACGCATGGTGTTTAGAGGCTTTAAATCTGCGGCATATATCAAACGCGCCAAACTACCACGGGTAATTGCATCACCACTGATTGACGACCCTCGTGAATATTACAACAAAGCTCGCTTGGTTATCGCGCCATCGGCTTATGAATCTTGGGGTAATATTATTACCGAATCCCTTGCGTTGGGCATACCTGTTGTAACATCCAAACAAACACCATCAAGCGAGGTTATTCAATCTCAAGAGCATGGCGAAGTATTTAACCGTACAGGAAAAAATGATCATATTTCCCTAGCCCACGCAATGCAAAATACGCTAGAAAATACAGCCATTGATGCCCAATCCATGCAATCTCGACACCAACATCTTGTAAACTTCCAATCGCAGCATTTAATCAGCACCAAATGGTTATGTGGTGTCGTACAGCAACCTTTAAAAGAAGATATATCCTAACATCATGATTTCAAATATTATTCAAGAAATATCAAAAGTCTGTGTATTTATACTTAGTCTTCCCAAAACACTCATATTCAATTTTTATTATTTACCCTTCAAGCAAGCTATTAAGTTGCCTATTTTTATATCATATCGCCTTAAATTGCGCGATATGAGAGGTACAATAACCATTGGACAATGTAAAACAGGCATCATTCAAATCGGTTTTAATAGTTTTGGTTTTATCGTTGGTCACGGCGAAGCACTATGGAGTTCAACAGCAGACATACGCTTTGAAGGCAAAGCTCGCATTGGCTGCAACCCCAAATTTCGATTGTCTGGAACTATCAGCTTTGGTGATAACTTCGAAGCTGGACATGATTTGTTAATCATTTGCCACAAAGACATCTCTTTCAAACAAGACGTGTTATTATCATGGAATGTCAGCGTTATGGATGCAGATGGGCATCGCATTTATGATGAGAACGACCATGAAAGCAACCCGCCTCGTCCTATTCAGATTGGGCGACACACTTGGGTCGGCTGCCACACGACCATTCTTAAGGGCAGCTGCTTACCTGAAGAAAGCATTGTCGCATCACATGCACTAATAACCAAGTCATTTACACACAAACACTGTATCATTGCCGGAAATCCAGGCAGGGTTATCAAAACAAACCAACGATGGCTATAGCTCCATGAACATGTGAGCTTAAATTGTATAGGTATAAAACATGAGTAAATATAAAAAAATATCAGCATATATCATGACTTATAATGAAGCTGATAAAATTGAAGATGCTATTAAAAGCGTCTTGTGGGCTGATGAAATCATTGTTGCCGACTCAAACAGTATCGATGGTACCATTGAAATTGCAGAAGAAATGGGTGCAACTGTTGTACAAATACCATTTCAGACATTCGGACAAATTCGCAACGATGCCATTGCAGCCTGTTCACACGAATGGATTTTCAGCCTTGATGCGGATGAACGCTGCACACCTGAAGCTGAACAGGAATTAAAAGCCACTGTCGAAAATGCGCAGGCTGATGCCTATTATGTACCACGCCGAAACTGGTTTATGGGCCGTTGGATTAAGCATTGTGGCTGGTACCCTGATTATCGACAGCCACAACTATTCAAAAAGGGCGCATTGACCTTTGATTCCGCATCAGAAGTACATGAAACTCACACTATTCATGGAAAAATTGGCTATCTAACGCAAGATATTTGGCAAATACCATTTATGAATATCGAACAGGTTATTCATAAGATGCAACGCTATTCAAGCCTCGGTGCAAAAAAACTTCAACGCCAACAAAAATATCCTTCCATGACACAAGCCTTTCTCCACGGTCTATGGGCATTTATTCGTATTTATATTATCAAACTCGGTTTTCTCGATGGTTGGGCTGGCTTTGTATTAGCATTAAGTAATTTTGAAGGTACATTTTACCGTTATGCAAAAACTATTCACTTTCCAAAGCAGCCCAATAAACAACCTTGACTATGTTTTCTATTTGGCGTGAAATAAAAAAAGCAATCACCCTGATACGCTGTTTGCCCAAAACAATTTATTTTAATTTTCACTATCTTCCTTTAAAAGAGGCTATTCATCTACCAATCTTTATCGCATATAATGTACAGTTGCTTCAAATGAAAGGCTCTGTTCATGTCTATCAGTGCAAGACCGCAAGCGTTCAAATTGGTTTTAGTGGATCGGGTATTGTAACCAGTCGCGGTGAAGGCTGGTGGAACTCCACAGGAGATATTCACTTTCATAGTAAAGTTAGAATTTCAGGGAATCCAAAGCTATTTATAACTGGGAAGCTTACATTTAAAGATAATTTTAATGCTGGCTACAACTTCCTTCTATCTGCCCATCATAATATCTACTTTGAAGAAAATATTCTCATATCTTGGAATGTCAGCATTATGGATAGCGATGGGCATAAAATTAAAACCTTGGAGGGCGATGTGATTAACCAGCCCGCCCCCATATACATAGGTTCCCACTCATGGCTAGGATGCCACAGCACTATACTTAAGGGCTGTCGTATTGCAAAAAACTCTATTATTGCCAGCTATTCACTTATCACAAAAAGCTTTTCACAAACTCAAACGATTGTTGCTGGGAGTCCTGCCTGCGTAATCAAGCAATCCGTCCTTTGGGAAGAGTAGTAAGTATGAATACAAGCAACCTTTCACACATATCCAACCCCCCCTTAAACACTTCAAAATATGCATATTTTTCATGGTTGCTGTTGCTAACTTCATGGATGCAAGGCATGGCAGTTTTTCACATCACACTGGTTCTATGCATCCTTTTATCCGTACGTTACGTGCCACACGCTATGCAACGACTTAAAGTGTTACCATGGCTCACAGTCCCTTTTTTATTGTATGAAATCACTCGATTAATCAGCACACTGTTATGTGAATACCCAGACAAAGCCATGATTGGTATCTTTGATGATTTCCGGGCTTTTACTTTTGCATTTTTAACCCTGATATTTTTACAAACAAAAGATAATATTAAAGATGCCGCATGGGCGACATTTATAGGGTTTACGATCCTAGCTTGGTGGGCATTACTTTATCACCTATTTACCCATGACTTTTCTTTAAGCCCTTCAAGTGATGTTATTGTTGGTTCATTTGGTCACGTTAACTATTCCGCTGTTTTTAGTAGTATTGCAATGCTTATTATGATCGCTGCTTTTACTCTTTTATCAGGTCAAAAGTCTTGGATTATGCTTGCTGGTATTGTCCCCATTGCCATTTTACAATTACCCTTGGGAAGCCGAACCACCATGCTGGCAACAGCTATTCTGCTTATCATCATTTTAATCATTCTCCGTTCGTGGCGCGGAATGATCACTATTTCAACACTAGGACTATTTTTTATTGCCGCATTATCCCTAACACCAAATGGGCTATCTCAATTTTCATCCATCTCACATGCCGAGCAACAAATAGAAGGCAAAGGTGGAATTCCAAGCATCCAAATTCGTTGGGAAATCTTTCAGGTTTTAAGCCACTTAAGTCTACCTCACCCTTTTGGGCTTGGACCTCGCATACATGGCTTCGTTGATTTAAATGCTGAGCGTGATTTTTTACGTGAACATTTTAAAAGTAGCTCTAAGTACATGTACGGCTTCACAACCGATGACCCACGCTTTGATTCTTTTGATTTCAACCATCCATATGGTCCAGGCTCTCACCCCTTAACCTATGATCCCCATAGCCAATACACAGCAACCATTGCAGAAACTGGTATCATTGGTCTGTTAATTCTCTTCACCATTTATGCAACTATTGCCTGGCATAGCTTCTCGCTGACACGGCGTCAATATAGTAATGCCCAGAAAATCATGGGGATCAGCGGCATAACACTCATTGGTATGTTTGCTTTAGGAGGGATTACCGTGATTGTATTCTCACAAGCAGGAACTAACCTATTATTTGGTTTTCTAACCTTTTGCATCGCCTTTCAAAGTATTTATGAGCGTAATACAACATCCTAGGCGCACCTGTACCCGTGAAAAGAACCGTCCTCATAAGGTAGTATTAAGGTGTTTTCCTAGCCACCAACCTTCGAAAAACAGATCCCATCAACAACTGGGATGACCATATTGACTTCCCTTTGGATATATTTACAAACTCCCATGTTGCCAAGGCAAAAAGCATCCCCTGCCCAAACCACATCATCCACCATGAAGATGCATGATTAAGCACTTGTTGATGTAATATAATCTGAAAATTATAAACAAATAATATCAGCCCAACGCCGCCAATATACGCGCCTGTTTTACCTGAACGTTTGGATGTATGAGATAGTGGCAAGCAAAACAGCATAAATATCAATATGGATGTGGGTATAATTAAACGGCGGTGCCACTCTGCTACGGCATCAGGGCGATGTGTTTTCTGAACAAGCTTCCATAATTCTTCGACCTGCATTTCAAACACACGGCTACGCCACTCTGGCACTTTTAACAAACCCAAATCATTCAAGTTCATGGCAATCTGATAGCGGTCAAAAGACAATGAGCGTAAATCGCCTGCCTCACCCTCTAAACGTGTGCCATGAAACAATGTAAAGCGTAACTCACTGCCCACACGATCCAGTTTTGCTGATTCTGCCATATACACTACGGGTACTTGTGAGCGCCTATCTTCCAACATAAAACCTTGAAAAACACCATCATCATCCGTACCACTAACATATACAGTAAAATCTTCCAAATCCTGCGAAAAACGCAATGGTTCAAAGCCTGGTGCAGGCTTCATTTTTTGAACTGCTACAAGTAAGCCTTGAAATGCCTTTTGCCCCTGTGGCATCCACTGCATCGCTGTAAACGTTAACCCCAACCACAATACCATAGCCACAACAAATAATGAGCGAAAAATTCGGAAATACGACAAACCTGCCGCACGCAAAGCATCCATTTCACTATTTGCGTACAACTTTAAAATCATCGACTGCATGGCAAAGAAGAAAGCCATTGGAACAGTAAGCACTAAAAAATATGGCAAAATTGCCATGAGCATGGTGAGCATAATCCCCCACTCCACACCTTTATCAGCAAACATACCCAGCAATTTCAAAATACGCCCAAGCAACAGCACGCCCGTTACAACCAGCAGCATACCCATAAAAGGTCCAAACCAGAGTTTGAAAATATACCTATCCAATACCATGTCGGAAAACTAAAGCTTATGAAGTCATATCGCCAAGAAAAAAGAGCTGACCGAGCCAGACAGAACCGCAACGCGCGCATAACCTGCTGCCGCTGCTTCCTTCCGGACCTGACGGGGTTCACAAGCATCCACCGTGCGGAGCCCGACCCGATCAGCAACTGTTGAACATAAAGGGAGTAAACTCATACCTTTATATTCATAAACCAACACTAGCAGAGAGAGGTTGACTACGGGTATCCTGCCCTTACCTTCGGTGAGCTTTCGCTCATCTAAATCGGCTATCCTACCGATTTATCAAACCCTCTTTTCAGGCTCTCACCTTCTCTACAACCAATGTAACTATTCAGCATGGTAAAGTAACTGTTCAGATTGCCGCTATTTTGTTTGCTAGTGAGGCGAAAAAACGCAGCCTACTCGTGTAGGTGAGTATTTTTTCAACACTGCTAGCGAGCAAATCAGTGGTGAGCTGAATAGTTACCAACCAATAAAACTTTGCACCATCAACATGGCGGTGCAGCTAGTCATC
The DNA here is from genome assembly GCA_913055645.1 of uncultured Pseudomonadota bacterium. Taxonomy (GTDB): domain Bacteria; phylum Pseudomonadota; class Zetaproteobacteria; order Mariprofundales; family Mariprofundaceae. The sequence continues at coordinate 231 of CAJXLC010000010.1, read as the reverse complement.
TGCGCACCTGTCTCCCTGAAAAACATCTGCTAACAGCGATGTTTACTGGGAATTTTGCGAAACTTAACGCAACAGTTCTCACTACACCAGCCTAAAATTAATATGAGCAATCAGTTTCTGCGGATAGGCACATTTACCACAGTCTTCTTAACAGGGAATTATCAGGGTAATGATTACCCTGCATTCAACTCGTAAGTGCAACTTTGATAAAAGTTTGAAAGAGCAAGCTGC
>CAJXLC010000009.1 GCA_913055645.1 uncultured Pseudomonadota bacterium | reverse complement strand
AAGTGTATTTGTTCCTGAAGATGCGAAAACAAGTCCTGGAGTCTTGATTTTGTTAGTTACTTGAGCTGTTGTGCCACCCAATAAAGCATAAGCATGCACAGATTCACTGATGGGAGCTTGAAGCTTCCCTAAGTATGAAAATCCATAATCAACGTTAAGGTCAAAGTTAACTCCTCCTGATGTATAAGATGTTGTGCTAGATGTTCCCAAACGTAACTCAGCTCCAAAATAGTCGCCGATGTCTGCACCAAATTGCCCAAAACCACCAAATGATGTTCCTGCACCTTTAAATGTATATCCACCTAGTCCAACACCTGCATAAGGCTTAATGTCGGTTGCACTTGCAAGTGTTGGTAAAGCAAGCAATGCAAATATTGCTGCTGTAATTATTTTTTTCATAGTATCTCTCCCGTTATTAGAATGCTTTCTTAGCATGGGATATGTTATAGTTCAAAAAATATGCATGTCAAATAACACTGCATAAAGGTGCATCTATAACAGGGAATAGGCCTCTAGCGCAGTGTTTCATACTGGTTGATTATATTTTGTAAAAACGCAGCTTACCCACCTTATGAATAGTTTGAATATAGATGCTTTTAGAATCATTAATGACGCACATTCGCCATCTTTTGATGCGATTATTGGTATTGTGTCAGGGCTGGGTGATGGATTGGTGATTGCCTTGTGTTGTGCGGTGTTGATGCTTTATCGCTTTCGTTTGGGCATGGCGGCAACCGTGGCGTTTTTATTGTCGGGCATCATTGCGCAGCTCTTAAAACGTGCTTTTGATATGCCAAGGCCGCCCGCAGTGCTTGAGCATGTGCATGTGTTGGGTGCAGCACTGCATTCCCATTCATTTCCATCAGGGCATGCAACTTCCGATGGTGTGATGGTGTTGCTGGCATTTCTTATTTGGCAGTGTCGCGATTGGCGCAGCTTTGTGATGGCAGGGTTGTTTTTAATGGCGGCATACGGACGTATTTATGGTGGGGTACACTTTCCATTGGATGTTGTTGTGGGTCTGTTTATTGGTGTTACGACGATGTGGTTTTGCCATCGTTGGTCGCAGTCATGGCCTGTTGAGGCGTGGAAAAAAACAGACTGGTGGTGGCGAATTGTAGGTATGATTGTGGTGATTGAAGCGGCTGTGTTGGGTCTTGGTTATCGTATGCAACCATCCACAGCACAGCCTTTGGCAGCCATATTGCCATTGATTGCTTTATATTTGGTGATGCGGTTTTGGAAAGAGGAAATCAACCGTGAGCGATGAAACACAAGTTCACTTTGAACTGTTAAAGACTCCTGACCGTGTGGAGGGTATTGCATCGTTATTGTTGCGGCGCAATCGTTTAACACCCGCAGTATTGGTATTGTGCCCTGATGATGCCTTTGCAGCACAGTTGGATGAACGATTGTGGACGATTCAGGCAGAATCCTTTTTGGCACATGCTGTGGCAGGTGAGGATAGCGAACATAATGCCCAGCAACCTATTTTATTGGCGACTTCAATTTGTAGAGATAATAATGCAGCAGTTTTAATTAATGGTGGTTTGGAAGTGCCAACGGATGTATCAGGATTTTCACATATTGTGGACTTTGTGGATGACTGGGATGAGCATTTAAAAGACATCGCGAGAGGGCGTTGGCGCACTTATCTGCAACTTGGTTTGGAACCAAAATATATTTCTGAAAAATAGACATGATGCTCTTGTGTGGGTCATTGATTGAGTTAATCAGCACTTCCCTTATGATGTCGCGATGACTGATAGCCGTGATATAGATGAAATCCTTGCCAGCTTGGATGCTTTGTTGCGTGAGGGAGATAGTCATAATGATGATATGCCTGCAAAAGCTGTAGGGTCTACGCCTCATCACGATGTTTCAAAAGTGGATTTAGAATCAGATATAAAGGTTGTGGAAGCTAGTACAGAAGCGTTTCTTGCTAGCGATGAACTGGAGGATGAGTCTTTTACTGTTGAAGCGGTGAGCGATGAAACTGAGACTTGGCAAGAAGATGGTATGTCTAGGGTTGTTTTGACCGAAGACATGATGGTGGAAAATCCACAGGTCAGTTTGCCGTTGGCTTTTAATGCAGAAGCTTTGCATGAAGATGATGTGCAGGAGAGTGAAAGCCCTGTATCAGAAGAGCCTAAGGCAAATGATACGATGCAAGATGTGGAACAGCAGGGTGAACAGGTGGTGAATGATGCTGTGACGGATGCCATAACAGATGATGTGGCATCTAGCGATGTAACGCCTAATGATGTAACATCTAACCATGTAATACATCTGCAGAAACAAGATATTGAGCAACTGTTGATGCTGGTGACAGAGGATGTTTCAAGCCATTTGCAGCAGATGTTGCCAAAATTAATGAAGGAATCGCTGCATACACATTTAGCAGATATGCAGCATGAGTCCGATAAAAATAATAAAACAAGTGATGATGAGTAATAATGACTAAATCAGAAACAACAGCATACAATCCTCAAGCTATGGAGCCAATCACTACTGAACAGTGGTTAAACTCTGATGCGTTTAAACCTAACCCGAAAGGTGTGGGCACATACAGCATCACCCTGCCGCCACCAAATGTAACGGGAAGCTTGCACATGGGTCATGCCTTTTCAGGCACGATTCAAGATATTTTAATTCGCTGGCAGCGCATGATGGGTAAAGAGGTATTGTGGCAACTAGGGCTAGACCATGCAGGCATTGCCACGCAAATGGTGGTTGAGCGTCAGCTTGATGCTCAAGGTATTCACCGCCGTGATTTGGGACGTGAAAAGTTTATTGAAAAAGTTTGGGAATGGAAAGCTGAATCAGGCGGTACCATCTTAGATCAAATGAAACATTTGGGCTTCTCCATTGATTGGTCACGCGAACGATTCACTATGGATGAAGGCTCATCGGCTGCAGTGCAAGAAGTGTTTGTGCGTTTGTTTGAAGAAGGTTTGATTTATCGCGGAAAACGCCTTGTAAACTGGGACCCCGTGCTTGAAACGGCAGTCTCCGATTTGGAAGTGGTACATGAGGAAGAAGAAGGTCACTTTTGGCATATTCAATACCCTTATGCTAACGACCCGACGAAGCATGTAATTGTAGCCACCACCCGCCCAGAGACGTTATTGGGTGATGGCGCAGTGGCGGTTCACCCATCCGATGAACGCTACCAAGATTTGATTGGTAAGGAGCTTACCTTACCATTATGCAATCGCACGATTCCTGTGGTGGCTGATGAATATGTTGACCCTGAATTTGGAACAGGTTGCGTGAAAATTACCCCGGCCCATGATTTCAACGATTATGAAGTCGGCAAGCGCCATGATTTACCCATGCGTAATATCTTCACCAACACCGCGCATATCAACAGTGAAGATTTTATCCCAGAGCAATATGTCGGCTTGGATAGATATGAAGCGCGCGAACGCATCATTGCTGATTTGGAAGCTGAAGGACTACTGTATAAAGTGGAAGCGCACACCCATAAAATTGGGCGTGGTGACCGTTCTCACTCCATTATTGAACCGTATTTGACCGACCAATGGTATGTTGCCATTCAAGATTTGGCAGACCCAGCGATTGCCTTGGTTGAAGATGGTGATGTGAAGTTTGTGCCTGAGCATTGGCAAAAAACGTATTTTGAATGGATGCGTAACATCCAAGATTGGTGCATTTCGCGCCAATTGTGGTGGGGCCATCAAATCCCTGCATGGTATTGCGCCGATTGCGACCATATCACGGTGGATAGAGGCACGCCTTCTTGTTGTGGTGGAGAAAACGGCGGCGGTTGTGGCTCAACCAACATCAAACAAGATGAAGATGTGTTGGACACTTGGTTTTCATCAGGTTTATGGCCGTTTTCGACATTAGGTTGGGATGGTAAAAGCGATAGCCAAGACATGGCGAAGTATTACCCCACCAATGTTTTGGTCACAGGCTTTGATATTATCTTTTTCTGGGTTGCTCGCATGATGATGATGGGCAAGAAGTTTACAGACGAAAAACCATTCAAAGACATCTATATCCACGCCTTGATTCGCGATAAAGATGGGCAGAAAATGTCCAAGTCCAAGGGTAATGTGGTTGATCCGCTGGAAATGATTGAAGCGTATGGCGCGGATGCCTTACGCTTTACCTTGGCGCACATGGCAACACCGGGGCGTGATGTGAAGTTGGACATCAAACGCATTGAATCCAACCGCAATTTCATGAATAAAATTTGGAATGCATCGCGGTTTGTGTTTATGAATCGTGAAGATGCGTTGCCAGACAGCAGTATTCAGCCCAAGAATGATGTGAACCGTTGGATTTTATCAGAATTGGATACTTGTGCCAAAGAAGTACACAAAGCTTTGGAAGAATACCGCTTCAATGAAGCTGCAGGCACGCTTTACAGCTTTATTTGGGGGACCTATTGCGATTGGTATGTGGAAGCTGCCAAAACATCATTGTATAAAGGTGATGTCGCCGATAAGCGCGAGACTCAAATCGTTATGCTTACGGCATTGGATGGTTGGTTGCGCCTACTGCACCCCATTTGTCCATTTATTACCGAACAAATTTTCCAAGAATTGCATGGTGATGATGCGCGATTGGTCACCGACAAATGGCGCACAGACTTTGCTCGCGATGATGAAGCCACAGCGCGTATGCAACTGATTATGGATATGGTGAATGCGATTCGCTCGATTCGTGGTGAGATGAATGTGTCACCAGGTAAGAAAATCGAAGCCCATATTGCATTAAGTGATGCTTTAAAAGCAGAGCTTTCTTCCCAAGAAAACTTACTTAAAAGCTTGGCGAAACTGGAAAGCATTGTGTGGATTGATGCTGATGCCGAAGTTGAAAATGCAGCTATTGCTCCACTCTCCGCACTTAAAATCTTCTTGCCGCTTGCAGGTTTGGTGAATGTGCAAGAAGAGTTGACGCGTGTTGCCAAAAACATCGAGAAAATCGAAAAAGAAATGGGTGGGCTCAAAGGTCGCTTAAACAACGATAAATTTGTTGCCAGCGCACCTGAAGCCGTGGTCAACAAAGCCCGTGCTGATTTGGCAGCACTTGAAGCGAAATTAAATGAGCTTCAAACTGCAAAAATAAAGCTGGAAGCATTGATGTAATGTGTGTATAAATCAATCATTCCCATTGATTTGCTTTGGAATCACAAATTATAACCTTAAGTTGGAGAGGATATATTGAAAGTGATTGACAAGCGTAAAGTAACACTATACATTACCATCTAATGATTAAAAGTTTCCGTCATAAGGGTATTGAAAAGTTCTTTTTCAAGGGAAGCAAGGCAGGTATTCAAGCGCACCATGCGAACAAGCTAAATAGGCAACTTTCTAGGCTTGATGGAGCAATAACTGCAGAGGACATGAATATTCCTGGCTGGCGATTTCATGCTTTAAAAGGTGACATGTTAAACTTTTATTCAGTGCGTGTTGATGGTAACTGGCGGCTTACGTTTACTTTTGATGGAATGGATGCCGTGCTCGTTGATTATCAAGATTATCATTAGGAGGTTTGCTGTGAGACGAATGGTATGCCCTACACATCCTGGCGAAATTTTAAAAGAAGATGTGTTGCCTGAATTGGGAATCACAGTCACCGAGGCTGCCAATCAGCTTGGTGTGACGCGCGTTGCTTTGTCTCGCGTTATCAATGGAAAAGCAGGTATTAGCCCTGATATGGCATTGCGCCTAGCCGTATGGTTGGGCAGCAGCCCTGAATCATGGATAAATATGCAATCGGCTTACGATCTTTATCAAGCATCGCAAAAGAAACGTCCAGTTATCAAACCAGTGCAAGAAGCTATTCATGTTTAGAGATATACTGTGCTTAGGGTGCTAAAAATGCGCGAAACTAGTCCTGACCACTTCTTCCAAAGCAAACGCTAGTCTGATCCGATGATTAATGAGAATACGGAGTTTCGTTACCCTAAGTGGTTAGTGATCTCTTCAACCATCGTGTTAATCGTTGGGATGGCATCGATGTTGGTGATCATTAAAATGTTGGAAAACTCAACCGGTTGGTTGTATTTCGCTTTTCTAGCCGTCTTCTACCTGCCCGCCAATATTGTGGTCGATATGGCTGGTTCAGTTCTTTGGGATGGGCCAAGCTGGATGCTTAAGGTAATTACAATACTACTGCTGACCGTTTTTATTGGCGTCGCTTTATATCTTGGATGAACCATTCCTGAGTGCCTGCTTCTGGCCCAGAGTGTGTGAAAACGCTGATCATTAATGGTATGATTATCTCACAACATCCTGTGGGGTATTTTCATGAAGCGATTTGTTATTGGAGAAAGTCGTAGCCAGAGCACGCTGTTTCCTGAGTTGCTGAATGATTATGTTGCTGAAGACAATCCTGTTCGCGTGATTGATGTTTTTGTCGATGAGTTGGACATGCGAAACCATCGGGATCGGGTCTTGGTTCGCGCATTTTTTTATTCAGAAAGGCTAGAGACTAAATTGTGGATTCCTACCTACGTGGGAATGACGTTCTTTAGTTTATGTTTACACACAAACACCCAATCCCAAACTGTCAGATTCGATTAGTTTACTACAGCACAACCTTTAAAGCTATTTTTTTGGTGGTCTTTATATAAAGTTCTCGAAAATATAAAAAATCCCCACCCCTTCACACACGGACATAAATAAATGAATAAACCAACCATCGTAACACACAACGGCAATTTCCATGCAGATGATGTATTTAGCATTGCTGTATTCAAAAACATATTGCCTTCTTTTGAGCTGATTCGCACCCGCGATTTATCGCTTATCGCCAAGGCAGATACTGTAGTGGATGTAGGTGGTGAATATGACCCTGAAACAGGTCGCTTTGACCATCATCAGCGCGGCGGTGCAGGTGAACGCGAAAATGGTATTCCTTACTCCTCATTTGGTTTGATTTGGCAGAAATATGGCGTTGAGATGTGCCAAGGTAATCAAGACCTTGCCAATGCAGTGGATGGTGGCTTGGTATCCACGATTGATGCCATTGATTGTGGACATGTTTCAGGGGTGCAAGAAGGCATTAGCTTGAGTCAAACCATTGGTATGTTTAACCCAACATGGGAAGAAGATGTGAACATTGATGATTGCTTTGATGAGGCAGTGGATTTTGCGTCGCGTGTGTTAATCCGCTTTATTGCCGCAGCAAAGGGAGGGCTTAGTGCCAAAGCCATTGTTGCTCAAGCCATTGAAGATGCAGAGGATCCAAGGGTGGTTGTGTTGGAAAAATATACGCCGTGGAAAAAGACGGTGGTGAACTTATCCGAAGAAGCATTGTTCGTGGTTTATCCATCGCAAACAGGCGAATGGCGCATTCAGACTGTGCCTGCGGCATTGGGCACCTTTGAAAATAGAAAAGAATTACCCAAAGCTTGGGCAGGGTTATCCGATGAAGCGCTACAAGATGTGACAGGGCTTGATGATGCGATGTTTTGCCATAATGGACTATTCATTGCAGGCACAAAATCTTTTGAAAGTACCATGAAAATGGCTGTCATGGCGGTTCAAGAAGTCTCATAAATATAAATTTGATAGTTATCTTATCATCATTGGTTACCAATGGCTGAAATATAGTCTATGCTGAGACAAAATAGATTATGCTAAAGTAAGTCAGTGTATGCAACGGGTGCTGGCATTGTACAAGTCGTTCGATTTATTCGAGATGTGATAAATCTCACACACTAATAAAAGTATAGAAACGTATGTTACGTATTCGCAACTATTCGTGAGTTAGATTTGTCGCAGTGCATTTTGAAGCTTTGGTAAAACTTGTGTTTTTAACACGGCTGGGAATGAGGTGAAAGTTGCATAGGCTGTGGTTGCCAAAGTGCGTGATGATTTAGCAGAAGGGGGAAACAAGTTAGTAGAATTGGAAGAGGCACAGAAAAAACTTCAAAGTTTCTAAGTGGCAGCGATATTGCTGTAATTTTGGGCATGGGTTCTCATGCTGGTTTATATAGTGCTAGAAAACATATGATTGCGAAAAAGATAAGAATTTTTTGCATGGTTATTGTGATACTTTTGGGCTTGCCTGCTTCGGCAAACGCTCTGGGTTTTGGTGCGCCTGTGCTAAAAAGCCATCTCAATGAAGTATTGGATGTGCGTGTACCATTAATATTGGCTAAAAATGAAAGTTTAAACAGTGTGTTTGTAGAGTTTGCCAAGCCCAATGAATATCGTTTGGTTGGGTTAGAGCCTTATACGGATTTGTTGGGTATGCGTGTTTCTGTAGAGCATATGCCGCATGGAGAACTTTATGTTTTGCTCAGTTCTGTATCTGTAGTGCAGGCACCGATTGTATCATTATTATTGAAAGCGCGTATTGGGAACAATACATATTATAAACAGGTGCAATTGCTTCTTGATACGATGGAGCTAGGGGCAAGAACGTATAGTGTTAAACATAAACAGAGGCGCTCTGCTCCTGTTGCAGATAAAGCGATTGTAAAAAATAATGAAGAGCATGGTTGGGCGAGGACATGGCGTTATGGACCTGTTCGTTCGGGGGATAGTTTAAGCACGATTGCGTATCGTTTGCGCCGAGATAAACAGTGGTCAAATCATGATGTTATGTTGGCATTGTATCGTTTTAATCCTGATGCATTTATTCAGCATGATATAAATAGGTTGAAATCAGGTGTTTGGTTGGAAATACCGCGTGAAAAGGCGCTAAAAAAGTTGCTCAAACAAGCACCTAAACCATATGAAAATAGTAAGAAAAAAACACAAGCTGTGTCCAAAAAACTCACGAAAGCAATGGTTAAGCCTAAGCCTATATTGCCAGAAACGAAGAAGAATGATGCAGCTTCAAAATTACGCTATGTTGGACGTATTGGATTGGGCAATGATGCACATGTTTCACCAACAGAGTTAGCAACCACTTCTAGCAAGCGTTCAGAGCAGTTGCAAGAAAAGTTGAATAAGCTGTATAAGCAAGCTATGAATGATCACTTACAGATGGCAAACTTGGATCAGAATATTACGGCAATCCGCGATGATATTGGTAAGTTGGGTGATGATATTACTGCCTTAAAAGAACAACAAAATATAATGCAGAAACAGATGGCGAATTCACCGAGTACGCAATATTGGATGATGGGATTTTTATTGTTGGTATTGTTTAATATGGTACTTCTTGGGTTATTTCTATATCGCAAACATCATGCAAAGATAAAAGAAATATATGATATTGAAGAAGCATATTTCAAGAAAAAGAATGAAACACCAGCACCAGTGGAAGAGCCTGTACAAACGCCAGTTAAGAAGAAAGTGCGGAAGAAATACCTGCTTGAAAATAAAATATATGATATTGAAAAGCACTTAAACCTGAGAAATTATGAGGCTGTGGAAGAAATTTTAAAACAGTTAAGTCAGAATGAGCGCGAGCATTTTGCTGTGTGCGCTTTAAAAACGCGTTTATATCATGAAACAGGGCGTTTGGATGAGCGTAATAGCTTCATTCGAGACAAGCAGAGCTCCTTGAGTGATCAGCAGTGGTCTTTATTGTGTGATCGTCTGCCTACCGATGTATGGCATGCATTGCAAAAATCAGGTGTTGTTAAAGGTAGTGGGGAAGCATTCAATATTGAAGAGCCTTTAACGAGTCATCATGAAGATGCTACTGAGGGAAAAGCTTCAGCAAGCAAAGCAGCAAGCTCTAATCCATTGCAATCAGATACTGTGGATACGACAGAGGCTGTTGAGGTAAACAGTAGTTTTTTAGAATTGGATGAGACGGAATTTAAAGCTGTGGATGAACAATCAGTCTCAGAGTTGGAGAGTAGTGCGTCAGAAGATGAATTTGTTAGTACTGTATTTATTACGACACTGGATGGTAAGAAAAAACTGCTTTAGCTTATTTATGCGAAGTTGATGATAGGGATAATAAACTATGCGGATTGATGCGCGCATGATTAAAGCGCATACCCCAGTGTAAATGTGCCCCTGTTGATCTTCCCGTGCTACCAACCTCCGCAATAATTTGACCCGCTTGAACCTCTTGCCCAACGTGAACATGAGTTTTGCTTAAATGGGCATATACTGTAACCAAGCCTTTGCCATGACCAATAGCGATCAGTGTACCATTTAAAAACATATCTTCGACCAACAGAACTTTTCCAGCCAAAGGTGCTTTGATGGGTGTGCCTTTTGGTGCTGCAATATCAATGCCCGAATGGGGTGATCTTGCTTGTCCATTGACATAACGTTGTGCGCCGAATGGCGTAGATTCTATGCCATCGACTGGTGTAATTGCTTTGGTAAATGCAGGGAATATATTCACATCCATATCATAGGTATTTTTGATTGCCTGTTGATCTGAGCGAATACGTTTGATGGCAGCAGCATCGAAACTGGACATCTTCTTTGCAACAGTGATACGGGAGATGCGGAACTCGCCTTTGTTGATATGTAGGTGATCGGTCATGGTTGTTTTACCAATCCATTGAATGGGGTAGCTGCCTGGTTTTTGTTTTAAATCGATGCCTATCCAGCCGTGAACAGTGCCATGCTTATCTTTTTGGAAAGGCCACTCTTTGCCTATGCATGTAAGCTTATTGATTGGGTTATTGGTGTTGAGTGTTACCTCAACCATATCACCTTGTGTGGCACGCCAATCATGGGCATATGCTGGTGAGGTAAGAGTTAAAGATAAAAATAGTATGATAAAATAAGGCATGATATTTACTCGCTTGTTGGATTTAGCTGAATTTTTTCTACACGTGTATCGATGCTTCCATCTTGAAAATGAATATGCATGGCATCGCCCTGTTGCATAGATTGAGCATGGGTGATGAGCTTGCCTGACGCATCATAGTTCAGACTATAACCACGCTGTAATACATGTGTAGGATCAAGTGCATGCAAAGTCTCGCGGTGTAATTGAAGCTTATAACGCAAAGCCTGAAGCGATGATTGCCAATGTTGCGCAAGTCTTTGCTGATATGCTTCAAGATGATGAAGTTTTTCAGGTAGAACTTTTAAACGACAAGCGGCAAGACGCTCTTGCAAAGTGTGCAGTTGCTGCTGTTTTTGTCGTAGTTGCCGACCAGGTTCAAGTGAGATTAAAGTTTGATGTTGGTCATGCCTGCGTTGTTGCCATTGCCCGAGTGAGGACTGAAAAGATGATGTGAGTCGCTGTTGTAACATGGCACTTTGCTGCAAGCTTTGATCCAGATTGCGTTGTTGATGGTGTTTTAAGCCTTGTTGTTGGATATGAAGTTTTTGTTGTAAACGTCCAAACATGGATGTGAGAGTATATTTCAAGCGCTGTGGTTGCGGCATGTTTTGACGTAAATGTTGGCGTGAGGCGCAACATAATTCAGCCGCATTGGATGGTGTGGCGGCTCGTAAATCTGCAGCAAAATCTGCGAGCGTGGTATCAATTTCATGACCAACACCTGAAATAATAGGAATGTCTGATTTGGCGATAGCCTTGATAACAGCCTCATCATTAAAACACCATAAATCTTCCATACTTCCACCACCACGCACCAATAAAATGATGTCTGGGGTATCATTGAGTTGTTGTAGTGCTGCAATGGCATTGGCAATGGATTGCGGGGCTTGCTCGCCTTGTACAATGGCAGGGGACAAGGTTTTCTTTAACCATGCAGGACGTGTTGCGAGCACTTTTTTTACATCTTCAAAAGCTGCGGCAGTAGCGGATGTTACGATGCCGATATGTTGTGGTAATGCTGGGATAGGCTTTTTATTTTCGTTAGAAAACCAACCACGCTCTGCAAACAAAGCTTTGCGACGTTCAAACTCCGCAGCCAATTGTCCAGCCCCTACAGGGCTGATTTGTGTGACAATAATTTGATATGTGCCACGCGCCTCATAGAGGCTTAAATGACCATTAAAAATGAATTCTTGTCCTTCTTTGGGTAACGTTTTTAAGCGCAATGCTGCTGAGCGCCAAACCACAGCGGAAATGCTGGCATGGCTATCTTTGATGGTGAAATAAAGGTGACCTGATGATGGTTTGGTTAAACGAGATATTTCACCTTTGACTTCGATATGAGAAAAGCCCTGTTCCAGTGTTTGTTTGATGCGCGCAGTTAATTCAGTAATGCTGAGAGGAGTTTTATGCATAGGTTTAGAAGAATCCATGCCTGCAAGCTACGCGATTATGGCGCAATGAAAAAGGGTGATCTCTGATATTTTCAGGTTTAGTTTTGTTATCAAACAAGGCATGATATGCCTATGGAAATAACAAACCTGATTGCTGAAGATGAATGGTTGAATCGTGGCGCGCTGATTGCAGCTATTGATGTTGGTTCCAATGCCATGCGTTTGGGGCTGGCTGCATTTGATGCTGATACTGGCACACCCCAGCTTATTCAGCGTTATCGTGAACCTGTTCGTTTGGGTCATGATGCTTTTACCACTGGCATATTGAGCGAAAAAACTATGGATGATGCGGTGAAGGCGTTTGCTTATTTTCGCAAGATTCTTGATCAACATCATATTGAAAATTATCGCGCTACAGCGACCAGTGCGATGCGCGATTCCAAAAATGGACGTGTGTTAATCAAGCGTATTTTTGATGAAACAGGTATTAAATTATCGCTGATTTCGGGAGAGGAAGAAGCGCGACTTGTACAGCTTTCGATTAGCCGCCGTGTGGACTTATCCAATCAGTTTACACTGCTTGTTGATATGGGTGGTGGTAGTGTTGAAGTCACACTTTGTGATGATGGTGAGGTTATTTCTGCACAAAGCTTTAAGATTGGCACGGTTCGGTTGCTTGAGTTGTTAGGAAGAAGTGGTGTTTTTAATAGCTTATTATCCGAATATCTTGAAGGTATGCGTAAAAAATTAAAACAACAACTTGGCAGAAGAAAACCCGCTGTGTGTGTGGCGACTGGTGGCAATGCTGGCGCGATTGGTAGTTTAGCCTTTCAGGTACTTGGTACAGAGTCGGCAGAACAAGTGAGTCGCATTGAGTTGGATGATTTGATTAAAAAATTAGCGGCTATGAGTTTTGAAGAGCGTATTCAAGATTTGGGATTAAGACCTGATCGTGCCGATGTTATTTTACCCGCTTCTATGGTATTTCATGAGATTATGACATTAGCGCGTGTGCAAACCATGGTGATGCCAGAAGCGAGCCTACTCGATGGTATTCTTATTGGTATGATGGAGTCGGAAGATGTAACCATGCATTCACGACGTAGGAATTTATTGGCATGGGCACGTAGCCTTAAAAAGAAGTATCATGTTGATCAACATTATGCCAAATCTGTGGCACGCTTAGCATTGAGTCTATTTGATCAAATGCAATCATTACATGGGCTTGGTGCGGGAGAGCGTGTATTGCTTGAAGTGGCATGCCGTGCGCACGAAATCGGCATGTATGTTCGGGTTGGTGGGCATCATAGACATGCTGCTTACCTTATATCCGCATCACCATTGCTGGGTCTGTCGAAAGATGAAAAGGCTGTGTTAGCACAGACTGTTCGTTATCAGCGCAAAGCTTTTCCTAGTGAAGAACATGAGGGTTTTGTGAAGCTAGCGGAGGCCGATCAGCGCAGCGTTTGTTTTTTAAGTAGCTTCCTTCGTTTGGCGATTGCGTTAAACAAAGATCGTCGTGATCGTGTTCGATGCGTGCATGTCACATTGGATGATGAAAATATCATGCTACGTTTAGAAGGGGATGGTGATTTATTATTGGAGCGCTGGGCATCATTACAAGTAGAGGATTATATTCATTACGTGTTCGAGCTAAAATTACAAATTTCTTTGGATGTTTAGGATGTTCTACGGTTAACCACAATGCTGTTGCCCGGCTCATTTTTTGCCAAGTGTTTTACTTCGCTGGCAACTTCCGACACAGTAATATGTGAAACAAAGCTTTTGGGTGGGCAAGACACTACAGCCAATGATAAACTCATGAGCGCAAAGTTTTGTTCCTGACCTTGCCGGTCTTCGGTAATAATATAGCCACGCTGACGGTCTGCTTGATGGTACATCATGCGTGATTCAGCACTAAATATAGTAAGAATCGATTCCAATTTTTTACGCCAATCATTGGGATGTAGAATTAAAACAAAATCATCGCCGCCAACATGACCTAGAAAATCCTGCTCATCAATCTCATCACTTAAAATCTTCGCAACCATTTGAATAATACGATCACCGCGTTCATAGCCATAACAATCATTGTAGGCTTTGAATGAATCCAAATCAGCATAGACTAACATGAAATCCACTTCGTTTTGCAAACGGAAATCTATTTCGCGGTTGATGCTATTGTTGCCAGGTAAATGAGATAAAGGGTTACAGTCATAGGCTTGCTGTAGACGAATATCAGTCATAGTCTTGAGTAAAGTAATGACTGATAAAAGACCATAATAAAGCCCATCGCGTGTGATGATTGCAGGGTCAAAATGGTCGCTCTCATTGCGCTCGGTCATGTGTTGGCTAATGACATCAATGTCGGTACTAATGTCAAAGCTTTTGGCTTGTGAATTTATAAGAATTTCTACGCTTTTTTTTCTATTAAGCTCATGAGAAAATTTGTGCCCGAAGATTGCAAGCGTCTCGCGACGGGTCACCAGACCAATAGCCTGCATGTCATCATTCACAACAGCTAAGGCGGTGATATTTTCATATTCTCTAAAGCGCGTTAGTACATCCAAAGCCATGCAATTGATATGGACTGGCTCTGGGTGTTCAAGATTCATTGTGAGGTGTTGATTGCTATGTTTTGAATTTATCATAGTAATTATAAAATAAACTGTGCTTGAGTGTAGAGCATTATGGTAACCTAAAGCTCTAATATGTCAAGCTTATGGCACAGCTCTTATGAAGTTTGTAGCTTACCAAATGTTTGCATAAGCTCTTTTTGAGCATTGCGTTCTTTTTTACTTGGTTTAACACGATAATATTGACCATCTTTACGTAAATTCCATGCACCAACATTATCAGCAAGGTAAGGACGCAGAGCTGTTTTAAGAATATCCCTAGCCTGTTTTTTATCACGGATAGGGAAGCACGTTTCTACTCGTCTTAGGAGGTTACGATTCATCCAATCAGCACTAGAACAAAATACCTCGGATTCTCCGCCATTATGAAAATAAAATACACGGGTATGTTCGAGAAATCGTCCCAGTACAGAGCGTACACGAATATTTTCTGATATGCCTTTGATGCCAGGGCGTAAGCAGCAGATGCCGCGCACAATCAAATCAATTTTTACACCTGCTTGAGATGCTTGATAAAGTGCTTGAATCACTTTGGGTTCTTCCAAGCCATTCATTTTGGCAATAATACGAGCCGTATTGCCAGCACGTGCATTGGCAGCCTCGAAATTGATGCGTTCAATGATGCCACTGTGCAAAGAAAATGGGGCTTGTAACATGGTTTTAAGCTTGGAAAGCCTACCCATGCCAGTTAATTGTTGGAATACACGATGTACGTCTTCTGTAAGTGCAGGTTCACAGCTAAGCAAACCGATATCTGTATAAAAACGGGTGGTCACGGTGTGATAATTGCCTGTTCCTAAATGTACATAACGGCGCATGGTGCGACCTTCACGGCGAACAATAAGCATCATTTTACAATGTGTTTTATAATCAACAACGCCATAAACAACCTGTACACCTGCAGCTGAAAGTCGGGTCGCAAGTGTGATGTTATCTTGCTCGTTAAAGCGTGCACGTAATTCAATTACTGCCACCACTTCTTTATTGGCACGCGCAGCTTTGATTAACGCATCAACAATCGGAGAATCAGGAACGGCACGATAAAGGGTTTGTTTAATTGCCAAGACATTGGGATCGGAAGCGGCTTGTTTCAGTAATTCAACGACTGGTTGGAAACTTTGAAAAGGATGATGAAGTAAAACATCACCATCACGGATTGTTTTGAATATATCGTTATCATCTTTTTTAAATATCGATGGAATACCAGCTTCAAAAGCAGGAAACTTAAGGTCTGGTCGATCGACCTCATCACACACCCGTGCCATACGATATAAGTTAACAGGCCCATGAACCCTGTATAAATCAACTTCTTGCACACCAAATTGTTGTAATAAATAGTCGGAAAGCTCTTTTGGACAATGATTGGACACTTCCAAACGTACAGCTTTACCAAAGCGGCGCTCAAGCAATTCGCCTGCAATAGCTTGTTTTAAATCGCTTAACTCTTCATCAACATCCATCTCGCTATTACGGGTAATGCGGAATTGGTGACAATATTTAATATTCATACCTGGGAATAAATCATCAACATGGGCGTGAATAATGGATGAAAGGAACGCATAACTGTGCTCCGATGTGGCAATATCATCGGGTAAACGAATCATACGTGGCAATGAACGTGGTGCTTGCACAATAGCGTAACTTGATTCGCGTCCAAAGGCATCCTTGCCTTCAAGGGCAATCATAAAATTAAGAACTTTACTTAATAAACGAGGAAAAGGGTGAGCAGGATCAAGTCCGATAGGCGTGAGTAGTGGCAATAATTCACGTTTAAAATATTTATGAATCCAGTTTTGTTGCGCTTCATTCCACTCATCACGGTGTAAAAAATGGATGCCTTCTTCACGCATATTGGGCAATAAATCATTGTTAAGAATTTGGTATTGTTGCTCAACCAAATCACTTACCTGTTTTCGGATACGCTGTAAAATTTCGCTGGATGTGAGCGCATCAGCACCCGTTTGTACGGAGCCGATAGCGACTCTTTGTTTTTGAATAGCAACACGTACTTCAAAAAATTCATCCATATTGGATGTGCATATGCAAAGAAACCTCAAACGTTCAAGCAGAGGCACACTTTCATCAGCTGCCATAGCTAGCACGCGACGATTAAATTCAAGCATGCTTAAATCTCTGTTGATATAAAGATCAGGGTGATCCAGCGCTATGGTTTGAGTTGTATTCAAATCATTTTCCTTTGTTGTGTATGCTTGGATTAACTATCGTCGTCACCAGCAAGAATTTTAGCAGCAGCATCATGGTCAACATGGCGAATATCATGCCCATACTCCATATAAACGACCATTTCTGCGATATTGGTTGCATGAGCAGAAATACGCTCAAGATTCTTGGCAGCATCTGATAAAATGATTGAACCGCTAATGCTACGTGCATCTTCCATCATATAGGTGAGAAGTTCACGGTACATACGTTTATAAAGCTTATCTATTTTTACGTCTTTTTGAATGACTTTCATTGCTAAATCAGCATCACCACGAGAAAAGGCATCCAAAGCGCGTTGTACTTGTTTTTGAACTCTTTCACCCATGGTATCCAAGTTGGAGAAATTTCTTAGCGGAGCTTCTTCGGATTGAATCATACCTTTGGCAATGCTAGCAGCTAAATCACCCATGCGTTCCAAATCTGTGACCGCTTTGATAATACCCAAAATGAAACGCAAATCACTAGCAGCTGGCTGGCGGCGCACCAGAATATCACGGGTCATTTCGTCGCACTGTACTTCCAATGCATTAATGGCGCGATCGCGCTCAATGGTTTTGAGTGCGAGCTTTTCATCTTGTTCAATCATGGCTCTGACAGCATGTCCAACGGCTCGCTCAACAAGTCCGCCCATTGAAAGCACGTGTTCTTTAAGTTCCACCATTTCTTCATCAAAACGTTTTATGGTATGTTGCATGTGTTCTCCTTAGCGCTTGCGTAATGGTTTTCATGATTAACTCTAGGAGTATAGCATGAAATTCACGTATTTATGCTGATATTAGCCAAAACGACCTGTAATATAGTCTTCGGTTTGCTGTTGTTGTGGTTTGGTGAAGAGGGAAGATGTTTCACCAAATTCAATAAGCTTGCCGAGATAGAAAAAAGCGGTGTTGTCTGATACGCGTGCTGCCTGTTGCATGTTGTGAGTAACGATAACAATGGTATATTTATCGCGTAGTTCCCCAATCAACTCTTCTATCTTGGCAGTGGCGATTGGGTCGAGTGCCGAGCAAGGCTCATCCATAAGGATGACTTCTGGCTCAATTGCCAAGGCACGGGCAATGCACAAGCGTTGTTGCTGCCCACCAGAAAGTGCTGTTCCAGGTTGGTTTAGCATATCTTTAACTTCATCCCACAACGCGGCACCGCGCAATGCTTTTTCAACCCGAACTTCCGTTTCAGCTTTGCCTAAGCTTGTGTGCAGCTTCAGCCCGTAGGCAATATTTTCTGCTATAGACATTGGGAACGGTGTAGGCTTTTGAAAAATCATGCCGATTTTATGACGTAAGGAAAGTGCTGGAACCTTTGGATCAAGGGTATTCATGCCATCGAGTAAAATTTCACCTTCGGCGTGTTGACCTTTGTAGAGGTCAAACATGCGGTTGTAGGTTCGTATATGGGTAGATTTCCCACAACCCGATGGGCCGATAAATGCCGTCACTTTATTGGCAGCAATATCTAGTGTGTTACCAAATAGCACCTGTTTATTGCCGTAATAGAAATTTAGGTTGCGAATTGATAATTTAACTTCATCTGTATGACCAGCAGGATTGTCTGCGGACTGTACGTTATGCGTTGCGGTCAATGTCTACTCCTTTTATGCAGCACAAGCCGCGTGATAATGGTTGTAATCAGTACGGTCGTGGTAATCAAAAATGCAGCACCCCAAGCCATGCTTATCCAATCATCATATGGACTCATGGCATAGTTAAAGAGGGTGACTGTGAGGTTAGCGATGGGTTCATTCAGCCCTTCCATCCAGTAAGGGCTATTCATCGCTGTAAATAAAAGCGGTGCTGTTTCACCTGCGACACGAGCCACGGCGAGCATGATGCCTGTAATCATTCCTGTTACGGCAGCTCGATAAATCACTTGCACCATCACCTTCCAGTAAGGCGTACCGAGTGCAAGCGCAGCTTCGCGCAATTCATGGGGAACCAATTTAAGCATTTCCTCTGTCGTACGGGTAACCACGGGTAACATGATGATAGCCAATGATAAAGCACCAGCCCAGCCTGAAAAATACCCAAGGGGACGCACTACAATGAGGTAAACGAAAACACCAATCACGATTGAAGGTGCCGAAACAAGAATATCCGAGAAATAACGAATGACTTGCCCTATTTTTGATTCGCGTCCGAATTCAGATAACCAAGTGCCAGCCAATATGCCGAAAGGAACGGACATGAGTGTAGCCATAAATGTCATAAGTAATGTTCCAACAATGGCATTGGCAAGACCTGAACCTTCCATACCCGGAGGGGCTGGAAGTTGAGTGAAAAAATCCCAGTTGATAGCCTGTATGCCGCGCACAGCCACATCGCCGAGAATCCATATAAGCATTACCAATCCGAGCAGGGCTGCTGCTCCTGAAATAGTCAAGATGATACGATTAGTGAGCATCCTACGTTGGTGGAGAATCATTGCCCACCTCCTGGTTGACCGCGTTTGAGCCATAGCTGTGCGAGACCGAGTACAATGAAAGTAATGAGGAATAACACCAATCCTAATTCGACTAGCGATGAGAGATAAATATCACTATCGGCTTCAGTAAATTCATTTGCTAGTGTTGAAGCAATGGAAGTGCCTGGTGCAAACAGTGATGCGGAGAGATGATGGGTGTTACCAATGACAAAAGTGATAGCCATGGTTTCTCCTAGAGCTCGCCCCATGCCAAGAAAGATTGCGCCAGCGATACCTTTTTTTCCGTAGGGAAGCATCACATCACGCACAACTTCCCATGTTGTGCAGCCCATGCCGTATGCTGCTTCCTTAAGATTATTCGGTACCATAAGGAACACATCGCGTGTCACTGATGCGATGAAAGGAAGAATCATTAATGCCAGCACCAACCCTGCGGTAAGCATGCCGATTCCCATGATGGTACCCGTAAACAGTGGAATAAAACCAAGATATTCTGCAAGTGCGGGTTGTACATATTCGGCCATTAATGGTGCCAATACAAAAAGTCCCCACATGCCATATACAATGCTTGGGATAGCTGCGAGCAGCTCAATGGCAGTCCCAAAGGGTGCTTTCATCCAGTCTGGAGCAAGTTCGGCAAGAAATAAAGCAACACCGATGCTTAAAGGCACAGCGATAAGCATGGCAATCAGAGCCGACAATAGTGTACCTACGATAGAAATAAGCGCACCAAAGTCATCCTTTACAGGATTCCACGCGCTACTGCTTAAAAAAGAAAAACCAAATTTATGTATAGAAGGTAGCGATTCATGCCAAAGACTGGCGATTATAGCAATGAATAGCACGAGAATGCCAAGTGCAAACGTAAGCGTGATACCCTTAAAGGCGACATCACCAGATATATATTTTTTGACCGTATTCATAGGTTCCCCAGCATTGATTAGTTGAGTGTGCAATACTTACCTTAAGTACGCTATCGTGCAATGGTATTTAGTATAAAAAAGAGGGCTGGCAATGAACCAGCCCTCTTAGGCATAGCTTATATCTTGAAAAGAGTATTCAAGATATGTGAAAGAGCTTTAGCTTACTTCCAGATTGGGTTGCCAGAGCGATCTTTCAATACATTCTTCCAAGTATTACGAACCATGTCTGCTACAGCCTTAGGCATTGGTACATAGTCTAACTTTTCAGCAGCATCAGCACCATTGTTGTAGCTCCAGTTATAGAATTTCAACACTTCTTTTGCTTGAGCTGGTTTTGCCTGAGTTTTGTACAACAGGATAAATGATGCACCTGTGATAGGCCAAGAATTTACACCTGGTTGGTTGGTTAGAACCATGTAATAGCCTTTAGCATTTTTCCAGTCTGCGCCTGCGGCTGCAGCTTGGAAGTTAGCAGATGTTGGTGCTACGAAGTTACCATAGTGGTTTTGCAACAACACAGAAGCCATATGATTTTGCAATGCATAAGCATATTCAACATAACCAATAGAGCCTTCTACTTTGTTTACAAAAGCAGCAACACCTTGGTTGCCCTTACCGCCAACACCATTAGGCCAAGCTACAGCTTTAGCGTTACCTAATTTAGCACCCCATTCGCCACTAACTTTGGTTAGGTAGTTGGTGAAAATCCAAGTAGTACCAGAACCGTCAGCACGGTGAACTGTAGTAATGTTTTCATTTGGCAAAGAAAGACCAGTGTTGTTTGCAGCGATACGTGGGTCATTCCATTTTGTGATGTTACCAAGATAGATGTTAGCAATGTTGGTAGCACTCAATTTCAACTGACCAGCTTTGATGCCTTTGATATGTACAACTGGTACAACACCGCCCATAATCATTGGGAACTGCATCAAACCAAATTTATCCAATTCTGCAGCTTTCAATGGTGCATCAGATGCGCCAAAATCCACTGTTTTAGCTTTAATTTGTTTAATACCACCACCAGAACCGATAGCCTGATAGTTTAGTTTAACACCTGATTCTTTATGGTAGTTGTAAGCCCATTTAGAATAAACAGGGAAAGGGAATGTTGCGCCAGCGCCTGTGATAGTTGTAGCAGCAGAAGCCATGCTGCTTGCCATCATCATCACAGAAGCTGCGATTGTAATCATAGTTTTTTTCATTGGTTGAACTCCTTTAAAAAGATAGTGCTCAGTATAAGTGTGTTATGTGACATGGGCGTGACATGGCATGTAATAGTGTATTGTAGAATTGTCGCAAAACAAAAAAAAAGCCCGCGACATGCGCGAGCTTTTTTAATTTCAACGAGGAGTTACACACTTTTCAACAATGATGTGGTGGTTCTAACAGATGTTTATGACAGCCTTATGACATATACCTTGCATGGCTTGTAAATTGATTTGCCGTTATGCCCGAACTATTTTATCGGATATGCTGATCAACGATGTCATCTCGACCGAAGTAGGGAGAGCTATTGCACCATATCTTGAAAATAAAGATCTTTCGGCTCCGCTCAAGATAATAAATGGCGCTAATCAGCGATTAACAATCATGCGAATGATTTTTTAACTTGAATTCAGGTTCCTTTTTAAGATAGGACAACATAAAGCACACGTCATTCCCGCGAATGGCGGCTTATTTACCATAAATTTTCAACTCAATGTTTTGTCCCGTCTTAAAATAGAAGCCGAGAAGCAGATAAAAAAATAGCCCGCACAAAGGCGGGCTATCTTAGCAATCAACAGTGTTAATTTATTTTAGAATTTAACCTGTGAATAAAGACCAATCTGAGTTACCTTTTTAGTAGCGCCAGCAACATTTCCCGAGTTGGTGAATTTAGTGTTGTCATATACCAAAGAGAAATTTACATGCTTGCGTGGAGAGTATTCAAAACCAGCAAGATAACGAATTTCTTTTTGAGGGCTTGCAACATTTAGCTTGTTTTTTGTTGATTCGTAACGGCCAAATGCGCCTACACCATCACCAAGTTTACCCCAACCCCAAAGTGCGAATGCATCTTCTTTGGTAAGGTTTACAGCAGAGGTATCAAGTTTGGAACGGTTGTTGATAAAGTTTGCACCAAAACGGTAGTCTTCTGTACCATAAGTAGCCATCAGTTGATACATAGTAGACTTGGTATTAGAGCCGGAAACACCAGCTTTAAGAGACTTAGTGCCTTTGTAACCAGTGCGATAACCCAAATCCAATGTTAAACCTTTAACAGGGTTAAAGCTTACACGAGAATCAAAGTCAAGAGATGAGCCTGCTGTCTTCTTATTGGTTGGGTGACTATAACCAGCACCGTTAGTAGCTGTTACGAAATAGCCTACAAGACCATCAGCAACTTTACCTTTCAAGCCAACGCCCAAATCAGAAGAAGCATCATAACCTTGTGTATCAACCAATGTTTTAGAAACATAACGATGTCCCCATAAGTGTTGTTCGTAATCAATCCAAGGTGTGTGTGATTGACCCAAACGCAATACAACTGCATCGCCCATCAACTTACCTTCAAGATAAGCATATTTTAAGAAGATATTACTATTTTTTGATTTCAAGTTTGGATCAACAACCATATCTGTTGTGATACGCATCATCCAATCTTGGTCGAAGTAATATTTAGCAGTAAAGTAAGCACGATCAACTGCAACACTACGAGTTTTGGTGTCAGTTACACCGTTCTTAGTTACTTTATAGTCAGTAGCATTCAAAAAGAATTTACCACCGATTTTTAATTTGCTGTCACCATCTTTAGCAACAGTTACGCCGCCTGCGAATGCAGGTGTTGCAACAGCAGCTGCAGCTAGCAATGCAGCAGTGCGAATAAATGTTTTCATTTTCATTATTGTGTTTCCCCCTAGAAAGTTGGGCACACCGTATATTTTGAATGTGACAACAATATGACAGCGTTATGGCGACAGATGTTTTGTCATGTTCTTGTCATAGTTGTCTTATAATTTCTACATATACCTAATAGAGACGGAGAAAGAAATGATAGTAGAAAAAGCAGAAAACTCTGCAGAGAAGGAAGTGTTGTTGGAAGCATTGATGTCATCGATGACATCCAATGTTTATTTTGAAGCATTTAAGAGCATACCTTTGATTAAGGAAATGTCAGAAGAACATGCCATGCTTTTGTTCGCGTGCATGAAAGAGAAATGCTTTGCAGCAGGTGAGGTTATTTATCATGCAGGTACGGTGGCAGAAGGTGAGATGCACCTTATATTGGATGGTAAAGTGGGTGTGGAAGATGAAAGTGGCTATAGATATGACAACTTGCGTGCAGGTGGCGTATTTGGATTATTTTCATTTTTGGATGACAAACGCAATCATTCCGCGACCATCCAAGCTGAAAAAGATACAGTTGTGCTAAGCTTGGAACGCAGCTACTTTGATTTAATTGCTTTGGAAGAACCAAGGCTAGGTCAACAGTTGATGTATTTTATGTTTCGATTGTTGAGTCAACAGGCATTAAAAGTCGAAGTAGAATATGCTCATATGCATCAGTTTGCATTGGGTCGGAAGGTGTAAATGACAGATAAAATAAAACATGCAGATATTCTGATTGTTGAAGATGAAGCTGCCATTGCGCGTTTGATGGAGATTCATTTGCAACGTGCAGGATATAGTGTGGCGTGTTGTGGCAATGGTCACGATGCGATTGCACTGCTTGAATCACATAACTATAAATTGATGCTTTTGGATAGGATGATTCCAGGTGTACGCGGTTTGGACTTATTGCGTTGGTTGCGCAAACAAGATGCCTTGCGCACATTGCCAGTGGTGATGGTAACAGCTTTGGCTCAGACTGAAGAGCGAATTCGTGGTTTGAATGAAGGTGCAGATGACTATTTGCCTAAGCCTTTTGAACCTGATGAATTGCTAGCGCGGGTTCAGGCTTTGTTGCGACGTTCCTTACATGGGCAATCTAACAGCGCCTCTGATTCAGCTATTGAATTAGACCATGATGCTATGGAAGTCTTTGTGGCTGGAAAACGGGTAGATTTGCGCCCTTTGGAGTTTCGCTTGTTGCAACGTTTGATGAAGAAACCTGGCAAGGTACGCAGCAGAGAGTATTTATTGGATAAAGTTTGGGGTGTGAATAACTTTGTGGAAGAGCGAACCGTGGATGTCACGGTGAAACGTTTGCGTAAAGCTCTGGCAGAACATGGCTTGGGTGAATGTATTGTAACAGTGAGAGGCTCAGGCTATCGCTTTGTAAAGACTGATTCGTGATGGATAGTATTGCAGGCTTTATTATACCATTGCTTGTGGTGTTATGGTGGTGGCATGTCCGTTCATTAAAACGCATGCTGGCAAGCCGTGAACGCATATTGTCGAATACACAGGT
Organism: uncultured Pseudomonadota bacterium; assembly: GCA_913055645.1. Lineage (GTDB taxonomy): Bacteria > Pseudomonadota > Zetaproteobacteria > Mariprofundales > Mariprofundaceae. The sequence continues at coordinate 43,262 of CAJXLC010000009.1, read as the reverse complement.
CAGTCAAAATGATTTAGAGAAACAACTTGAGCAGCGCAGTCATAGGCTGGATGAATTGTTATCAGCAATTCATGAGCCTGTATTGCGCGTAGACCGCGCTGGGCATGTGATGTCTGCCAATGATGCAGGCATGCGATTGTTTGCGATTCGTGATATGAATTTATTGCCCGAACCCATGGTTGTATTTTATCGTAATCCTGATTGGTTAGAGGCCTTTTCAAAGGCGGTACACTCATTGCCTGAAGTGGTTGCGCTGCCTGAAATTTTTATCGGCGAAGAGGTGTATTTGCCACGCTTGGCAGGTTTGGGTGAAGGGCAAGGGTTGTTGTTGTGTTTGGATGTGACCGCACAATATCGCTTGCAAGAACAGCGTAAAACATTTGTGGCTGATTTGATGCATGATTTAAAAACACCGCTGACATCGTTGCTTGGTTATGCTCGGAGTATTGAAGCATTTGCGGATGATGCAGCCTTGCGTCAAGAGGCTGTATCGGTGATTGCGCAAGAGGCGCTTCATGTGAACAGTCTCTTGGATGCGTTGTTATCTGTTGAACAAATTGAATATAATGCAAGTGAGCAAGGCGTATGTGATGTTGTGGAGGTATGTAAAAAGGTTTGGCAAGCATTGCAGCCTGAAATGGCTGAAAAAGATGTAACATTATCTTTACAGCTGCCTGAATCCTTTGAAATTGCTATGCATGAGTCGGATTGCTTTCGTGTATTAATGAATGTGGCATCCAATGCTGTGCATTACACAGCTGAGGATTCCGCATTGGATTGCAGTTTGGATATGACGCAAGGAGCAGGTATTTTATCCGTTTTAGATGAGGGTGATGGTATTCCTGAAAAAGATTTGCCACATGTAACTGAGCGTTTTTATCGTGTGGATGCGGTGCGTACACGTGGAGGGCATGGGCTTGGCTTGGCAATTGTTAAAGAAACACTGGATCGTGATGGTGGTCGTTTGCAATTAGAGAATCGTGAATCGAATGGTTTATGTGTCATGATAACGTTACCCCTTAGTAACCATTCAGCAGCAACCTGAACAGCTACGGGGTGCTTTTTTCAGATATACTAAATAGTTCCACCAATTAAAGCATAAAAAAAGCCACCCCCATTCGGGGTGGCTTTCTTGGTAGGTGCTTATGAAAGGTGTCATCTCGACCGAAGTGGAGAGATCTATTTGGTTACATCTTGAAAACAAAGATCTTTCGACTTCGCTCAAGATGACAAATAAGGGTCATCAGCACTTCCTGTTAAGGTTAGTCGATTTTAGATAACAGATCTGGGTTTTTCACAAGGTTGCGAACACCATGACCATGATCTTCTTTAAAGTCATTGCCTTCACACCATTTGCCTACTGTTGCAATATTTACCTTGGCAACATGTGGGCGAACGCTCCAAGATACTTGGTAAGGAGAGCCTTTTTCATTGTAACCAGGGCCAGTTGTTGAGCCTTCATATTGTACAGGAGTACCGGTATTGCTTGGGATGCCAGTAGCTTGGTAAAGACCAGATTTAGCTTTGCCGTATTTGGTCAAATCCTTAAAGCTGGCTGCATGTTTATCATTAACCAATAGGTATACTTGTGTTTCCACGCGCAATTGTGGGTTTTGTGCTGGAATATCACTATTAAGACAAGAGCCCAAGCCTTTGCCAGGTTTTACTTGTGCAGTGGTATATACATAGTGAACCTCAATGGTGTCACCTGGACGCAGTGTGCTATGAGAACTATTGCAGATTTTACCATGCGTTGGCGCAAGTTCAGCGCTGCTCAAATGAGAAGCATCGGCTTTATAGCCATTTTGATAGCCTTCACCATTACCATTGCCTGCATAGATTGAGAAATCAGCAGCTTTATGCTCAGCATTTTTATGGAAATGAATATTACAAAGGTTCATAGCAGTCGATGCAGGAGCTTCGCTGAAAATACGGTTATTGTTGCCTTGAACAGCATCAATATCACGTGGTGCTTGTGGTCCAAAACCTTTGCCTTTGGTACTTTTAGCAAGCGCTTCGCGCTGTTCTGCGATGACTTTATCAGACACTGCAGCATGGTGCGCTGAATGAGCGCATGGATTAGCATGGCCATCGTGTGATTCTTCGTGCCCATGAGCACTAGCCAATGTAGGCGCAACGCATAATGCTGTTGCAGCCAATGAAATAAAAATCTTTTTCATGAGTTTAAATACCCTCCCAAAATATATACACATCCCTTTATGTGTAGGAGGAGCTTGATTGATGCGTATATTTTGTCAATAGCCAAACAGAGTATGGAATAATTTCATATTTTGGTTTATGGTGTGTTATAAATTGAATTTGGAGGGTGGCTTTATGGAAGTGTTGATTGTTGTGCTTGCGGTCATTTTGGCAGTTATTGTTTGGGTAGTGATGATTTATAACCGCTTGGTAAAATTGAAAAATCGATTTCAGAATGCATTTTCACAAATCGATGTGCAATTGCGTCGTCGTTACGATTTGATTCCCAACTTGGTGGAAACAGCCAAGGGTTATTTAAAACATGAGCAAGATACTTTACAGAAGGTGATTGAGGCACGGAATCATGCTTTAAGTGCAATGAAAAAAGCCAGTAAAAACCCTGGTGATGGTAAACTTATGCAGGCGCTGGGTGGTGCTGAAGGGGTATTGGGTGGCGCGATGATTAACCTAAATGCTTTGACCGAAGCGTACCCTGATTTAAAAGCGGATAAGACCATGCAGCAACTAACAGAGGAACTTACTTCTACAGAAAATCGAGTGTCATTTGCGCGTCAGGCGTATAATGATGAGGTGATGTTTTATAATACCCAGCTTGAAACGTTTCCTGATGTATTGTTTTCTGCCATGTTTGGTTTTCATGTCGCTGAGTTGTTTGAGGTCGCGAATGCTGAAGTAAAAGAGGCGATAAAGGTTAATTTCTAAGGAAATGCTTATGAAAGGTGTCATCTCGACCGAAGTGGAGAGATCTATTTTGCAACATCTTGAAGGCAAAGATCTTTCGACTTCGCTCAAGATGACAAGTAGTATGACAAACGGTATGATAAATGGCGTTAATCAGCGCTTCTCTAAATAACTTCCAATGGATTTTTTCGGTCATCAAGAGCAAGCCCAGCGACGAACATACGCATTGTTTGTTTGGTTTGCATGTGCAGTTGTTGTAGTGGTTTTTGCTGTGTATGCAGCGGTTACTGCAGGCCTGTTTGTAGGCTTTTCTCATGGTGATTCTTTTCAATCTCAAGCAGAATGGTTGCAGGTGGATGCGTTTTGGAATCAGGCGCGATTTTTCTGGGTAAGCTCGATTACAGTTGCTCTTATTCTTGCAGGTAGTGCGTATAAAATACATCAATTACGACAGGGCGGCGGTGCGGCTGTTGCCGATATGCTTGGTGGTAAACGTTTGCCAAGTAATGTGGGTGATGTGTTGGCGAGACGACTTCTGAATGTGGTCGAAGAAATGGCGATTGCTTCGGGCTTGCCTGTGCCACCTGTATATATTTTGAATCAATCGGGCATCAACGCCTTTGCAGCGGGATTTTCAGCATCGGACACTGTGATTGGTGTGACGCGAGGGGCGGTTGAGATGCTCAACCGTGATGAATTACAGGGCGTAATTGCCCATGAATTTAGTCATATATTGCATGGTGATACACGCATTAATATGCGTATAATGGGATTATTGCATGGTATAACCTTGATTTCAGATACAGGCATGCTTTTGCTTACATCACGCCGTTCTACGTATTATTCCAGTCGTAAAAGTGGTACACACCCTGCTGTATTTGTATTGGGTATTTTATTATTCTTGGTTGGTCTTATCGGCATGGTCTTAGCAGATTTGATAAAACGCGCAGTCTCACGGCAGCGTGAATTTTTAGCAGATGCTTCGGCAGTTCAATTTACCCGTAATCCAGAAGGTATTGCCAATGCGTTAAAGGTGATTGGTGGTTATAAGGCGGGTTCTCAAGTGCGTCATACGGATGCTTCACCGATAGGGCATTTCTTTTTTGGTAATGCTTTGAAACGGGCTGCTGTTGGTGAGAATTCAACACGCTGGTGGGCAAGTCACCCGCCTTTATTGCAGCGAATTAAGCGTATTGAACCGCGTTTTCGCGGGCAGTTAAAGATTGTTCAAGAAGCAGATAAGCAGCAACGGGTTTTGGCAGAGGCAAAGATGGGTTTTGCACAGACTATGGGTGAGGATGTTTCCCCCATAGATGCAACAGTAAACGATTATCACCAGTGGTTGGCAGCTATCGGCGAGCCAGAAAAAGCAAGGCTTGTACGTGCAAGCAAGAAATTGCAACGTATTCCTAGTCATTTACGTGATTTTGCGCATGATTCTTACACTGCGCGTGCAGTGTGTTATGCTTTATTATTGGATGCGGATGATGGGCAACGGCATATTCAGATGTCGTTGCTGGAAAAGTCGGCTGATAAAAATGTATTGCGTGAACTGCTTGATATACAACGTGAAGTGATGGATTTATTGGCTGATTTACGGTTGCCATTGATTGATATGATGCTGCCTGCATTAAAGAGCATGTCGCATGCGCAATATCAACTATTTGTGAAAAACATTCGTATGTTAATACAAGCCAATCATCGCATCAGCTTGTTTGAATATATGTTGCAACGCTTGTTGTTGCGACATTTAAAACCAAGTTTTACGGATATAAAGATGCAGCCAGTGAGCTATCGCAAGGTACAGAATGTGGCTGCGGAATGTGGGTGTGTGTTGGGTATACTGATTAGTTATGGAACACATGCTGAACCTGAAGTTTTATTTAAGACTGTAAGCACAGAACTTTTGGGTGAACCAATGCCTTGGCCACCAGCGCGGGTTTTGCATTTGGCACGCTTGAATGAATCACTTAAAAAACTTGAATGCGCCTCTCCAAGTGTCAAAAAAGCATTGCTAACTGCTTGTATGCAAGTGATTTTGGCAGATGGTTTGTTGCACGTAAAAGAATCGGAAGCTTTGCGTGCTATTGCTGATGGCATGGACTGTCCTATCCCTGTGATTTAATTATTTTTTTAGCCGCTTTTTTTTACAGTAGTTTTGACATGTGAAATTGGCGTGAAACTTGCTTTCTTCCCTGTGAATAAGTTTTCTCTGGGGATTAAATGATGAATTTACTAAATCTAAAGCAATTTTCTATTATGAAACGTTTGTCACTGATTGGTGTTGTGGCATTGCTGGGATTGCTAGCATCTGCAATTACGCATCAATACATGGTTACGAGTTTGTTGGATATTTCAAATGAACAGATTGCAGCGGGTGACACCATGGAAGTGTTGGATGGGCTGGCAACGAGTTTATCTGTAGAGGCGCGTAAGGTTCAGCTTTATGCTGTGCATAAGCACCCAGATGCATTGGAAGCGTACCAATCGTTAAAAAAAGAGAATGTTAAAGAGCTTCATAACTTGCTTGAAAGAGCGCCTAATGAAAAGGTGAAAGCAAGTGTTGAAGCGTTAAAAGAAATTGTAGATAGCTATGATGTCAATGCTGAAAAAGTGATAGCCATGCGCCCAGAACTTGGCATGAACGAGAATGACGGGCTGCAGGGTCATTTTCGAGATAAGGTACATGCTGCTGAGAGGAAGCTGGAGCACTTTAAGCAGGATAAATTGTTGACGTCGATGTTGATGCTTCGCCGTCATGAAAAAGATTTTATGCTGCGCAGTTCATTAGAGTATGTGAAAGAATTCCAAGAAGAAAAGCTTATTTTTGCACGTTTATTGGCATCCTCAAATCTTGCCAGTTCTGAGAAGCAATCAATTTTGATGCTTATGAATGATTATGAACAAAGCTTCATGAAGTATGCAACCATGAATACAAAATTATTGCACGATGCTAAAGCGTTGGAAGCTAGTTTCCAAGGTCCGATAATGAATGACTTTAACACAGCAGATGAAGCGCTTGGTGATTATCTTTCGAAGTTGGATGAAGAATATGCGTATGTTATGAAAGTTTTGCCGCGTTATTATATAGGCATTATGTTGTTGGTGTTTGTATTTGTAATGTTGGCTGTTTGGAGAATTGCAAGGTCGGTTGGTGATCCGATTGCACGTGTTGCGACTTCTATGGATGCATTGGAAAGAGGTGATGTGATTCCTGTGGTTGGCGATGAAGGCGGTGAAATTGGTGAGATGTTGGAATCGTTGGCTATTTTTCAAGAACAATCCGCTGAAGCCACGCTTTTACGGCGTGTGGTAGAAGCATCACCACAGGCAACCATGATTGCAAATGCCAAAGATTTGAAAATTACTTATATGAATCCAGCAGCAACGGAACTATTTCAAACACTACAGAATTTCTTACCTTGTCGAGTGGATAACATGATTGGGCAGTGCATTGATATTTTTCACAAAGATCCTTCGCACCAGCGCAAATTACTTTCCAATAGGGCTGCATTTCCAATGTCTGCAAGTTTTGAGGCGGATGGTCATGAGATCGAATTTTCTGCGCATGCCATTGATAATCATGAGGGTGAATGGGACTCTGTGATGGTGTCGTGGAATGATGTGTCTGAGCAACATCAATTAGCGGGAGACTTTGAAAGTAATGTCGCAGCCTTGGTCAATGATTTGATTGAGGCATCAGTGGGCATGCAGACTGCGAGTGAAACCCTTTCTAGCACTGCCGAACAATCCACAACACAAGCAGAAAGCGTTTCCCATAGCTCTGCTGAGGCGAATGAAAATGTGATGACTGTGGCATCTGCAGCAGAAGAGCTGACAGCTTCAATTGCAGAAATTACACGCCAAGTGCGTGATGCTGTGGATATGTCAGGTCAAGCAGTGGAAGAAGCTGAAACGACCAATCAAAATGTTACGAAATTAGCCAAGGTATCGGAAGAAATTGGTGAGGTTATTCGAGTGATTACGGATATTGCAGAACAAACCAATTTATTGGCACTCAATGCCAGTATTGAAGCGGCACGGGCAGGTGAGGCTGGCCGTGGTTTTGCAGTGGTTGCGGGCGAAGTCAAAGAGCTTGCCAACCAAACTGCTCAAGCGACTGAAAAAATTGCAGGTCAAATCTCATCTATTCAGAAGGAGAGTGATGGTGCAGCCAAAGCGATTGGACATATTGGCGAAACCATTCAAAAGATGAATGATATTAACCAAGCGATTTCTGCTGCTACAGAAGGGCAAAATGAAGCAACCCGTGAAATCTCTCAAAGTGTGCAATATGCCTCAGATGCAACTCAGCGTGTGACAGAGGCGATTTCTTCGGTGACAGAAGCATCGAATGAAACAGGTAAAGCTGCAGGAGATGTGCTCACTTCATCCACAGATATTCGTCAAAAAGGGGAAGGTTTATCCCAGCGGGTGCGTGATTTTTTAGCCGCATTGCGTCGCCGTTAGTTGGTGGCGCAAATGATGGTCGGGAAATTCTCCCAGAGCAACCAGTAGCATGTGCTGCGGCGGAGGTACGTAAGGTGGTGAAGGTGGGACCAGCAAACGATGTAAATGATGCAAACGATGTGTTGAGTGCATCAGATAAGGTCTCACATGAGGTTTTAGATGAGATGGCGGATGCTGATGTAAAAAAAACACCGCGTTCGCAATCTGCTTGGGTGAAACGTTGGATTTCAGGTGAGCATTCACGCCGTGAGTGGCTGCTGCTGGGCGAGCGTGTCTTTTCACATCCTAGGTATGCTATTTTAATCGTTGTTGCGCTTGTGTTATGCATGTTTGAGCGCTATAGCTTTGTATTGGCGACATTGGGTGTATTTTTTGTGGTTGAATGGTGTTTGCGCTTTTGGTTGCAAAAAGAGAATCGCTTTCGTAATCGTTCTGAACTGGTGTTTTTGATATTGGATGGCTTGGCAACGATGAGCCTTATTTCAGCTCTATTTATGCCAGTGAACCCATTACATCAGGCTGTTTATTTGCGTATTGCTAGGCTTTTCCGTGGTATGTATATGCTGCGGATGTTGCGAATATTTCGTTTTCTTACCCACGATACATTTGTTTACTCCCTGCCTTTTGCCTTGATTGTGGTGGCGATGGCATGTGTTGCTATCGCCATACCATGGGTCGCGATGTATATCGGTGTGTTTTTATTGATTGAAGGTGTATGTCGTACGGTATCTATTCTTAAAGTTTTACCCGATGGTGGGCGCAAAAAGGCAGAATTGGCTTTTGTATCGTTGGATATGCTTGTCAGTATTGCTGTGTTGGGTCTTATTCCTGGTGTGGCAGCAGCTTGGGTTGGGCTGCGTGCGATTCGTTTTTTGGTAATGCTTAATCCTGTAGGTAATATTGCCAAAGCAGCCAAACGGGTGCTTGCTATACAAGAAGTTCGTAGTGAAAGCAGTATGTTGGCAGGTATGCTGGTGGCGATGATGATTATGGGCTCATTGGCAGTAATTTACCTTTATCCTGAAATGGATATTAATGATGATGGTAATATTACACCGGCAGATTATTTGCCATTTCAGGTGATGTTGTATGTTTTTCGGGTGCTAACCGACCCTGGTGCTGCGACACCAGAAGCATTCTCACCGTGGTTAGTGGGATTAACAGCGTTGCTGGTGCTTTCGGGCGTATTTTTCTTTGCATTGATGGTAAACCTTGGCTCAAATGTTATGCAATATATGTTACGTGAATTGCGTAATAGCTCTCTATCAGCACGTGAGCAGATGGTCTTGGCAGGTAGCAATGATCAAGCATTGCTGATTCTCAAAAGGCTGGACAAGTTCTTTGCTCGTATGAGGCAAAGTATGTCTTCGGTGTGGATTTTTCATGGCCAGGCGATGGATGGCGCAACGACGATTGGTAGTTGGTTATCAGTACGTGAAGTTGAATCTGGCAGTCGTGGTTTGATGGAGCGGTTTCATTTATCTGGTATTCGGCAGTTGGTGCTGTTTCGGAAAGGAAACGAAAGCATCAACACGGAAAGTTTGGTAGATAATCATCATTTGGCACGCGATTTTAATGTGGATGGTATGCTGATCTCAGAAGCAGGGTTGTCTCCACGATTGCAATCATTATATGGCGATTCCATGTCCATGTCGGTATTAAATTCAGCATCAGTGGCAGCGCGGATGTTGTATCAAATGCATCATTGCGCTTGGATGCCAGAATTGGGTATTCGCATGCTCGATGCGGTGGCAGGTGAGATAGGATTAAAGACAGTGCCTTGGATATTTGAAGTGCAGTCTGGTAGTGGCATGGTGATGGTATCAGTGGGCGAATCATCACAAGTTTTGGATGCATGGTTAAGCGATTGTTTTGCAGCAGGTGTGAACCTTTTGGCAGCGCGACGTGAAGATGGTTCGTTCGTTTTGTTTAGTGATTTAATGCATGCTGAAAAGAGTGAAACATTCACTGATGTTGTAGGGTTGGGCGGCTCGACATTGCTTTGGTCTGGTATCATGGAAGGAGCGTTGTCCATGAATGAAAATCAGCCGCATGAAAATACCCTAAAACAATTCACATGGCCTGAAACATGGGATTTATCCATGATTTTCTTGGGTTGGCATGCAGGTCTTCCTGCCATGGTTGAAGAAATGGCACTCAAACATCATAAGCTTACCGTACATGTGTTGAGCACGGTGCATGAGGATAAACTTACCCTACAAAATCGTAGTATAAAAGATGCGTGTGAACGCGCTGCGACACATTGTAAATGTGAGTTAAAAGTATCGCTACATGCTTGGGATGGGTTGGATAATTCGGTTTGGGAATCACTGCTGCGTGGTTGCAAGGTGATGATGTTTTATCCTGAAGAGCAGTCCAATGGTAGTGAAGATTCACTGCTTGAATTGTGGTTCCATGAAGTGGCACGCGTACTCTCAGAGCGCAAAGCCAAGGTAAAATGGTGGACGCCACCCAAGCTAATGATATTGCCGCGAAGTGGTGAGCATGTTTCATCCTTTGAAATGGCAGGACTGAATTATCCTGATTTGGCAGTGGATGTGGGTTCGCCAGATGCTTTTCACGATGTGTTTATGGCAAGGCAGTTGCTTACCCATGCTAGAAAGCATTTGAATCAGGAGGAAAGCCAACAAGATGAAAAAAGCTATGCGTTTATGGATGCCATGTTGGGCGACACTGTGCTCGTCGAAGATGTGGCAACCACGCGCTTGGTGGAAATTGAAGCGGACATGGATTGGGTACCTGTATATCGAGAAGCCTTGCGCCGTGGATGGATGCTTATGGCATATGTAATGCCAGAAGTTGAACGTGATGGGCAAACGGCATTTACAGTGTTGGATAAGCTGTTTCCACAGCCACAAGATGATACAGGTAGTCGTATGCATTTATTGGCTGGTTCACCTGTCATGGAAATGGATGTGCCTGCTCAAACGGTGACTTTATTATTTTGTCGCCGTGGCGTGTTGAGTGCAAATGAAAGAGAAGAGAGTAACGTCGAGGTAGCCATTGAAACATCTGTACAAGAAGCCGTGGTAGAAAAGGTTGTTGCAGATGTTAACGACGTGGTTGAAGAGAAGCCTGCTACGATGAGCGAAAAGGTTGTTGAAGAGGATTCTGAAGCAACGTCTGAAAGTATACAGCAGGACATTATAGAAGAAGATTTAGAAGAGACTGTAGAAGAAGTGGTAGAAAAAATAGTTGAAAATGAAGCTTTAGAGCAAGTTGAAGAAAGTATTGATGATAAAGATATAGGTATCATAAAACAAGCCGAAACAGGATTGGAAAAGGCTGTATTGGAAGGTGAAGTGATGAATGATTCTGTGTGGCCGCAGCAAGCGGATAAACGATTGTTAAGGGTGCTTAAAAAGCAGGTTGGCGGATCCTTAGAGCTATTGAATGAGAGCTGTGAAGAAGGCTTGGTCAAACTGACTGAAGTCCTTGATATGGGTGTATCAGAAGAAGTCGAAGAATTGATTATGGCGGCTTTGACGGACCTACAAAATATTGATCGCGTATCACAGCGTTTGAATAATGTGAAAAGTTGTTTGAAGGATTGGTCGAATCATGTGCCTGAAAGTGGTCAGGCTGCATTATGGCAAGAGGAAGTAAGTCAGCGTTATGTGATGGAAGAAGAACGCATGGTTTTGAAGGAGGAGTTATGAGCGGCCCAAGAATATTAATCGTTGAAGATTCAACCATGGTGCGGATTACTGTGAAACGCACCTTGGCAAAAGTTGATTTTCAAGTGGATGAGGCCAAAGACGGACAGATTGGTTTAGACAAGGCAACAGCATCGGCTGATAACCCTTATGACTTGATTTTAACTGATTTGAATATGCCGAATATGGATGGTTTGACTATGATTCAGAATATTCGCGCTATTCCAGCTTATACAGAAACACCCATTGTAATGCTAACAACGGAGTCGGGTGAAGATAAGAAATCGGTTGGTCATGAATCGGGCGTTTCTGCATGGCTGGTGAAACCTTTTGAACCGGATGCATTGATAGAAATGGTGGGCGGTATGTTGTTTTAATTTATAGTGGTTCAGGTACTAAATTACCTCGTCATCCCCGAATGTTTGAATCGAGGATCCATTGTAAACTATGGGTTGCCGCTTTCGCGGGAATGACCGTAAAGGTAAATAAATACTTGAATGACTATTTATCAGTCTGAATAGGTGACTTTTAGTGAATTGATTGGATTTCGGAGTAAGGTATGGATGAAGAACTATTAGCGGAATTTTTAACGGAAAGTAACGAGAATCTATCTGCCATCGAGCAACAACTGATGGATTTAGAGGCAAACCCTCAAGATGAAGAAATTCTGGGGGCAATTTTCCGTGCTATTCATACGGTGAAGGGTAGTTGTGGGTTCCTTGGTTTAGTTGGACTGGAAAAGGTGGCGCATGCGGGCGAGAATCTTTTAAGTAAAATACGTTCGTTAAAGTTTGAGATGAATGCAGACCTTGTATCATTATTATTGGAGTGTGCGGATGCCATTACCAGTTTGTTGGATGGGCTTGAAGCGGAAGGTGCAGAGCCAGATATAGATTATAGTGGTTTGATTAATCGTTTGCATGCTGCTGAGCGTTTGGTGGCAACGATGGATGGTGAAGAAAAGCCTGCTGCTGAGCCTGTACAAGAAAATGCAGGAAGCGATGCCTTGGCGGAGCTTAAAACATGGGCGGCAGATGTATCCGAAGAAGCTGCAGGTGCATTGGTAAATAATGGTTTGCTTTCTGCCCAAGCAGTCATAGATGTAGGTTTTGCGAAGTTGAAAGAACTGGATGGTTTTACAGCTGGCGATGCATTGAAATTATTGGGTGTTGCTAAAGTAGCGGCGAATAGTTCCAGCAAAGAAGAGAAAGCCAAATTACCTGAAAAAGTGGCTGAAAAAATGGATGTTGAGCCAGCTAGCACAGAGGTACATCAGGAAAGCAATGTTGAGATAGTGAAGGAAAAAGCTTCTGAACCTCAAGCCGCTGCCCCTGTTCCAGTGAAGAAAAAAGCGAGTTCTGTGAAGCCTAAAAGCGCTGGAAGTATTCGTGTGGACGTGGGTTTATTGGATTCTTTGATGAATCAGGTGGGTGAGTTGGTATTAACCCGTAATCGTTTGGTTCAAATGGTGCAAGCTTCGGGGAATATGGAGTTTGTGCGTGTTAGCCGCGATATTGATCATATTACGGAGCAACTACAATCGCAGTTACTACGTACACGTATGCAACCGATTCAGAGTATTTGGAATAGTGTGCCTCGTATTGTTCGTGATATGGGCAAACAGTTGGAAAAGAAAATATCTGTCGTGATGCATGGAGAAGAAACAGAGCTGGACCGTACGATTCTAAATGCCTTGAAAGACCCTTTAACACACATTATCCGCAATAGTTGTGATCATGGCATTGAAATGCCCAATGATAGGCGTAAAGCGGGTAAACCTGATGAAGGCACGTTGCGTTTATCAGCTTCGCAGGAATCTGGCTTTATTGTGATTCTTATTGAAGATGATGGTGCTGGCATTGATGCAGAACGGGTGAAAAAGAAAGCTGTTACGATGGGCGTTTTGACCGAAGAACAAGGTGAAAAGATTAGTGATAAAGCTGCGCTTCAGCTTATTTTCCATGCTGGGTTATCGACTGCTGAAAAGGTTAGTAATTTATCTGGTCGCGGTGTTGGTATGGATGTGGTGCGAACCGAAATTGAGAAAGTGGGTGGCAATGTTGATATCAGCAGTGAGCCTGGTAAGGGAACAACGCTGCGTATTCGTATTCCGTTAACCTTAGCAATTATTTCGGCGATGATTGTGAGTTGCCAAAATCAACGTTTTGCTATTCCTCAAATGAGTATCCAAGAGTTATTGAGTGCGCCCAAGGATTCGCAAGAATGGCGGGTGATTGGTGGGCAAACATTTTACCGTTTGCGTGGAAAGCTATTACCCATCATGCGACTGAAAGAGAAGTTGCAATTGAGCGATAGCATTGAAGATGCAGGTTCGATTGTGGTGATTGATTTGGGAGATCGAAACTTTGGCGTCTTGGTTGATCAAATTTATGGTGCTGAGGAAATTGTTGTTAAGCCATTGGGTGTACACTTTCAACATTTAGGGCTTTATGGTGGTTGCAGTATTTTGGGTGATGGTATTGTAATACCCATTTTTGATTGTAATGAGTTGGCGAACCTGATGCAGCTTTCTTCAGAAGTGGAAGCCATGCGCCAAGATGAAGAGGATGATGAAAGTGACTTTTCTGAGAATGAATTGCAACATACCTTAGTTTTTTCTCAGGGTAAGCAACGCTTTGCTATTCCGATGGTGTTGATTGAGCGCTTGGAGCTTTTTCCTGCTGAACGTATTGAATATTCTGGAACATCAGAGGTTTTACAATACCGTGATGATGTGATCCCTGTGATTCGTTGGGGTGATTTGATTGAAGTTGGGGAGCGGCTATGCAGTGGTGAGGTGTATGCTTTAATCTTATCAGATGGGCATAAGCGGATGTGTTTACAGGTTGAACAAGTAGAAGATATTCTTGAAACACCGTTAGAAATTAAAACACAATCGGATGACCCACTGTTTTTAGGTACATCAGTGGTTGATGGTATGGCAACTGAAGTGATTGATGCATTTGAAGTGGTAAAAAAAGTAGATGTCAATTGGTTTGCACGCAGATCATCAAACTTATCCAGTTCAGATGATATAAGTCTGCGACAAAAAATATTATTTGTTGAAGACGCAGCATTTTTTAGAAACTTGGTAATGCCAATCTTTGATGTTTTAGATTATGAAGCATGGGTGGCAAAAGATGGCATTGAAGCATGTAAAATTTTGGAAGAAAGGCGACCTGATTTAATTCTAACCGATTTGGAAATGCCCAATATGAATGGTTATGAATTGACTGACTGGGTGAGAGGACGTGAAGAATTTGATGATATCCCGATTGTTGCGCTAACGGCTACGCCGGTAGATGACATTGATGTTGCGCATAGGGATAAGTTTGTAGAAGTGATGTTGAAGCTGGATCGGCAGAGTTTAACTGAAGGATTAAGTGAAGTGATGGCAAATATAAGGAAGCAAAAACCTTTGAGTGTTGAAGGCGCAGTGATTGTAGATGCGGACGACAGCATTTGATGCACATGCTTGTTCAAGAAGGGAGTCATATATGAATGCATTGGTGGCAGTGAAAGAACAGATACATACTGAATTGTTAACCTGCCTAGTAGGCGAGCAATGGATTGGTTTTCATGTTCAGCAAGTGCGCGAAGTGGTTACCAATCAGGAACGAACTCAAATGCCTTTGAGTCCTGATGCGGTGCTTGGACTGATTAATTTGCGTGGTCGGGTGATGACTGAGCTGGATGTGCGCAAAGTCGTGGGTTTGCCAGAGCGAGCTGAGGGTGAATCTTGTCATGTGGCGATTATTGAAAGCAGTTCGGGGGAAGATTTCGGTTTGGCTGTGGATGATGTAGGTGAAGTGATGCTATTGAACCTTGATAATTATGAACCAACACCGCGCTCACTGGATGCTATTTGGCGACACGTGAGTGAAGGTGTTTTGAAATTAGAACAAGGTGTTTTGGTATTGGTGAATGTGGATAAATTTATTGCCTTGACGATACCCAGTGCAGAGCAGGGTGCACCTGATCAAGCAGTATTACATTGAGTTATCATGAAATAGGGAGATTTGGATGACAAAAAAAGCATTAATTGTGGATGATGCCAAGGTCGTGCGTACTTCCTTGGGGCGTATTATGCAGGCACTTGGTTTTGAAGTGTTCGAAGCTGCCAATGGCGCGTTAGCTCAAGAGCAGATGCAAGCGCATGATGATATATCGGTGGTTCTTTTGGATTGGAATATGCCAGTGATGAATGGTTATGAATTTTTAGTGGCTTTGCGCTCTGATGCCAAATATACCACAGAGCCTTCGGTTATTATGGTTACGACAGAAACGGGCATGCCATCGATGTTGAAAGCGCTTGCAGCAGGTGCGGATGAATACATTATGAAGCCATTTGATAAAGAGATGGTGATGGATAAGTTAGATATTGTTGGTATTGCGTACGAAAAATGAATAAATCTATACGTGTATTGATTGTTGATGATGATGCGATTTTCCGCACCTTTTTACGTAGCTGTATGAGTGAGATGGAGGATATAGAGGTGTTGGGCGTAGCGCGTGATGGACGGGATGCGCTACAGAAAATTAAAACACTCAAACCTGACTTGGTGACGCTGGATATGGAAATGCCTTTTTTAACGGGTATTGAAGTATTGCAATGTTTGCAAGAAGAAGCACCAGAGGTGCACGTATTGGTGATTACCAATGAATCGGAAACCAGTGCAGAAAAAACTGTTCAAGCACTCGAATCTGGGGCTTATGACTTTATTTTGAAATCGACTTGTTTGGAAAAGAAACCAAGGAATATTCTGCAGACACTATTAAAAGAAAAAATTCCATTAGCACGAAGTATTGCCACTGTTACGCAGCGTAGGGTGGGTAAGAATAAACCGACAAGCATGGTGAAAAACACTACAAGAAACCGTAGAAGTTGCCCTGATATTATTGCGATTGGTTCGAGTACAGGTGGTCCTGTTGCACTGCATCATGTCTTAAATATGTTACCTGCCTCTTTTTCTGTGCCAATTGTGGTCACGCAGCATATGCCGAAATTGTTTCTTGTTTCATTGGTTGAGAGGTTGGAAAAAGATACTGATTTAACATGTAAACTGGCAGAAGATGGTATGGTATTGAAATCGGGCTGTATTTATGTTGCGCCTGGCGATATTCATATGGAAATTGAACGTATTGGAACCCAATTGCGCGTACATTTGGTGGATGGCGAGCGGGTTAATCATTGCAAGCCTGCTGTGGATGTAACATTTCATTCGTTAGCAGTATTGGCACCGCGTATTTGCACGATGGCTGTTGTTTTGACAGGTATGGGCAATGATGGTGCGGCGGGAGCAAAGGCATTAGCCGGTAAAAATATGCATGTTATTGCGCAAGATAAAGCCAGTAGTGTGGTTTGGGGAATGCCTGGAGAAACTGTAAAGGTAGGGGCTGCTAGTGAGATTATAGCACTTAATGATATTGCAGCCGCTATCATGAAATATTGTGGGATGGGTGGGTTATGAGTCTACGACCAGAGCTATTTCGTTATTTGCGGGAATTTTTACTGCATAAAAGTGGTTTGGTGTTGGATGATAGTAAATTATATTTGATTCGTTCGCGTGTGCAGGCTCTATTACGTAACTTTGAAATTTCTGACATGGATGCCTTGGCTCAACAAATTAAACGTGATGAAAACAGCAAACTTGCACATCATTTCTTGGATGCGATGACAACCAATGAAACGTTATTTTTTCGAGATACTTATCCTTTTGAAGCTTTGAAAACATTGGTATTCCCAGAGCTAATACATGTTGGGAATGGTCATGGAAATATAAAAATATGGTCTGCGGCCTCATCCAAAGGTCAGGAGCCATACTCCATAGCTATGACAGCTTCTGAGACTGTGCCAATGGCGGATAAACGCGTTTCGATTTTAGGAACTGATTTGTCAGAAAGTGCGATTGCTTATGCGCGCGAGGCAAAATATTCTCAGATGGAAGTGCAGCGTGGTATGCCTGTGAAACAATTGGTGCGCTTTTTTACGCAAGAAGGTCTTGATTGGTTTGTATGTGATGAGTTAAAAGAAATGCTGACGTTTCAAAATGGAAATTTAGTCAATGACGCATTGGTCAGTCAAGTCCGTCGTTTTGGACCTTTTGATATTGTATTTTGTCGTAATGTATTGATTTATTTTTCGCCTGAAGAGCGCATGAATGTGATTGATCGTTTGGCAAAAACGATGAAAAAAGGCGGTTATTTATTTACGGGTGCAACAGAAATACCAGAAGGACATTATTCCAAATGGGAATGTGTGATGTTTAAAGGAAAGCGACTCTGGAAACTTCTCTAACTGTTTATATTACCACTGACTTACCCGATAGCTGCGTCTAAAGTGTTTATATACAGTAGTATATTTCGTGCTTTTTTCTTACTCTTAAACAAGGCCGTGCTTGGTGTTGTGGGGTTATATCATAATACCTACCTTGATTGCTTTGGGTCTTATTTATTGCGTTGTGTTAGCCATGCTATTCCCCAACTCATGATAAACATGACGCATAATGTTAATACGATGGTTGCACCAGACGGCCAATCATAGTGATATGAGAATAGCAGTCCGATGAAGGTACCTATGATGGCGAAGCTCATACTTAATAGCCATAAACTAATTAGCGAACGTCCCCATAACCATGCACAGGTTGCAGGCAAGACCATCAAACCTGTGGTAAGTACAATACCTGCAAGTTTAACGCACATTACCACGGAAAGCCCAACTGTAGCATATAATAATAAACGTAATAGTGAGACAGGTAACCCACTTGCAGCGGCAGTAATGGCATCAAAAGCGATGCTCCACCAAGCGCGTGCCATGGTGATAAAAGCTAAAAGAATCATGCAACCAATGAATAATAACCAATGCCATTCTTGTGCAGAAACAGTCAGAATGTTACCAAATAAAAGTCCGAATAAGTCCACCTGATTACGGCTAACTTGTGAAATTAGCACAATGCCTAGCGCCATGCTGCCAGCAAATAAAAGCCCTGTGCCCGTATCCTCGCTAATGCCGCGTTGTTTGGGTAGTGCGGCAAGAAGCAATGCAATGGCAACACAAAAAGCAGTAGCAGTGGGCAACAAGGGAAAGGAAAATGCAATTGCTAACCCTAAACCTGCCAGTGAAGCATGAGAGATGCCGACTGTGAGAAATGACAAGCGATGCGCCAAAATCATCACAGATATTGACGATGCAACAACAGCAATAAAAAGTGCAGGTGGTAAGGCATCTTGCATGACTGGGCTGGTGAAAAATTGCTGCAAGAAGTCAAGCATGATGACAGCCAATACAACTCGTATCATGGGCAATCACATGCATGTGTTGACCATACATTTGATGCCATACATCTTCAGGTATTTGTTCGCCTTTCATGGCGTGGTGGTGAATGCTGCGGTTCAAGCATGCAACGGAATCCACATGCCCTGTAATTGCCGCAATATCATGCTCAACCATCATGATAGCAATGTCTTGAGTATCACATAATTGCCGTAATAAGGTATATAATTTTTGTTGCTGTTTACTATCCAAAGCGGCGGCAGGTTCATCTAAAAGCAATAGTTTAGGCTTGCGAACTAGGGCGCGAGCTAAGCGCACCCGTTGTTGCTGACCGCCTGATAATTGCCTGAAATCATGATCCATCAAATGTTCCATTTCCACATATTGCAGAGCCTGAACAATGTCTGTATGTTGATGGGAGGTGGAACCAAACCATTGCCATAATGGTTTGGCATAATCATGTAGTCCCATAGCAACAATATCATACACCTTTAATGGCAAATTGGGTGCGTAATCATGGAGTTGATGTAAATAGCCGATATTTTTTAATAAACGATAGCGATTAAAACGTTTGAGGCATTCGCCAAATAGGTCGATATGCCCCGAATCAGGCTGTAAACGACCTATAACCATGGAAAGAATGGTGCTTTTCCCTGCGCCATTAGGTCCAACAATGCCCATAAAGTGCCCTGACTCGAGCTCGAGTGAAATATCATCCAAAATGGGTGTGTGCGATGGACCAAAATTGATATGGGACAGGCTGATTACAGGGCTTTTCATGGTTGTAAATCATCCAAGTTGCGTTGCATAAGGTGTACCCATGACTCACCGCATGAGCCAAGAGCATCAAGGGTTGTGATGGTGCTCGATGGATGGTGATTTTTCAGCCACTGCAAGGCACGGTTACTATGATGGTTATCGGCAATGAGTCGAATGTTCGGGTGTTGCTGCAATTGCCGTAATGCTGCTTCTAGTTTACGAGGCCCATATTCATGACCATGTTGTTCGGATTCTAGGCTATTAAAAATAGGTATATGCAAAGCCTGAAAAAGATTTGTCCAAGATGGGTGTTGCATAATAACACCATGTTTATTTAGTCCAGTTGTTTGGCTAATCTGTACCCAAGCTTGCCATAACGCTTCACTTTGTGTGAGGGCGAGCGCAAGATTTTGTTGTATTTTTTGTTTGTCTTCGGGGTACATCGTCTGCAATTGCGCTGCTAATTTCGGTAATACAGCTTGGATTGCATGGGGGTTTAACCATGCATGATTGGCTCTATGTTGTTCATGCTGCTTAATATGTTCTGTACGCGGCCATAAATCAAATACATGCGCTTGATTTCCCAAGCTTGCCCAATGTCCATCATCTTGCGATGAGCGCACCAAAAGCTTGCTTTGTTGCAGGCTTTCAACTTGGCGTGGGGAAAGCTGAAAATGATGAGGATCAGCATTGGCGGGCAACAGACATAAAACATCAGCATCAGGCTCTAGCCAGTGAACCAGTCCCGCGATTGGCGGTAAGGTGGTGATAATATCAGTAGCCTTGGCAAATATAGGCATGCTAAAAATGAATAAGGTGAGTAAGAAGCTATGAAATAAAGGTCTCATTTTTTATGGATTGGCATAATCATTGCGTTTTATGTTGTCCTATAGATTTTTTTTAACTACATTTATGACAATGAGCAGACAGCGAAAGCTAAGGCTTTGCTTTATGTCTGGCAATTTGTCTGGTAATTTGAATACATGCACCCATGGTTGCTTGTTTGTATTCATACTTGATAAAAGGCGTATATGCGCTAGATATATGGGTTATGTGGTAAAAAAAAGCAGGAGGCTGGATATGTTATCCCCGGGGTATTTTGATTTTCGCTGGAGTTGGTACCGCCCGATTTTTAATCGTGGCGAAGCAACTGCTGGGCGTTGCCGTGTGGATGTGCGTCGTTTGCCAATACGTTTTTCTGGCGAAGATGGTAAGGAATATATCCCTTATGCTGTGAAACCTAGTATGTCAGAAACCATTTACACGTCGATGCGACGGCTGCAAGATTATTCTGTGCGTTATATTATTTCAGGCGAAAAAGTTTCAGCACATCAATTACCTAGCATGACACCCGTATCTCGGAAAATGATTTTGCATTTACATAAACGTTACCCTCATTTACCTCAAATGTTGTTGCACCATTGGTGCGCTGATGAAAAAGGTGGCTTGGCGTTGTTGGCAATGTGGCAGGAAATGTGGAAGCAATCTTGGAAGCAAGATCAAGCCGATAATGCGCCATGGGTAGCCAGTGTAAATATTTTGATTTTGAAGCTTATTAGAGAAGCTATTGCCCAATTGCCAAAGGAGCATGAAGCACATACCGATCATATATTGGTTTGTGTCGCAGGTGGCTTGTATGAATGGGCATTGCGTGGATTTCTAAAAAAACATTTAGAAGGGGCTGTGGAAGTCACACGTATTGCTACCTATGAAGCCATGATGATTCCTGCAACACCGATTGCTTTTTTGTATCGCCAACCAGACGATTCACTGTTGGGCGATGATAGGTTTGTTATTATGTCCTACGGTCTAGAGCCAGATATTGTGCCACGTTTGCGTCAATTGCGCGCCAAAGTAGCTGCTAAACATGAAGCTGGTATTTTAGCCTTGTTGGCTCAAGATCGTATGGGTGAACATATGTTAAAGCGTACTTGGGCGCGCTTGGCTTTGTGGGAGTTGGCTGAACAAACAGGTCAGGGCATTTGGATGCAGTGGGTACTTGATGCCAAAAAACTAGATCAATTCTTGGCAAAACCTGAGTTGTTGCCTGAAAGTGCTGTGAAGCTACTAGAGGCTCACACGGACTACCCTGTGGTGAGTTGGGTGTTAGCGCGACGAGATTCTAAGAAATCGAAATTTACATCTTCTGGGCCATGGTTGAAAGATGATCGTGTGCTAAATGCATTTCGTGTTTTTGAAGAAGATGTCGTGGTTGAACGTACCCGTCGTCAGGCTGAAACTGTATGGTTGGATCGTCGTAAGGCGTTGGCTGGTAAAGGGCGTAGCACGGAAGCTGAGAAAGCTTTATCTGCAGCGTGGCAAGATGGTAAGTTGGTTTACTTTCAAAGTGTGGATAAATCGCTGCATAGTGGTGTTTCATTAACGTCAAAGCAGGCATGCTTAAGAATTGAATGGTCGGATTATTTGGCGACAATGTATGCGACGCATGTTGATTATGAGAAATTTTTAGAAACTGTATTTTTACCTGCATTACTGGCAAAAATTGAAGATGCTGACAGTGTTTTCTTGGATGCATTGCAGGCATCGGGCTGCTCGCTTCGTGGTAGTAGCGAAGCTTTGGTAGAAGTGGGTTCTGCGATTCAAAATCTATTGCGCCAATTTTATATGGATGCGATTGAGGGCGATGGACGAGGGCGTATACCAACAGCATCCATGTGTATGGTGATGATGGGTGAATGGACAGTTGTTGATTATAAGCATAAAAAATTTGGAGATGTTCGCATGGCAAGTGGCTTGGTTGTGGCGCAGGCAGATGCTGGTATTGCTCATGATGCTGCTATTGCACAAATTATTGCATGGCGCGACCATCAAGCAGGGCAAAAAGCTTTGGGCGGAGTGCGTGTTGAAACGATAGAGTCAGGGACAGGAAAGTCAGCCAGTGTACTGTGCAACCAAGGTTTTGCACTTAGTGAAACGGTTGTTGTTGAGTATTTATCAGTCATGCGTGCGAAAGCAGGCGTGAAGAAATTTTACTTAGATCGGCATAAAGCAGCATCGATTTTTTCAACATACCGTTTGCCGAGTGATGTGTTTGAACTGGTGGTAATTATTCCTCATAATGAGGAAAAAAACATGTCACTGTTTGTGAAAGTGGGCTCTCCTTCTTTAAATGGCAGCTCGGTAAATTTGTATGAATTATTGGATTCTGCGACAGAAGCAGCGCAATTGATTCGTTCAGAAGTTTTGACGAGTTGGGCTGGAGGTTAACGATTCGTACACCGCATTTATCACAAGCGGGAGAATGGTTGAAAACATCAAGTTTGGCACACTGCCTACCGCAATCAATGGCTGTAGGTTGGTCTGGCGGCATAGACTCAACAGCCTTACTTTTAGCTTTGCATCATGCAGGTGTTCAAGTGCATGCGTGGCATATTGACCATGCCTGGCATCAGCAATCTTCCTATGATGCCGAGAAGCTCTCTCATTTAGCAGCGTCTTGGGGTATCAGCTTTTTATCACAGAGGTTGGATGAAACACCGACATCCAACCGTGAAGCACATGCGCGACACGGGCGTTATCAAGCTTTTCAAGCGATGGCTAAACAAACGGACGTATATGCGATTGCTTTGGGACACCATGCTGATGATCAGGCAGAAACTGTTTGTATGCGGATGTTGCAGGGTGCTGGTGTGATGGGCTGTCGGGGAATAAGCCCACATAGTTGCCGTAATGGATTAGATATTTATCGACCTTTATTGCATGTGCGAAGATCTTCTTTAAAGAATGCTTTACAGGAAGCGGGTATTGCTTGGTTACATGACGCTAGTAATGACGATGTGAGTCTATGGCGAAATCGGATTCGTCTGGAGCTTTTTCCTAAAATATTGTCTATGGGTCATAATCCTTATAGGCTTTTTACACGTTGGCAAAAGCAGGCTGTAGCATTGGCAAATAGAGTGGATAATGAGGCTGATAGCATAGCTTTGAATGTGACAGGTTCGACTTGCTCCGTTTTATGGTATGATTGGCAAAATTTGTCGCAGGCTGTACGCGCGCAGGTTTTGCAGCGCATGGCAGCATCTGTGCTAGGTGAAGGTGTAGTTTTTGGGCGTAGACATATTGAGTTGATTGAGTTTTGGCAAAGAAAAGGTGGGCGTGGTGGTCTGGATTTATCGGCTTGCCGCTTATCACATTGTGCTGGTTACTTGCATCTTGAGAGTAGAAAGGCAATCTCCCGCATCTAATGCTGTAGTGTTGTTTGTTTAAGAATTCATGTTGGCTTCATCTTGTATGGGTCATAGTTGTCTTTTAAGTAAAAATTGGAGTTTAGTGTATGGGTAAGAATTTTTTATTGTGGATTGTCATTGGTCTGACCATGATGAGTGTGTTTAATATGTTTACGGCGCCTTCTGGTAAGCAGGAAGCAATGACCTACTCCTCATTTATTGACCATGTTGAGCAGGGCATGGTTGAGCAAGTCACTATCAGTGACAAACAAGTTTCGGGGCAGTTTCGCGACTTATCTGGTGAGATGAAAAGCTTCACATTACAGGTTCCCAATGATCCCGGCTTGATGCAGCGTTTGTTGGATAATAAGGTAGAAGTAGATGTGAAAGCACCTGCAGAAGTACCATTCCTGTTATCTATTCTTATTTCATGGTTCCCAATGTTATTATTGATTGGTGTGTGGATTTTCTTTATGCGCCAAATGCAAGGTGGTGGTAAAGGTGGAGCGATGGGCTTTGGCAAGAGTAAAGCAAAATTGTTAACTGAAAACACCAACCGTGTAACCTTTGATGATGTAGCTGGTTGTGATGAAGCCAAGCAAGAAGTAACGGAAGTGATTGAATTTTTGCGTGACCCTTCAAAATTTACCCGCTTGGGTGGCAAGATTCCCAAAGGTGTATTGTTGGTAGGACCTCCAGGCACAGGTAAAACATTGCTGGGACGTGCGATTGCTGGTGAAGCAGAAGTGCCGTTCTTTTCAATTTCAGGCTCAGATTTTGTGGAAATGTTTGTGGGTGTGGGCGCATCACGTGTGCGTGACATGTTTGAACAAGCTAAAAAACATGCGCCTTGCATTGTATTTGTGGATGAAATTGATGCTATGGGTCGTCACCGTGGAGCTGGTGTAGGTGGTGGCAATGATGAGCGAGAACAGACATTGAACCAAATGCTGGTTGAAATGGATGGTTTTGAGGCCAATGAAAGTGTGATTTTGGTGGCAGCAACGAACCGTCCTGATGTGCTGGATCCTGCATTGATGCGCCCAGGTCGTTTTGATCGCCAAGTTGTAGTGGGTAATGCTGATCTAAATGGTCGCGTTCAAATTCTTAAAGTACATATGAAAAATGTTCCTTTGGCATCAGATGTGGATGCTAAGGTTATCGCGCGTGGGACACCGGGTTTTTCAGGTGCGGAACTTGCAAATCTAGTGAACGAAGCCGCACTTAATGCGGCTAGATTTAATAAAGATAAGGTGTCTGCGGCGGATTTTGATGAAGCCAAAGATAAGGTCATGATGGGTACAGAGCGTCGCTCGATGGCGATGACGGAAGATGAGAAAAAACTCACTGCATACCATGAAGGGGGTCATGCTTTGGTGGCAATTCATTGTCCTGCATCAGACCCTATTCACAAAATGACCATTATTCCACGAGGTCGGGCATTGGGTATGGTGATGCGTTTACCAGAGAAAGATGAATATTCACAATCACGTGAAAAAATGCATGATAGTCTAGCGATTGCTATGGGTGGTCGCGTGGCTGAAGAATTGATCTTTGGCTATGATAATGTGACTTCTGGCGCTTCCAGTGATATTCAAATGGCGACCAATTTAGCAAAAAATATGGTTACCAAATGGGGATTTTCGGATAAATTGGGTCCTTTGTTATATGGTGAAGATGAACAGGAAGTATTTCTTGGTCGTTCTATGACACAGAGTCAAAGTATGTCGGATGAAACATCACGCCTTATTGATAGTGAAGTAAGGCGCTTTGTTGATGATGCTTATGATAGAGCAAATAAAATTCTCACTGATCATATTGACGAGCTACATAAACTGGCTGAGGCAGCATTGGAATATGAGACACTATCAGGTGATGAAATCAATCAGATTTTGGCGGGTAAGTCTATACGCACTGAAAGTGATGAGGTAAAAGCGGAAAGTGCTGATATCACTGATGACATGGTCGAAGATGAGGCTGTGGTATTGGATGATGAAACAGACGATAAAAGCAAACACGCTGGTGATGAGGCTGGTCAGTCACACTGATGCACGCCCTTCAGGGTCAAAAGCCATCTGAATGGCGACGCCAGACTGGGCAACCAGCATGGATAATGGGGGTGCTAAATTGCACCCCCGATTCGTTTTCAGATGGTGGTCAATTTGTGGATGTTGATACGGCTGTTCAACATGGTTTGGCGTTGTGGCATGCTGGAGCAAAGATTATTGATGTGGGGGGTGAGTCCACACGCCCAGGAGCGAAAGCTGTTGGGGAAGATGAAGAATTACGACGTGTACTTCCAGTGGTCAAGGCTTTGGTTGCACAAGGCTGCAAGGTTTCGATTGATACACGGCATGCGATGGTGATGAAACAAGCTGTTCAGGCAGGAGCATGTTTGATTAATGATGTGAGTGCGTTGTTTGATGATAAGAGTTTGGATGTGGCTGTTCATACGGGTGTGGATGTATGTTTGATGCATATGCAGGGTACCCCAGAGACCATGCAACAAAGCCCAAAATATCATGATGTTTTGTCTGACGTTGAGGATTTTTTTGATAATTGCCTTGAACGTTGTTTGTGTGCAGGCATGTCAGAATCGGCAGTTATACTTGATCCAGGTATTGGTTTTGGAAAATCTCTAGAAGATAATTTGACGCTAATTGCCAATATTAGTGTACTAAAAGAGCGTTTTGGTCTACCTATATTACTGGGAGTGTCGCGAAAATCATTCATAGGCTCACTTACTGAAGCAGGTGTGAATGAACGTGAATTGGAGACAGCAGTGGCAGGCAGCATTGGTGTTTTTCAAGGTGTAGACGGTGTGCGTGTGCATGATGTGGTAGCCCAACATCGAGCCTGTCAGGTAGCTTCTGCCTTGTTTGATGCTAAAAAGGAAGTTCTGAATAAGTCATGAATTTGTATTTTGCATCCAGAATATCCAAACTCTGCGTTGTAAATCTTCGCAATAGCTCTGCTATTACGTGCGATTCACGCCTTGATTTTGAAGATTCTGAATCACAATCTGCTTCATTCAGACTTGTTCAGAGCTTCCAAAGATAAATTGGGAATGATATATGAATATATTTGGCATTGATATGAACTGGCCTATTTGGCAGATAGGTGTGTTGGATATGATTGACATCCTTGTGGTGGCAGTGGTTGTTTATTTTGCATTGCGTTTGATGCGTGGTACACGCGCTGAACAAATGTTAATTGGCTTGGCTGTATTATTTTTGATTTATGAGCTGGCACGTATGTTTGGCTTATTAACGGTTGAATGGATATTTTCTCAATTTTTCTCGGCATTTATTATTATCATAGTGGTTCTCTTTCAACATGAAATACGACGTGGTTTGATGCGCGTGGCTGTAAACCCTTTGGCACCAGCGGCCAAGCCTATGGAAGATATGGTTGAACATTTGGTGGAATCTGCCAATGCACTGGTGCACCGAGGTTGGGGTGGTTTGATTGTGATTGAACGTGATACGGGTTTAAAGCATTTGATGGAATCGGGTGTTGAAATGAATATAGCACTTCGTTCTGATGTTATTCAAACCTTATTTTGCCCCAAAGCCCCTATGCATGATGGTGCGGTGATTGTGCGTCATGGTGCCAATGGGGCATGTATTGTTGCTGCAAGAGTGTTATTACCCTTGGTTGAAGCAAAGAGTTTAGCAGGAGGTTTTGGTACACGTCATCGGGCAGGGGTAGGAATCAGTGAAGAAAGTGATGCCTTGGTGGTTATTGTATCTGAGGAACGTGGCGAAGTTCATTTGGCAGAAGAAGGAAATCTAAGTTCTCCATTGGATTCTGAGCAGTTAAGAAAGGAATTGAAACAACGTTTGCAGGTGCAAAGTTTTCAATGGGGCTCTAAACATGCATAAGATGTTAACACTATTAAAACCACTGGCTTTGTATGCTTGGGCTATATTGATAGCCGTTATTTTATGGGTGCAAGTGCATGGTGAAGGTGAAGGCTCATTAAGTATGGATGTTGCGCTGCAAGTGCAGGGGTTGCCAGATAATATGGTGATTGTGAATAACCTTCCGAATCAAGTACGATTAACTGTAAAGGGTTTGCAAGCGCGCTTGAAAGTATTGCAGGCAGAGGATATTTTTGTCCCGTTAAATGCACGTGATTTATCGAACCCTGGTGTGATTAAACGTCCGCTTAACCCAGAAGATATTCACCTCCCTGCTGGACTTGTGGTTGAGAGTATTCAGCCAGATCGCGTACAATTGCAAATAGATCGTATTGTAACACGTACTGTTGCAGTGCATCCACAGTTTGATTTACCACAAGGTTGGCATGTTAAAGCTGTATCGGTTGAACCTGTTTTAGCACGTTTACAAGGTCCTGAAGTTTGGTTGGAATCACTCAATACTGTTGAAACAGTACCGTTAAGGTTAGAGTTAAAAGCAGGTTCATTTGAGTTAAAAGCGAATATTGCAACACCAGCAGGAAAAGCTGTGCATTTAGAGAAAAATAAGGGTGGTTTTGTGGTTCGTGGGGCTTTATTTCAAGATACTGTTGAAGCAAATTCTACTGATGATTTAAAGTTGCAAGGAGTGACTCAATAATGCGTAAATATTTTGGTACGGATGGGGTCCGAGGAACGGTTAATCAAGACCCAATGACAGCGGAGTTTGCGCTATGTTTGGGGCGTGCTGCAGGCTATGTGTTAACCAAACATTTACCGCATAAACCGCACATTCTTATTGGTAAAGATACACGCTTATCAGGTTATATGATTGAGTCGGCATTGTGCGCTGGTTTAACGGCACAAGGTATGAATGTTCTGCTCGTAGGACCAGTGCCTACGCCTGCAGTAGCATATTTAACACGTAGTTTGCGTGCTGATGCGGGGGTAATGTTATCTGCTTCGCACAATCCTGCGGGTGATAATGGCATTAAATTTTTTGCAGCAGACGGTTTTAAATTGCCTGATGCAGTAGAGTTGGAAATTGAACAATGCCTAGATGATTTACCAGTATTACCGTCAGCACTTGAGATTGGTAAGGCAGTACGTGTGGATGATGCACGCGGGCGCTATATTGAATTTTTAAAAGCCTCACTACCACGCGGATTACGCTTGGATGGTATAAAAGTAGTGATTGATAGCGCGAATGGCGCTGCTTATGACGTAGCACCACGTATGCTACAAGAGTTGGGTTGTGACGTGGTGAGCATGTTTGCCAAACCAGATGGCTATAATATTAACCTTGATTGTGGTTCAACCTATCCTGCTAAGATGTGTGCTAAGGTGGTTGAGGTTGGGGCTGATTTGGGCTTGGCTTTGGATGGTGATGCAGATCGCCTTATAGCTTGTGATGCCAAGGGCGAGCTTGTGGATGGTGATCGTGTTATTGCGATTTTGGCAGAACATGCGAATAGGCATGGCAAGCTTCGTGGTGGCGGTGTAGTGACAACATTGATGAGTAATATGGGTCTGGAGCGTTACCTTAATGACATCGGGCTTGATATGCATCGCGCGGCTGTGGGTGATCGTTATGTGCTTGAGATGATGCGTGAGAAAGGTTGTAATCTTGGTGGCGAGCAGTCAGGGCATGTAATTATGCTTGATAGTAATACCACAGGTGATGGTTTGATGAGTGCCTTGCAATTGCTTTGTGCGATGAAAGAGCAAAATAAACCGATTCAAGATATGGCAAGCTCTATGGTGCTGTTCCCACAAAAATTGTGGAATATTATTCTTCCAGAACGTAAGGATGTGATGGAAGATAAAGTGATTCAGAGTTTGCTGCACGATGCTGAGTTAGAGTTAGGCACATCAGGCCGGGTCAGTGTGCGTATGTCGGGAACTGAGCCAAAATTGCGCATCATGGTGGAAGCAGAAAGTGAAATGTTGATGTTGAAGGTTGGCGAAGGGCTTGCCAAGGAAATCTCTAAACACGTTTTATAAATAGTTGAGTTTTATTCTAAGCTTTCATCTTTGATATGGGTTCTTTGTAGAGGGCTGTGTAGAGTTGTGCTATGGAGGTCTTATGTTGTTAACATCAAAGGTTATTTCACAGCTATTATTACCACCTGGCGGATTGATTTTATTGGCAATGATAGGCGTGATATTTTGGAAACGCCGTTGGGGACGGTGGGCTGTTGTTGTTGTCTTATTGCTATTTTGGAGTTTGTCCACTGAACCTGTTCGTGATGCACTCATTAAACCTCTAGAGTTTGCTTACCCTGCCTTACACGTTGATGATAAAAAAAATGAACACACAGCTATTGTTTTATTGGGTGGTGGCATTTATGCCAATGCACCTGAATATAATGGTTCAGATGAATTGAGAAGTTATGCCATGATGCGCACATTGTATGCTGCGCATGTGGCTAAACTGACTGGTTTGAATGTTTATGCCACAGGTGGAGCACCGCTTGATGATGATATGAATGATGCAGAGGGTGATGTGATGCGGCGTTGGTTGATACGTTTGGGTGTTGCTGAAGATAAGGTTTTTGCAGAATCACATGCGAATAATACTTGGCAAAATGCTATGTATATAAAAGAATTGTTAGCCAAAAAAGGCATTAAAAATATTATTTTGGTGACTTCGGCATGGCATATGCCACGTTCAGTATGGTGTTTTGAGTCGCAAGGTCTGCATGTGATTCCAGCACCGACTGATTATGTAACATCGCAGCAGAGTTATGATATACGTAGTTTTCTACCACGTTGGACAGTGTTTTCTGATTCCGGGCAAGCATTACATGAATATTTGGGATTATGTTGGTATCATTTAAAGTATGGATGAAATATGTGTGTAAGCTATGGCTGTTTAACATAGACAGTTAGCTAATCGGCATGAATGTTGCTTTTTTGGTGATGTTGTCTATGAATAAAGATAGTATATATGTCTAGTAACATCAGGGAGGATGTGTGAGCAAAAATCCTGAAGTATTATCGGATGATTCTGAATCACTTTTTGCAGCAGGTGGGGCTTGGCTTGAGGCTTTGTACGAGCAATGGTTGGATACACCCAATCAAGTTTCGGAACATTGGCAGGCTGTTTTTGAATCGGATGATGCAGCTGATATAGGTGCTGTGAAGCATAGAATGATGCTTAGTAAAATGGCATCCACTTCGCGTTTAAATGGCGCAATGAAGGGTTCAAACACATCAGCACATACGCCCTGTGATAGTTATCCTGTGGAGTACCCTTCGCGTGCGATATATTTGATTCATGCTTGGCGTGTTTATGGACACACACAAGCCAACCTTGACCCTTTGGGTTTGAATATTCCGCAACCTAGACCTGAATTAGAATTGAGTTATTATGGTTTATCTGATGCAGATTTAAATCACGAATTTCCAACGGGTGATATGGCGGGTGAAGAGCGTTTGCCACTGCGTGATATTTTAGGGCGCTTACAACGCACCTATGCAGGAAGTATAGGTCCTGAGTTGATGCATATTTCCAATTCAGCCAAGAAACACTGGTTGTTTGAACGATTAGAAAATATGCAGGGCAGTCAAAAGCAAGATGCTGAAACTCGGCAGCGTACCTTTGAGCATGTAATGCATGCCGATGCTTTTGAACACTTTTTACATACCCGTTATATGGGGCAAAAACGTTTCTCATTGGAAGGTGGTGAAAGCCTGATTCCCATGTTGGATAGGCTGATTCAAAAAAGTGGTGTGACAGGTGTGAAAGAAATTATTCTTGGTATGGCGCATCGAGGACGTTTAAATGTTTTGGCAAATATTTTGGGTAAATCGTTGACAGATATTTTTTCAGAATTTGAAGGTACGCAATTGCAAGATGAAGTACCCACTGGTTCAGGCGATGTGAAGTATCATTTGGGATTCTCATCAGATATTGAAACGCCCGGTGGTGTAGTACATTTATCATTGGGTTTTAATCCTTCACATTTAGAAATTATTACCCCAGTTGTGTTGGGAAGTGTGCGGGCAAGGCAATGCCGAAGAAAAGATAAAGCTCGTCGTCAGGTATTGGGTGTTTTGGTGCATGGTGATGCAGCATTTGCAGGGCAAGGCGTTGTCGCTGAATCATTAAATTTGGGTGAGCTGGGTGGTTTTCGTACAGGTGGCACGATTCATATCGTGGTCAACAATCAAATTGGTTTTACCACCAATACCTATGATTCACGTTCCACATTATATTGCACAGATATTGCAAAAATGGTGCAGGCACCGATTTTGCATGTGAATGGTGATGATCCCGATGCGTGTTGTTTGGTGATGGATTTAGCAATGGAATACCGCAATCAGTTTCGCAGTGATGTGGTGATTGATTTGGTGTGTTATCGTCGACATGGTCACAATGAAGCAGACTCTCCTGAAGTAACACAACCTGTGATGTACCGTGAGATTGGTAAACATTCCACCGTTGAGCAAATTTACCGCCAGCAATTGATTGATGATGGCGTGTTGACTGCAGATAGCGCAGAAGAGATGAAAAAATCATACATTGCATGTCTGGATAAATTTCGTAAAGAAGGTGTGACTCAACCGCATGATGTGAATAGTTTGGGTGGGCGTTGGCAAGGTTATGTTCGTGAGGGCGCAAAAGAGCCTGAAACGGCAGTTGCAGCGAATATCTTGGAAGATTTAGCACAGCGTGCGCATGTGGTACCCGATACATTTAGTTTAAGCTCAAGGGTTGAGAAAATTTATGATGCGCGTTTGCAAATGATGCAAGGTCAAACATTCGCAGATTGGGGCTGTGGTGAAGTGATGGCTTATGCCACCTTACTTGCTGAAGGTGGTTGGATTCGTTTATCAGGGGAAGATTCTGGGCGAGGGACATTTTTTCATCGTCATGCAACCGTTTATGATGAGAAAACAGGTAAAAGTTTTGTTCCGATAAAACAAGTGGAAAATGGTGATATGAGCCATTTTATTGTGGTGGATAGCATGCTCTCTGAATTGGCAGTGATGGCATTTGAATATGGTTATTCAGTTGCAGAACCACGGGCCTTGGTGATTTGGGAAGCGCAATATGGTGATTTTGCCAATGGTGCTCAGGTTGTCATGGATCAATTTATTGCGGCAGGTGAATCCAAGTGGAGCCGCATGTCGGGTTTGGTTCTTTGGTTGCCGCATGGTTATGAAGGGCAGGGTGCTGAACATTCATCGGCTCGTCTGGAGCGTTTTCTACAACTTTGTGCAGAAGATAATATGCAAGTGGTTTGTCCAACAACACCTGCTCAGGTATTTCATTTACTGCGTCGCCAATCTATGATTGCTACGCGCAAACCATTGGTAGTGATGAGTCCGAAGAGTATGTTGCGTTTGAAAGCATCTTTTTCACCCTTGCAAGATTTTACATCAGGGCATTTCCAAGCTGTTATTGCTGAAGATGATGCGAAGGTAAAGACCGCTTCTTGTCAGCGTTTGTTATTGTGCTCAGGTAAAGTTTATTATGATTTATTGGCAGAGCGTGAAGCATTGGACGTTAAAGATGTGGCGATTGTTCGTGTTGAGCGTTTATACCCATTCCCAACGGAATTATTGCGCGAAACTGTGCATGCTTATAGCGCTGCGAAAGAGATATTTTGGGTACAAGAAGAGCCTGCAAATCAAGGTGCATGGACGCAAGTTAATAGCCAGATACGCCGTATTCTTTTGGATGCGCAGAAGCTTTATTGTGTTAGCCGTCCAGCCTTGGCGGCACCAGCTGTAGGCTCAATGCCACGGCACAAAGCAGAATTGCGGAATTTGTTGGATAGCGCATTTGCAAAAGATATTCCTACGGAATAATCATATGCTATATAATGAACATAATCGGGGTGAGGGAAATCATGGATATTGAAATTAAAGTACCAAGTTTGGGTGAATCTGAAAGTGAAGCGACACTGGTTTCATGGTTAAAATCAGAGGGTGATGAAGTGTTGGTTGATGATGTCTTGGCTGAAATTGAGAGTGACAAAATAACCATGGAAATTACGGCCTTTGAAGAAGGGGTCTTAAAGTCTATTTTAAAAGAAGCCGATAGTGTGGTGGAGCCAGGTGAAGTGATAGGTATGTTGGATACATCTGCAAAAGTCAGCGCAAAGCCTGCCGTAAAAACTGCCACGAAAAAAACTGAAAAAGCAGCCGTGAAGAAAAATAAGTCGACCACAGAAAAAGTGATAAAAGAAGAAGCAGTGACAAAAGAAGAAGCCCAACAAAAGGCTGAGTCTGTGGTTGAGAAAGTGAAAGAACAGGCGAGTATTGTGCTTGGAGCTAATGAGTTACATGAACGCAGTGTGGAACGTGTGCCGATGTCGGGGTTACGTAAACGTATTGCAACACGCTTGAAAGAAGCACAAAACACGGCGGCGATGTTAACGACATTCAATGAAGTGAATATGCAATATGTGATGAATATGCGCGTGCAACATAAAGATGCATTTATGGATAAATACGATGCAAAACTTGGTTTTATGTCATTTTTTGTCAAAGCATGTGTGTATGCAGCCTCTAAATATCCAGCTATCAATGCCTATATCGATGGTGAGGATGTGTTGTACCATAATTATATGGATGTGGGTGTTGCTGTCTCTACCAAAAATGGGTTGGTGGTTCCTGTATTAAAAGATGCAGGTTTGATGAGTTTTGCAGAGATTGAGAAGGGAATTGTGAGTTTGGCAAGCAAAGCCCGTGAAGGTGGGTTAATGCCTGATGATTTAAAGGGTGGAACATTCTCTATTACCAATGGCGGCGTATTTGGTTCCATGCTTTCCACACCTATTCTGAATACACCACAATCAGCCATTTTGGGTATGCATACGATTCAGAAGCGTGTGATTGTAGAGAATGATCAAATGATTATTCGTCCCATGATGTATTTAGCCTTATCGTATGACCACCGATTGATTGATGGTAAAGAAGCTGTTGGTTTTCTAGTGACTGTGAAAGAAGCGTTGGAAGGTTTTGGTGGTGTGTTGCTCGATATTTAGGGCACTAGGAGTATGTTGGATTTAGGGAAGCGCTGATTAACGCCATTTGACATGATTGGTCATCTTGAGCGAAGTCGAAAGATATTTTTTTGCAAAATGATGTTGAAAAATAGTTCTCTCCACTTCGGTCGAGATGACACCTTTAATCCGCACTTCCTTAGGCTGATTTACTACAGCTTATATAGTAAATCAGCCGTCATTCCCGCGAATGACGTGTATTTTATGTAGTCTCGTCTTAAAAGAGAAGCCAATATATCAAAGCACATGACATAAAGTTATCTAAGGTGTGTAATTGAAAAGGAAACATGGCGACCACCACAAAACAGTAAAGGAGTTGCCGATGTATGTGTGGTTTTTAGGCGTGATGGTTTTATCGTTATTGGTGAGTGGGCAGGCATTGGCTGAACCTGTTGTGATTAAGTTAACGCAAACAGCGTGTCAGTTTGTAGAAGTAGAATCTCAGGATTATGCTTTTCAAACAAAAAAAGCAGAAGATTGTATTGCTATTAATCAGCGCACACAGGATAAACGATTGGCTTTGAGCGAAACATTGCATTTGAAGCCTGGTGCTTATGTTTTTCGCGTTCGCAACCGTGATGTGCCGTATACTTTGGGTTTCTGGTTGCGAGGTAAGGGTTTGGATCGTTTTACGTTACCATCTGTATCAGGGGGAGGTATTCAAACTGACGGATTTAAAGATTATGCCATTACGTTAAAAAAAGGTGAGTATCTTTATTCCTGCCCTTTGAATCCAACACCTGATTATCATTTGTTGGTAGAATGATGATGGATATATTAAAACGTATTATGCCTATACTGGTGATCGCTGTCGCGATTGCTTTATTTTTTATATTGGATTTAGGGAAGTATTTAAGTTTTGATGCATTGGCGGAACATCGCCATGCTCTATCAGAGCAAGTTTCTATGCATCCAATCATGGCATCGCTTACCTATATTGGTATTTATATCTTGGTGGTGACGTTATCTCTGCCAGGAGGCTCTGTCATGACGTTAAGTGGTGGATTCTTATTTGGGGCAGTCTGGGGCACGGTCATGGCGGTGACGGGAGCAACGTTCGGAGCAACGATGCTGTTTCTTATTGCTAAGACATCGCTTGGTGATTTTTTATTGGCAAAGGCAGGAGAATCTGTGAAAAAATTGCAGTCAGGCTTTGAAGAAGATGTCTGGAGTTATATGTTTATTTTACGCCTTGTGCCGATATTCCCGTTCTTTTTGGTAAACCTTGCACCTGCTTTTTTGGGTGTACCATTGCGTGTTTATCTCGTGGCAACATTCTTTGGCATTATGCCAGCAACGTTTGTATATGCCTTGGCGGGTAGTGGTCTGGGCAAGGTGTTTGAGCAGGGTGAAAGCTTTTCAGCAGCCAGTATTCTAACACCTGAAATCATGGGAGCATTTTTAGGTCTGGGTTTATTGGCACTTGTACCTGTTATATATAAACGTTTTACGAAGACCAAAGGTAGTGCAAAGAAATCATCAGGAGAAACATTATGAGCATAATCCAAACGGATATTTGTGTGATTGGAGCAGGTTCGGGTGGTTTATCTGTTGCCGCTGGCGCATCACAAATGGGTGCTAGTGTTGTGTTGATTGAAAAGGCGGCGATGGGTGGTGATTGTCTGAATACAGGTTGTGTGCCATCCAAAGCAATACTTGCTGCAGGGCATGTAGCACAAAATATGCGCGAATCGACAGCCTTTGGCATACAGTCGCACGAGCCGATGGTGGATTGGGCTGTGGTGCATAAGCATGTTCACGGTGTGATTGCTGCGATTGCGCCGAATGATTCTGTGGAGCGTTTTGAAGGCTTGGGTGTGAAGGTTATTCAGGCTGCGGCGGAGTTTGTGGATGAAAAGACAGTGCAAGCAGGTGATGTGCAAGTAAAAGCCAAGTATTTTGTACTGGCGACTGGTTCTTCAGCATTTGTGCCACCCATTGAAGGTTTGGACACTGTCGATTATTTTACCAATGAAAACATCTTTGATAACAAAGAAGCCATTGATCATTTAATTGTGATTGGTGGTGGTCCGATTGGTATTGAAATGGCACAAGCACATCGTCGTTTGGGAGCTAAGGTAACGGTGATGGAACTGGCGCGGTTACTGATGAAAGATGATCGTGAATTGGCACAGATTGTCATTGACCGTTTGCGTGATGAAGGCATGGACTTTTATGAAGGTGGACGCAATTTGCGTATCGAGAAAACGGATAAAGGTATCAGTGCACACTGTGAAATGGGTGATGAAAGCAACCCTGAAAAAGCATGTGTAGACGGTTCACATATACTCATTGCCACAGGTAGGCGCGCTAATGTGAATGGATTGAATTTGGAAGCAGCAGGTGTGAAATATAGTCCATGTGGCGTTGACGTTGATGCACGCTTGAGAAGCTCCAATAAACGTATTTTTGCCATTGGAGATGTGGCAGGTCCGTATCAATTTACGCATATGGCAGCTTATCAGGCAGGCATTGTGATTCGTAATATGTTGTTTAAATTACCTGCCAAAGTTGATTATTCAGCTGTACCTTGGGTGACTTATACTGATCCAGAATTGGCGCATGTGGGTATGACAGAAGCGGATGCTGAAAGTGCGGGTAAGTCTGTACGGGTATTGCGTTGGAAATTTGAAGAAAATGATCGTGCGCAAGCTGAAAAACGTACTGAAGGCATGGTAAAAGTTGTGACAGAAAAAAATGGACGTATTTTAGGCGCAACCATTGTTGGCATGCATGCGGGTGAGTTGATTCAGCCTTGGATTCTAGCCATCAGTCAGAAAATGAAAATTGGTGCAATGGCTTCGATGATTGCGCCGTACCCGACATTATCGGAAGTAAATAAGCGCATTGCAGGCAGTTTTTATACAGAAAAATTATTTTCTGAAGGCACGAAAAAGATTGTACGTTTCTTGATGCGTTGGTTTTAGCGATTAGACATGGCGCATATTGAAAAAAGTAGCTTTAAGAATAATCAGGGGTATATGTTATCGGCTCGTTTGGATAAGCCTGATGAAGAACCTCGTGCTTATGTACTTTTAGCACATTGTTTTACCTGCAACAAAAGTTTGCGCGCAGCAGGGCATATTACCAAAGGTTTATTGGCGCAAGGAATTGCTGTATTTCGTTTTGATTTTACAGGACTGGGCGAAAGTGAAGGTGATTTTTCAGAGACGAATTTTACCACGAATGTACAGGATATTTTAAGTGCAGCGGATTTTATGAGGCAGGAAGGTTATGCACCCAATATCATCGTGGGGCATTCTTTGGGTGGTACAGCCGTTTTAAAAGCGGCGGCTTTGATTGAATCCGTACGGGCAGTTGTAACCATTGCTAGCCCCGCTTCGCCATCGCATGTGGCAGAACAGTTTTCAGACTCTAAGAAGAAAATCGAAGAATTTGGTGAGGCAACAGTAGTGTTGGCAGGGCGTAATTTTACGATTAAACAGCAATTTATAGATGATTTGGAATCGGTTTCTATTATCTCTGATATTGCCCAATTGAAAAAAGCATTGTTGGTGCTGCATGCTCCTTTGGATGAGACGGTTGGTGTTCACCATGCTGCTACAATCTTTCAGACCGCCTTACATCCCAAAAGTTATATATCATTGGATCAATCGGATCATTTATTAAGCAAGCCGTCCGATGCGCGGTATGTGGGACAATTGATTGCGGCTTGGGTGGAACGTTATTTTTGAACGATTAATGGGTATGAGGAGTATGCATGGAATTATTATACCAAATATTTACAGCCATGGGCGTTGTGTTGATTGGCATACTGGGATTATTATTCTTATTTGCGACAACATTGTACATTGTCGATATTTCTCAGCGAAAAAATGCTATCCGGCATAATTACCCGTTGATTGGTCGCTTTCGTAGTGGTTTTGAATATTTAGGGGTATTTTTTCGACAATATTTCTTTGCTATGGATCGAGAAGAAATGCCATTTAATCGCGCGCAGCGTGAATGGGTCTATAAAGCCGCGAAGAATGTTGATAGTACAGCTGCTTTTGGTTCAACGCGTGATTTAAGCCCTGTTGGTAGTATCTTCTTTGTAAACTGTCCGTTTCCAGCTTTGGAAGAAGACGCTGAAAAGATTCAAAGTATTGTCATTGGCTCAGGTTGTGAACAACCATTTAAAGCCAAAAGTCCATTTAATATTTCAGGCATGAGTTATGGTGCATTATCCAAAGTAGCAGTGCTGGCTTTATCCAAAGGAGCGGCAAAAGCAGGTTGCTGGATGAATACGGGTGAGGGGGGGTTGTCACCATATCACTTGCAAGGTGGTGCTGATTTGGTGTTTCAAATTGGAACGGCAAAGTATGGTGTGCGTGATAGTGATGGAAATTTAAGTGATAAAAAGCTTAAGGATATTGCTGCGCATACGCAGGTAAAGATGTTTGAAATAAAACTTAGTCAGGGTGCAAAACCAGGTAAGGGTGGGATGTTGCCGGGTGCCAAGGTGAGTGAAGAAATAGCGAAAATTCGCGGCATTGAGGTGGGGAAAGATTCGATTAGCCCGAATCGACATGTGGATGTTGATTCGCCGAATGATATTTTGGATATGATTGAGCATGTGCGCCGAGTAACGGGTAAACCTGTAGGTATTAAATTTGTACTGGGTGGCTGTAATGTCTTGGATCATTTGTTTGATGCTGTAAAAGAGCGTGGATTGGACGCGGCCCCTGATTTTATTACCCTAGATAGTGCCGATGGTGGTACTGGCGCAGCACCACAAGCCTTGATGGATTATGTCGGTATGCCTATTCCAGAGAGTTTGCCGATGCTGGTCAATCATTTGGTGGGTTATGGTTTACGTGAGCGTATTAAGGTCGTGTGTTCTGGCAAGTTGATCACACCAGCAGATGTTGCATGGGCATTGGCAATGGGGGCTGATTTTGCTGTGTCTGCACGTGGTTTTTTATTTTCTCTAGGTTGTATTCAAGCCTTGCAATGCAATAAAAACACATGTCCAACTGGTATTACAACACATAATCCGCGTCTGCAAGCAGGTTTGGATCCAGAGGATAAATCCGAACGTGTTGCGCATTATGTTGAGAATCTATTGCATGAGGTGGGTACGATCGCACATTCTTGTGGTGTAAGACGTTTACGCCAATTAAAACGACATCATGTACGTCGTGTTGATGCACATGGGCGTTCGATAAGTATATCCAGCGTGTTTCCAGATACCGTAGAAGGAAAACCACACGGTTGAAATTAACTTGCTAGATATTGAATCTTGTATTATAAATAGCAGGTGGCTTTAATCTTTAAGGGAGGATTTATGCGGCATTTATTTACATTTTTGATGATTTTATTATTTAGTTCGACAGCCTTTGCATCGGGCTTTGCGGTGAAAGATCAAGGAACGAAAGCGATGAGTTTGGCAAATGCTTTTACAGGTGTTGCCGATGATACAACAGCAGCGTGGTATAATCCTGCGGCTTTAGTATTTCAGGATGGTGTTTCGATTACAGCAGGTGGTCAAGTTGCGATACCAACGGTTGATTATACTGCGGCCACTGGCACAGGGTATTCCATGGATAAGAAGAGTCATGTGATCCCGTTTGGTTATGTGGGTTATAATATGGAGGACGCGCCTATTGCTTTTGGACTTGTAGTGAATGCGCCATTTGGTCTTTCAACAGACTGGACAAATTCTGGGGCACCATTTACCAGTGCTCAAACACCTGTAAATCCAACAGGCGCTAGTGGAAGCCTTACTTTTTCAGAAATTCGCATGATCAATGTGAATCCAACGATTGCTTATAAAATCAATGATAATCTTTCGATTGCGGCTGGTGTGATGTACTTCAATGTATCCAATGTGGCTTTTGACAGTACAGCTGTGACACAACATGGTAATGGTAATGGGTGGGGTGGTAATGCAGCTATCTTTTATAAGAGCGATAGTTTTAATGCGGGCTTGACGTATCGTAGCCGTGTAAAAATAGATGTTACAGGAAGGGCAATTGGCGGCAAAGCACTGGGTTTTGCAGGATTAACAGGCGCATCATCAGCAGTTAAGACATCAGTTACCACACCAGACATGGTATCAGGGGGTATATCATTTCACCCTATAGAAAATGTTTTGGTTAGTGCTCAGGTGGATTGGGTCAACTGGAAAACTTTTGATCAATTAAAATTTGATTATGGTACATCGGCTTTGAATGCAATTACAGGCTCTACTAAGACAGTGAGAGAGAACTGGAAAGCAACAACATCGTTTTCTTTGGGTACAGAATGGTCCTTTCAAAAAGATATGCACCTGCGAGCAGGTTATGGATTTAATCCCAGCCCTATTGATGATACCAATTTTTCTCCCCGAATTGCCGGTAACGACAGAAACTTTTTTACTATTGGTTATGGTCAAGATTTTTCAGCAGGAACGTTGAATCTTACATATGGTTATATTTTAGTGAAAGACCGCAATCAAACAGCATCTGCAACAACGCCTCCGCCTGCAGGAACGCAACGCAATGGTACATATAAAGCTAATATTCATGTGTTCTCGGCTGATTATACTTTGCGATTTTAATTTTGTTTAAGGTATCTAAAAGGGGAGCTTCGGCTCCCTTTTTTTATGTCTCAATAAGTTGGTGATGTGAAAGGACTTGGTCTAAACTAAGACTAAAGTTTAGCTATTTTTAAAATAGTCATGTGTTTGGAGGTATCTATGCAGTGGTTTGTTTTGTTGGCATTCGTTTTTGTGTTGTTATTTACGCTTGTTCGCGTTCAACTGTCGTTGTTGGTTTGGACAACAACCATTGCAGGGGCATTGTTTGTGATAACGGCATTGGATTGGATTGGTGGCGGTTTAGCTATAGCTCTGTGGCTGATATTTGCTGTTTGTATGATTCCATTGCACTGGTCTGAAATGCGCAAGCGTTGGCTGACAGAGCCGTTATTTCAGCATATGAAACAATCATTACCGCCGATTTCCAACAGTGAAAAAGAAGCAATGGAATCAGGCACAGTAGGCTGGGATGCTGAATTATTTTCTGGCAATCCTGATTGGCAAAAGTTATTTCATATACCAAAAAATAAACTAACGGATGAAGAGAAGAATTTTTTAGACTCCGATGTTGAAGTCTTGTGCAGTATGCTTGATGACTGGGATATTACGCATAAACGTAATGATTTATCACCAGAGGTGTGGGAATTTATCAAATCACATGGCTTTTTTGGTATGATTATTCCTAAAGAGTATGGCGGCTTAGATTTTTCGGCGTATGCGCATTCGCAAGTTGTACAAAAAATAGCTAGTCGCTCTTTAACCGCAGCTGTAACGGTGATGGTTCCGAACTCTTTGGGTCCCGCAGAATTGCTTTTATCTTATGGTACAGATACCCAGAAGAAACATTATTTATCCAAACTTGCGAAAGGTGAGGAAATCCCTTGTTTCGCGTTAACCAGTCCAGTTGCTGGCTCTGATGCGGGAGCAATGACGGATGTTGGTGTGGTTTGTAAAGTTAAATATAAGGGCAAGGAAGT
Source organism: uncultured Pseudomonadota bacterium (assembly GCA_913055645.1). Lineage (GTDB taxonomy): Bacteria > Pseudomonadota > Zetaproteobacteria > Mariprofundales > Mariprofundaceae. Next base: position 1,559 of record CAJXLC010000009.1, on the reverse strand, counting down.
GCTTGGATTTCGCATTAACTGGGAAAAACGTTATATCACGTTAGGACCAGTTGCGACGGTGCTTGGTCTGGCTTTTCATGCTTATGATCCTGATGGTTTATTGGGCGACACTAAAGATTTGGGTATCTCATGTGCATTGATTCCGACGGCTACCAAGGGTGTAAAAATAGGGCGCAGGCATTACCCACTCAATGCAGCTTTTATGAATGGACCCAATAGTGGTAAAGATGTGTTTGTGCCGATGGATTGGTTGATTGGTGGGGAGGCATATATTGGCAAAGGTTGGCAGATGCTGGTTGAGAGGTTGGCAGTAGGGCGTGGTATTTCTTTACCTGCTTTAAGTGTTGGGGCTGGTAAACGCGTGAGTCAGACAACAGGTGCTTATGCACGGGTTCGTAAACAGTTTCACCTTCCAGTTGGTAAGTTTGAAGGTGTGCAAGAAGCGATGTCTCGCATTGGTGGGCTGACCTATATGATGGATTCGACAAGGTTGCTTACATTATCCATGTTGGATCAGGGTGAACGACCTGCTGTGATTACTGCGATTGTGAAATATTATTTAACCGAAAGCATGCGTCAGGTAGTGAATGATGGCATGGATGTGCATGGTGGGCGTGGTATTTGCATGGGACCATCGAATTATTTGGCACGTATGTATCAAACTATACCTGTTGGCATTACGGTGGAAGGTGCGAATATTCTCACTCGTTCTCTCATAATTTTTGGACAGGGATCATTAAGATGCCATCCTTATTTACTCGATGAAATTAATGCCATCCACCACCCTGTTGCTGAAGAAGGCATCAAAAAATTTGATAGCGCTCTATTTAGTCATCTAGGCTTTGCTCTGAGTAACTTTGTGAAAGCAGCATGGCTCGGATTTACGGGTTCAAAATTTAGTCGCTCACCCTTCAGAGATGAGACCAAGAAATACTACCAAATTATTAATCGTTTCAGTGCAGTACTCGCTTTTTCGGCTGATATGACTTTAGGCATATTGGGTGGAGAACTAAAAAGGCGAGAAAAAATTTCCGCGCGTCTTGGTGATGTTTTGAGTCGTTTATTTATTGCTTCTGCCATTTTAAAAAAATATCAAGATGACGGTCGTCATCAAGAAGATTTAGCTCTAGTTAAATATTCATTAGAATCTAATTTGTATAAAGCTCAAGAAGCCATATACGATTTATTCCATAATTTCCCCAGTCGTTGTATAGGCACATTGATGCGATGGAAATTCTTTTTCTGGGGACGCCCTCTGACACCGCCAGACGATAATCTTGGGCATCATGTGGCTGTTATGATGATGCAGCCCTCTGAGACTCGCTCTAGGCTTTGTGAAGGTATTTATCTAACAGCTAACGACAACAATTCCGTTGGTACAATGGAGTTAGTCTTAGATAATATTATTGCCGCTGATGCCATATTAAAAAAACTCAGTGAAAGCTTGGGCAAAAAAAATCAAGACCCCCATAAAATGGATTGTAAATTTATTCTACATTATGGCGACTTATCTGATTCAATGAGTTTAGTGCGCATTATTCAACAAGTCCAACCTAATG